>JBOGYZ010000173.1:0-4399 GCA_050697015.1 Solirubrobacterales bacterium
TCGGCGCCACGTCGAGCGCGACGAGGTTGAAGTTGACGAAGGTCCGCGCGCCGATGGTCAGGTGCTCGCCGTAGTCCACATATATGGGGGCGCGCACCCAGGCGTCCTCGCCGAGGCCGCCGAGGAGCGCGGCGAGGATCTCCCGGGCGGCGTCCGGGTCGCGCGGCGCGAGCGCGTTGTATTCGTCGGCGAGGCGGCTCGCGCGGCGCATCGCCGCCGCCAGCTCGGGGTCCTCGGCGACGTAGAGGTCCCCGGCGAGCATCCGCTCGCGGTTCGTGCGCGGGTCGGGCATCGCCCAAGCCTAGGATGCGTGGCCGTGATCGCACCGTTCGTCGAAATCGACTGGGTCGAGGCGCACCGCGGCGAGGTCGTCTTCGCCGACTGCCGCTGGTACGTCGACGGGCGCTCGGGCCGCGCCGCCTACGAGGGCGGCCACGTCCCCGGCGCGGTCTTCGTCGACCTCGACACCGCGCTGACCTGTCACGCCGATCCCGCCGACGCGGGACGCCATCCGCTCCCCGAGCTGGAGGCCTTCGCCACGGCGATGGCGGCGCTCGGGATCGGCGACGACGACACCGTGGTCGCCTACGACGACGCCGGCGGAGTGATCGCCGGCCGCCTCGTCTGGATGCTGCGCGTGACCGGCCACGAGGCGGCGCTGCTCGATGGCGGTCTGGGGGCCTGGCGCGGGGCGCTCGAGACGACCTCGGCGGACCACGAGCCCGCCGACTTCACCGCTCGCGAGTGGCCCGCCGAGCGGCTCGTCGGCATCGACGAGGTCGCCGCCGTCGCTGAGACCTCGGCCGGTCCCGTCCTCATCGACGCCCGCCGGCGCGAGCGCTTTGAAGGCGAACCCGACGACCTCGATCCGCAGGCCGGCCACATCCCCGGCGCGCTCAGCGTCCCCTGCCGCGAGAACCTCGATGCCGACGGCCGTCTGCTCCCGGTCGAGGAGCTGCGCGCCCGCTTCGACTTCGGCGACGCCGACGTCATCTCCTACTGCGGCTCCGGCGTCACCGCCTGCCACAACCTGCTGGCGATGGAGCAGGCGGGTCTCGGGCAAGGCCGGCTCTTCGCCGGCTCTTGGTCGCAGTGGAGTCGTGATCCCGCCCGGCCTGTACAGACTGGCGCGAGCCCACCGAGCTGACCGGATAGGTTCTTTGTAGGCCCTCAACGGGGTAGCTGCCCACCGGGAAATGGGCAGTCAAGAATCCCAGGTCAACAACAAGTCAAAACTTCAGCGCGAGGAACCCAGATGAGCGATTACGCCGTAGTCAACCCCGCCACCGGGGAGACGATCAAGGAGTACCCGACGATCACCGACGACGAGCTGCGGGCGGCGATCGGACGCGCCGACGAGGCGTACCGGAACTGGACGCCCTCGAGCACGGTCGCCGAACGCGCCGCGTTGATCCGCAAGGTCGGCGAGCTGCACTCCGAGCGGCGCGAGGAGCTCGCCCGGATCATCGTCGGCGAGATGGGCAAGCCGGTCGAGCAGGCCCTGATGGAGGTCGACTTCTGCGGCGAAATCTATGCCTTCTACGCCGACAACGCCGAGGAAATCATGGCCGACGAAGAGGTCAAGCACTTCGGCGGCGACGGCACCGCGATCGTGCGGCGGAGCGCCTTCGGGCCTCTGCTCGGGATCATGCCGTGGAACTTCCCCTACTACCAGGTGGCCCGCTTCGCCGGCCCGAACATCGTCATCGGCAACCCGATCCTGCTGAAGCACGCGCCGCAGTGTCCGGAATCGGCCGAGGCGATCCAGAAGATCTATGACGACGCGGGCGCGCCGACGGGCGTCTACCAGAACATCTACGCGACCAACGACCAGATCGAGTGGGTGATCGGCGATCCTCGCGTGCACGGTGTGTCGGTCACCGGCTCCGAGCGGGCGGGTGCCGCGGTCGCCGAGATCGCCGGCCGTAACCTGAAGAAGGTCGTGCTGGAGATGGGCGGGTCGGACCCCTTCATCGTCCTCGGCA
The DNA here is from genome assembly GCA_050697015.1 of Solirubrobacterales bacterium. Lineage (GTDB taxonomy): Bacteria > Actinomycetota > Thermoleophilia > Solirubrobacterales > 70-9 > VAYN01. The sequence continues at coordinate 1,986 of JBOGYZ010000173.1, forward strand.
CCGATGACATCGGCGCGGTCGCCCAGCAGGCCGCGGAAGCGCGCCTCGACAACACCGGCCAGTCCTGCAACGCGGCGAAGCGGTTCATCGTCACCGAGGACCTCTACGACGATTTCCTCGCCAAGTTCAAGGAGCAGGTCGAGGGGGCCCAGACCGGTGACCCGACCCAGGAAAGCACCGCCGTCGGCCCGCTCTCCTCGAAGACCGCGGCCGACCGCCTGGAGGACCAGGTCAAACGCGCGATCGACAACGGTGCCGAAGTGCTGGTCGGCGGGAAGCGCGACGGCAACTTCTTCGAACCGACGATCCTCACCGGGATCAAGCCCGGCGACGAGGCGTCCCAGGAAGAGTTCTTCGGCCCGGTCGCCCAGGTCTACAAGGTCGCCTCCGAGGAGGAGGCGGTGGCGCTCGCCAACGACACCCAGTTCGGTCTCGGCTCCTACCTGATGACCAACGACAAGGCCCAGGCCGAGCGGGTCGCCAACCAGATCGAAGCGGGCATGGTCTACGTCAACCTGGTCGGCGCCGACGGCGCCGAGCTCCCCTTCGGCGGCTTCAAGCGCTCCGGCTTCGGCCGCGAGCTCGGCAACTACGGCGCCGACGAGTTCGTCAACAAGAAGCTGATCCGCGCCGCCCCGTAGGGTCACCCGGCCCGCCATGAGCTCGACACACGACCAGTCAGGATTGTCCGTGTCGAGTTTCGGTTGCTGAGCAACCCAAACTCGACACGGAGATCCTTGAGCGGTCCGCCCGTACGCTCGGCGCTGCTGGCGCTATGCGCGCGTGCCGAGGGGGTCGCGGTCGGCGGCGGTGGCGTCGTCGCGGTCGGTGGAGACCGTGAGGTCGTGCAAACGCTCGTCTGACTCGGCCTGGGCGCGGGCCGCGGCGGTCGCGTAGGCGTAAGCCTCGCTGCCGAGGATCAGGCGCAGGGGCGGGTCGTCCATCGCCGCCACCTGGAGGACGACCTGGGCGACCTTCGCCGGGTCGCCGAGGGCGAGGGTCTCGGTGTTGTGCATCGCCGCGCTGCGGCCTACCGTCGGCGCGTAGGGCTCGGAGATCGGCGGGATGCTCATCGACGATCCGGCCCAGTCGGTCTGCATGCCGCCCGGCTCCAGCACCGTGACCTTGATGCCGAGCGGAGCGACCTCCGCGGCGAGGACGGAGGAGAAGCCGCCGACCGCCCACTTCGCCGACTGGTAGGCGGCGAGGCCGGGGGTGGCGAGGCGGCCGCCGATCGAGGAGACCTGGATGACGTGGCCGCCGCCCTGCTCGCGCAGAACCGTGAGCGCCGCCTTGGTGACGTTGACGACGCCGAAGAGGTTGGTGTCGATCTGGGCGCGGAAGGCGGCGGGGTCGACGTCCTCGATCGCGGCAAGGTCGGCGTATCCCGCGTTGTTGACGACGACGTCGATTCGGCCGAAGCGCTCGCGGCCGGCGGCGATCGCGGCTTCCGCGGCGGTGGGGTCGGTGACGTCGAGCGCCAGCGCCAGCACCTGGTCGGGGTGGGCGGCGACGAGGTCGTCGAGCGACTCGGGGTTGCGGGCGGTGGCGACGAGCAGGTGGCCGGCGCCGAGGACGGCGTCGGCGATCGCGCGGCCGAGGCCGCGGCTCGAGCCGGTGAGGAAGAAGACGGTGGGGGAACCAGCGGGCATGGGGAGCTCCTAACTAAGAGAACAGTGTTTCGTTATTAAGTTACCACCGTTGCGTTAGATACGCTAGGGGGCATGGCGAGCAAGACCCAGGCAGCGGCCGAGGACTTCCAACGAGCCCGGCGCCCCGAGCAGAAGGAGCAGCGCCGCGAGGCGATCCTTGCCGCGGCCGCCGCACTCGCCCGCCGCGACGGCGTCCGCGCGGTGACCCTCTCGGAGATCGCACGCGCCGTCGGCATCCACAAGTCGGCGCTGCTGCGCTATTTCGAGACCCGCGAGCAGATCTTCCTCGAGCTGACCGGGCGCGAATGGGGCGCGTGGCAGGAAGCGACGACCGCCGCGCTGGCGGAGCTCGCGGCGGGCGAGCCCGACGCGGTCGCCGCCGCCCTGGCGACGAGCTTTGTCAGGCGCCCGCTCCTCTGCGACCTGATCCCGCACACCGCGCTCAACCTGGAGCGCCACGCCTCGGTCGAGGCGGTCCACGCCTACAAGCTCACCTCACTGGGCGCGGTCGACGCCGTCGCCGCGGCGTTGGCCGGCCCGCTTCCCGATCTCGCCGAGGAGGAGCGCCGCGAGCTCGTTTCCTACGTCGCTCTGCTGGCGGGTTCGATGTTCCAGATCGCCACCCCGCCGCAGCCCCTCGCCGACCTCTACAAGCGCGAGCCGAAGATCGGCCACTCCCTGCTCGACCTCGACGCCCGCCTCACCCGCGCGACCCGCGTAGCCCTCGCCGGCCTCGAAGCCCTGCGTTGACGGGCCGAAAAC
>JBOGYZ010000174.1:0-4808 GCA_050697015.1 Solirubrobacterales bacterium
GCCACAGCCTGCCAGGGCCGTGGCCGAGACGGCCCTTCCCTTTCCCGGGCGCCCGCTTGCGGGCTCCTGTCCCTTCCCGCGATCTACCGGACGCTGATGACGACGCGGGCGCCGGGGTCGAGCCAGGTGCCGGGGCGGGGGTTCACGCTGACCACCCGCAATGACCCGCTCGCGCCGCTCGCGCGCCGCACCTGCCCGGTCTTGCAGCCCGCCGCGGCGATCTCCCGCCTCGCCCGGCTCACCGTGTCGCCCTTCAACCGCGGCACGTGGCAGCCGATGAAAGCGAAGGTCGCGTTGCTGGTCGCCGCGCCGCCCGCGGCGGCGATGTGGATGCGGACCTTGTTCCCGCGCGGCACCGCTGGCGTCACCGCGTCGATCACGTTGTCCGATTTGACGTCGAACGACCGCGCCTTGTGGCCGCCGAACGAGACCCCGCTGACGTCGGTGAAGCCGCCGCCGCTGATGTGGACGACGATGCCGCCGGCGAGCGTCCCTTCGTGCGGGGAGAAGCCGACGATGGCCGGTCCGGCGCCGCTGTTGCCGCCTCCGCCAGGCGCGTCCCCGAGCGCCGAGACCGCGACGATCGAGGAGACGGGGAGGAGCGCCGCCACCACGGTGAGGGTGGCGATCAGGGCACGTCGACCGGGTCTCTGCCAGAGCATGTCCCTATTAACCCACGCCGGGTCAAGGCGATGCGCTCAAGTCAGGTGTAGACGGGCCCGCCGCACTCGACCAGCGTCCCGTCGCCGCCGGCGTCTTCGACGTCCTTGCGGGCGCGTTCCACCGCGTCGTCGCAGTTGTCGGCCTGCACGCGCAGGTGATGACGGCGGCGCATGGTGCCTTCCTCGTCGGCGGCGCCTTGGACCCAGTAGAGGCCGTGGGCGGTCAGCTCGTCGATCGTCGACTCACTGAACTCGGCTCGGACGGTGACGTTGTAAATGGCCAAGGCCTGATCCTATTCGTAGATGATCGATTCCTGATTCCCGCACGCCCGGATGACGTGCCTGGCGCTTCGCATCTCGGCGTCCTCGGGCGTGCCTTTGCCACCAGCAAAGGCTGCGCCCTGCGTCCTTGATCTGCTTGGCCAGGCCCGCCCCCGGTCACACGCGAATCAGGAATCGATCATCCGCCGGCGGCGGCGTCACCGGCGGGCGCGGTCTCACCGGTCAGGCCGAGCTCCTCGGCGCGGGGTTCGAGCGCGGCGATCACGAAGGCCAGGTGCTCGTCGAAATCCTCGCCCAGCTCCGCGGCGCCGAGCCGCATGTCGTCGCGGCTGACGGCGGCGGCGAAGCTCGGCTGCTTCATCTTCTTCTTCACCGACTTCGGGGACATTCCGGCGATCCCGGTCGGCCGCACCAGCGCCACCGCGGCGATGAAGCCGGTCAACTCGTCGACCGCGAAGAGCGCCTTCGACATCCGCGTCTCCCGTGGTACTCCGAGGTAGGGCGCGTGCCCCGCGACCGCGTCGATCAGCTCCGGCGGGTAATCCAGTTCCTCGAAGAGCGCCAGCGCCACGCGCGGGTGGCCGGTCTCCAGGTCCGGATGCTTCTCGTAGTCGAGGTCATGGAGGATGCCGGTCGCCGCCCACAGCTCTGGGTCCTCGCCGTAGCGCTCGGCGTAGGCGCGCATCGCCGCTTCGACCCCAAGCACGTGCCGCCGCAGGGACTCGGACTCGGTCCACTGGCAGAAGAGCTCCCAGGCTTCGTCGCGGCTCGGCGCTGGCATCGGTCCTCAGGCTAACGATCTGCATTTGCGCGGCGCTCGGCGGTGAGTTCGCACTTTTCCGCGCATACCGCGGGTTTCTGCGAACTCATCCGTGTGGGCTAGCGGTTCTCCCACCAGCGGACGATCGCGGGCCAGAAGCGGATCAGGAGGATCGCGGCGGCGACCGCCAGGAGCACGACGATGCCACCCCCGCGCGCCGCGTGGTGGAAGAGAAGCCTTTGTCCGAGCGCCATCGGCACCCATCGATGGTAGGCCGGCGAACCCGCCGCCCCGCTAGCCCGCGCGGGGCTCGCCCTCGCGGTGCAGGGCGTGCTCCGCCTTCTCCATCTCCGCGTTCAGCTCTTTGCTGCGCGCGTGGAAGAAGGCGCCGAAGGAGCCCGCCAACGAGGCGACGACAAAGATCGCCCAAAGGTCGAAGACCAGCTCCAACACCTTGCCGAGGCCCGTCGCCGGGTTGGCGACCGAGGAGCCGGTGAGGAGCTGCGAGGTGGCGAAGAGGAAGGCGTCGAAGAGCGAGTGGATTTCGGTGCCCTTCGCGTTGTGCTCGGTGAAGTAGACGACGAGCGTGCAGACCACCGCGAAGACGGCGGTGGTGCCGAAGATGATCGCGAGGCGGCGGCGCAGGTGGGCGTGGGTCTTCGAGGAGCCGCGGGCGACCGCGATCACCTCGCGCGAAGCGTGTTTGACCGGCTTGCGTCGTGCCATCGCGCGGAAGTATCGAGTGGTATACGGATGGCATGGGAAACGAGAACGGGGCAGAGGGACTCACCGCTTGGGCGGGCGCGCACGGGCTGAGCGTCGAAGACGGCGTCCACCTGCCGCGCACGACGCCGCTCCTGGCCGAGGGCGAGGTGCACGCGGTCGACGCGCTGGCCGGCGGCTGGCTCTCGAAATATGTGGAAGCGAGGGTTGCGCTGATCGACCGCGACGGCGGGCATTTCACGGTGGCCGTGACGCACGTGCCGAAGGCGAAGCGGTTCGTGCCCTGGATGCTCTGCCACCGGGTCGAGGATCAGCACCTGCTCGGACGGGCCGCGCTCGGGCTGATCGGGAACGGCTCCAAGGTCGACCTCGGCAGCGCCGAATTCGACCAGCACTACCGCGTCTACGCGGCGCCGCAGCGCGATGACATCTGGTTCCACGAGCTGTTCTCGCCGGCCTTCATCGTGTTCCTGATCGAACAGGCACCGAAGGGCTTCGCCTTCGAGTACGTCGAAGGCACGCTCTGCGTGAGCCTCCTGGGGCAGCGGACCGTGGCCGAGGACCTCGACGGGCTGCGCGAGGCGACGGTCGAACTGGTGCGCCGGATCCGGGCCGAGATCAGCGAGCGCCTCGGCCCGGCGGAGGCGGCCCGCTCGGCCCCGGGAGAGAGCGGATTCGAAGCCGATCCGACGGGCACTTCGCCGCAGGGCTAAAGGTCGCGCCCTCATCTGCCGAAGGCGGCCTTGATGGGACTCAGAAAGGCTTTTTTCGTTGCGGCCTGCGCGCTCGCGGCCCTCGGACTGTCCGCTTGCGGGGGCGGCGGCAGCTCGAGCTCCGATTCCTCCACCACCGGCTCCGCGGGCAACGAAGGCGGCACCCTGCTGGGCGCCTACGCGTCCTTCCCGGACTACCTCGACCCGGCGCTGTCCCACACGCTGGAAGGCTGGACCGCCACCTACGACACCTACATCCCGCTGCTGACCTACGCCCACGAAAACGGGCAGGCGAGCGGTCGGGTGATCCCCGGACTCGCGGAAGCGCTCCCCAAGGTGAGCGACGGCGGCAAGACCTACGAACTGACTTTGCGCAAGGGGCTGAAGTACTCCAACGGCGGACCGGTCGTGGCGAGCGACTTCACCCACTCGCTGGAACGCGCCTTCATCCTCAACTCCGGCGGCTCGCCGTTCTACGAAGGGATCGTCGGCGCGGCGAAGTTCCTGAAGACGAAGCAGGGCGGGATCCCCGGCGTCGAAACCGACGACAAGACCGGCAAGATCACCATCCACCTGGAAAACCCCGACGGCAGCTTCGAGTCCGAGCTCGCGCTTCCCTACGTGGCGCTGCTCCCGGCGAAGACGCCAAACGAAGACCTCACCGCCGAACCGCCGCCCGCGACCGGCCCGTACGTCATCTCCTCCGTCAAGGTCGGCAGCAACTGGGAATACGAACGCAACCCCCAGTGGGCGAAGAACAACGAGAAGCTGATGCCGGAAATCCCCTCGGGCCACGTCGACAAGATCAAGATCCAGGTCCTGCGCAACCCGCAGACCGAGGTCAACTACATCGAATCGGGCAAGCTCGACTGGATGGGCAACGAAGTCCCGCCCGACCGCTACCAGGACGTCAAATCGAAATACGAAGGCAGCCAGTTCCGGATCGAGCCGACCTTCAGCAACTACTTCTTCTGGATGAACACGACCCAGGCGCCGTTCGATGACGTCAAGGTGCGCCAGGCGGTCAACTACGCGATCGACCCGCGGGCGCTGGAACGGATCTACTCCGGGCGCCTCGAAGCCGGCCAGCAGATCCTGCCGCCCGGCATGCCCGGCTACAAGAAGTTGAACCTCTACCCGCACGACCTGAAGAAGGCGAAGGAACTGATCGCCGAAGCGAATCCGTCCGACAAAGACATCGTCGTCTGGACCAACAGCGAATCGCCCTCCGACGATGCCGGCACCTACTACCAGGGCGTGCTGAAGGAACTCGGCTTCAACGCCGAACTGAAGATCCTCTCGCCGGACAACTACTTCACCGTGATCACGAACTCCTCGACCCCGGAACTCGACACCGGCTGGGCCAACTGGTTCCTCGAATACCCGAGCCCGAACGGTTTCTTCCAGCCGCTTCTCTCCGAAGAGTCGATCGCGCCGACGAACGGCACCAACCTGCCGCGCTTCGCCGATCCGACCCTGAGCAAGAAGATCGCCGAACTCGGCGAAGAACCGGTCGGGCCGCAGCAGGAAGCCGAATACGCCCAGCTCGACAAGGAATTCATGGAAGAAGCGCCGCTGGCCCCATATGGGACGAGCACCGCCGCGACCTTCGTCTCCAGCGCCATCAACCTGGACAACGTGGTGTTCTCGCCGAGCTTCGGCCAGGAC
>JBOGYZ010000175.1:0-3395 GCA_050697015.1 Solirubrobacterales bacterium
CCGCCGGCGCGGGCGCCTCGCCGCTCGCTTCGCGGCACATCTCAGACGGTGCCGGGAGCGGGGCCGGCGGACTTGCGGCCGCGCTTCGGGCGGACGGCGCTCTCCAGGTCGTCCTGGGTGAAGCCGCCGACCACCTCGCCTTCGGTGGCATAGCGGTAGAGGGCGACGCCGAAGATGCCGCTGAGCGCCTTGGAGACGAGGAGCGCGACGCAGATCGTCAGCGCGCCGATCACCAGCAGGACCGCGCCGAGGAAGCCGACCGAGGGCCAGATGACGACGCCGACGACGATCAGCACGATTCCCGGCAGGAAGCCGAGCAGGAAGACGACGCCGCCGATCGCGATGTTGCCGGTGATCTGCTGACCCCAGCGTTCGCGGAAGAGCGCGGCGGAGCGTTTGAGGGTCGGGAACGGGCCGGTGCCCTCGATCGCGATCACCGGCACCGCCAGGAAGGTGACCAGGGACCAGGCCGCGCCGACCAGGCGGCCGGCGATGTCGCCGAGCGCGCCGCCCTGGTTCTCCAGCAGGCCGATGACCACCGCGATCGCGGTGGAGAGTGCCGCCCAGCCGCAGATCGCTCCGAAGCGGGAGTTCGCGACCGCGATGCCGTCGCCGAAGGCGCCGCTCTCGCCGCGGAAGATCCGGTCCGCGCAGGCCGCGAGCCCGACGCTGAAGTAGATGCCGACCACGCTGAGGACGTAGATCCCGATCACGATCAGCGGCACGCCGATCCCGTAGGAGTGCTGGTCGAGCGCGAAGGCCCCCGGCCCGAGGAAGATCAGCCCGAGGATGATCGTGGCGATCCCGCCGAAGAGCGGGAAGCGGACGAGTTCACGGTGCGAGTTGAGGAGCGCCCAGCTTTTCTTCGTGAGCGCCCAGCCGCGGCGGATGCGTTTCATTCAGGGAGTTTCGGCCAGACCCGGCGTCCGCTTTAGTCCCCGCTCCTCGAAGTACTCCCACTCCTGGCGGCCGAGCTCGGTCGAGGGCGCGTCGGCGTAGACCCACTCGCGCAGGATCCGGTGCCAGTTGCGTTTCGCCCGCAGCTGGCCGAGCACGGCGACTACGCCGATCTCCATCCGCCGCCCCATCAGCTCGTCGGCCGGGATCGACTCGCGCCGCATCAGGTCGAAGTACTCCGAGCGCGGGTCGTTGGTCGACTCGATGATCTTCATCACGATCCTCGCGTCGACTTCCACCTCGCGGTCTTCGACGTACCAGCCGCCGATCGCGTGCATGTGGTCGAGCAGCCGTTCGGCGTCGAGCTTCGACGGGTTTTTCACGAAACCGAGATCGTGCAGCGCCTCCCGGAACGCCTCCGGGTCGTCGCGCGAGGCCGCGTCGAAAGCCCGCTGCTCGAGCAGGATCTGCTCGCGGTCCATCTTCTTCGTCATCCCGAAGTCGAGGAAGGCGACCCGCCCGTCGTCCATCAGGATGTAGTTGCCGGGATGGGGGTCGGAGTTGAACTGCTGCAGGTGGTAGATCGAGCCGAAGCTGCCGCGGAAGACGATCTCGCCGAAGCGGCTGCGCTCCTCGTGCGGCAGTTCCTTGATCGCGTCGAAGCCGATCCCCTCGACCAGCTCGGTGACGAGGACGCGCCGGCGCGAGATCCGGGTCACGACTTCCGGCACATAGATGAACGGATGTTCGCGGTAGGCGCGCGAGAAGATGCGCTGGTTCTGGGCCTCGTACTCGTAATCGAGCTCCTCCATCATCCGCTCGCGGATCTCCTCGGCGATCGCCTTCGCGTCGAGGCCCGGCGCGATCGCCCGGGCAAGCCGCACGATCGTCCCGGCGTTCCGCAGGTCGGCCTCCATCGCCTCGGCGATCCCCGGGTACTGGATCTTCACCGCGACCCGGCGCCCGTCGAGCAGCTCCGCTTTGTGCACCTGGCCGATCGAGGCGGCGGCGAACGCCTCATGGTCGATCTCGGCAAAGTAGTCGGAGAGCGGTTCGCCGTCGTACTCCTCTTCCAGCACCTTGACGACCTGGTCCCAGGGCATCGCGGGAGCCTCGCTGCGCAGTTTGCCCAGCTGCTCTTGGTAGATCTCGCGGTACTCCTCGGGGATGAATTCCGTGTCGATGAAGGAGGCGAACTGGCCGAGCTTCATCGCCGCGCCTTTCATCTGGCCCAGCGCGCCGACCATCTTCATCGCCGTTTCCAGATGGCGCTGCTCGAGCTTCTCCTGGCCCGACTCCTCCGAGCGGGCCACGTTGGCCGCCTTGGTGCCCGCGTAACGGGCTCCCTGCGTCCCGATGATCGACCCCAATTTGGCCGATCTGCGGATCCGTCCTTTGGGGATCTTGGCTTCGTCGGCCACCCGTAGAGCTTGCCACAGACTGCTTTGCGCGCCGATTCTCTATCCTGTCGCGTCCGATGGCAGACGCACGCACCACTTTGAAAGTCGATCCGCGCACCGAGTTCGGTTCGCGCACCTCCCGCCGTATGCGCCGCGAGGGGCTCGTCCCCGGCGTCGTCTACTCAGGCGGCTCGGAGGCCACCCACTTCCAGGTCGCCGAACGGGATGTCCGCGGCGTGATCGCCGAGGGCGCGGCGCTGTTCGACCTCTCGGTCGACGGCGGCAAAGCCCGCCCGGTCGTGATCAAGGAGCAGCAGCTCCACCCGGTCAAAGGGACCCTGCGCCACATCGACCTCCAGGAGGTCAAACTCGACGAGGCGATCCAGGCCGAGGTCCTGATCGAGCTCGAGGGCGTCGACGACGCCCCGGGCGTGAAGGCGAGCGGCGTCCTCGAGCACGTCACCCGCGAAATCCTCGTCGAAGCGTTGCCGACCGCGATCCCGGACAAAATCGTCGTCGACGTCTCCGCGATGGAGATCAACGACACCCTGCAGCTCTCCACGATCACCCCGCCGAGCGGCGTCACCTTCGTCGCCGACGATCCCGAGGAGGTCACCATCGCCACCCTCGCACCGCCGCGCGTCGAAGAGGCAGCGCCGGAGGTCGAGGAGGAGACCGAACTGGTCGGCGAGGCAGCCGAGGGCGACGACTCCGGCGGCGACGGCGACTCGGGCGGCGACTCCGAGGGCGAGTAGCCCTCTCGGGCCGTGGCCCTCTTCGGCCGTCGCGAGAACGACGGCGGTGACAGGATCTTCATCGTCGGCCTGGGGAACCCCGGGCCCGAGCACGTCCGCGATCGCCACAACATCGGCTTCGATGTGGCGCGCGAGCTGGCCCGGCGTTGGAACCTCGGCAAGCCGCGGTCCAAGTACAAGGGCCAGCTCTGGGAAGGGCGGACGGGACCGGGAGGTCCCCGCGTCGCGATCCTCCTGCCGCTGACCTACATGAACGCGGTCGGCGACTCGGCCGGTCCCGCCCGCGGCGCCCTCAAGACGCCGCTGAAGCAGACGATCGTCCTCCACGACGAGATCGACATCC
>JBOGYZ010000176.1:0-3360 GCA_050697015.1 Solirubrobacterales bacterium
TGACCGTCATCACGATGGTCGCCTTCACCGGGGCGTCGAACAGCAACCCAGCTCCGGCGATCGGTTGCATCAATCCGACCGTTGCCGGAATCGTCGGCGCCGAAACGATCAACGCCTGCGGTCAGGAGGCGGTCGACCTCTGCACCCACGCGTCCGAATACGACGGCGCGCGGGCGGAAACGATCGTCGCCAACTGCGACAAGCAGGCGGTCAAATTCTGAGCTTCCGGTCGCCGGGCGCGACCGGTCTCGTCTAGCGAGGGAAGGGGGCGGCGCTCACCAGGGCGCCGCCCCCTTCTCGCTGCCTACTTACCGCTCCACTTCGGGGTGCGCTTGCCGAGGAAGGCGCCGATGCCCTCTTTGGCGTCCTCGCTGGAGAAGGCGGCGATGAAGCCGGCCTTCTCGGCCTCGATGCCGGCGTCGATTTCGCCCTTGTGGGAGACCTGCTTGACCTGACCGAGGGCGAGCGGCGCCTGGCCCGCCAGCTTGTCGGCCCACATCAGCGCCGCCTCGAACAGCTCGTGGTCGGGCACGACGCGGTTGACGAGGCCGATTTCCAGCGCCTCCTCGGAGAGGATCGCGTCGCCGACCAGGTTCATCTCCAGGGCCTTGTTCTCGCCGACCAGGCGGGGCAGGCGCTGGGTGCCGCCGAAGCCGGGGATGATCCCGAGCTTGATCTCCGGCTGGCCGAAGACGGCGGCCTCGCCGGCGACGCGGAAGTCGCAGGCCATCGCCATCTCGCAGCCACCGCCGAAGGCGATCGCGTTGACCGCGGCGATCGTCGCCACGTCCTCGGTTTCGAACTCGCGGAACAGCGCGTGGGCGGAGTCGAGCAGCTCTTTGCCGCCCGCCGGGTCCATCTGCGTGAACGCTTTGATGTCGGCACCCGCGGAGAAGACGATCGGCACCGAGGAGGCGATCACCATCGCGTGCACGCCGTCGTCGGCCTTGACCTTCTCCCAGACCGTCTTCAGGTCCTTGATCACCTGCGGGTGGACCGCGTTCATCGGCGCGTTCGCGAGCCAGGCGATCGCCACCGGGCCGCGCGTCTCCAGCAGGACCTTGTCCGCCTGCTCGCCGTCATCGGGCTGCGGGTAGGCGTAGAACCCCTGGCCGGTGGTGATGCCGTGGCGACCCTGGGCGACGAGGCGCTTGAGCGTGACCGGCGGGGCGAAGCGATCGCCGTAGCGCTCCTCCAGCCCCTCCATCTTCTCGAGCATCTTGTCGAGGCCTTCGACGTCGGCTTTCCAGAACGGCGGCAGCAGGCCTTTGCGCGGGTCGAGGCCGGCACCGGTCATCATGCCGACGTCGATGTCCCGGACCGAGGAGATGCCCTCCTCGACCAGCAGGCACGCCTCGATCAGCGCGCGGGAGGTGAAGATGTCGATCAGCTCCTGGGCGTCGGGCTCGGCGTCGCCGGGGATGTTCTGCTCGCCGTCCTTGAAGAAGCCCTCGCCACCGCTCTTCATCCCCAGCTTGCCTTCGCCGACCAGGCCGCGCAGGCCCTCGTGGACGTAGAAGCTGTCGCCGTAGGAGTGGTTGAGGTGCTCGGCGACGTGGAAGACGGTGTCGAGGCCGAGCAGATCAGTGAGGAAGAACGGGCCCATCGGGGCGACTTTCGCCTCGGCCATGGCGCTGTCGATCGCCTTGAGGGAGAGGCCTTTCTCCTCCTGGGCGCGCCAGACCTCGCCCATCGTCGCCATCAGGATGCGGTTGACGACGAAGCCGGGGACCTCACCGCAGACGATCGGCTGCTTCTTGATCGCCTGGGCGAAGTTGTAGGCGGCGGTGGCGGTCTCCTGCGAGGTGTCCTCGCCGACGATCACCTCGACCAACGGCATGATCGACGCGGGGTAGAAGAAGTGGAAGCCGACGACCTTGTCGGCGCGCAGCGTCGCCTCGCCCATCTCGGTGATCGAGAGCGAGGAGGTGTTCGAGGAGAGGATCGCGTGACCGGGCGTGGCCGCGTCGATCTCTTTGAAGACCGACTGCTTGATCGCCATCTTCTCCGGGACCGCCTCGATCACGAAGTCGACGTCGGAGAACTCGGCGTAGCTCGTGGTGCCGGTGATGTTGCCCATCACCTCGGCGAGGCGCGCGTCGGCCTGCTCCTGGGTGATGCGCTCCTTCTTCACCTGCCGGCCGAGCTGGCCTTGGGTGACGGCGCGCGCCTTCTCCAGCGCGGCGTCGACGAATTTCTGGTCGATGTCCTTGACGACTACCGGGATGTCGGCGGCGGCGATCGCCTGTGCGATCTCCCCACCCATCGTCCCCCCACCGACGACGGCGGCCTTCTTGACGAACATTCGGCTCTGTTCCTCCCTGAATTTTCTGCTTCTTGCGGCTTTTGGCTGAGCGGCCGGCGGCCGCGCGAATTGGGAGGCTATCCGGATGGAGAGCCAGACGACACCAGACCGTGACGCCTTGCTGGCGTTCGAGCTGGCGCTCGACGAGCAGGTCTGCGACGAGGTGCACCGGGAGAGCTGGGGGCGGCTCTTCCTCACCGCCTCGATGCCGCTGATCTGGGACGCCAACTGGGTCGGGATCGAGCAGACCGGGCTGAGCCTCGACCAGGTGGTGGCGATCGCCGACGACGCGCTCGGCGGCGAGGGCCTCGGCCACCGGACGATCGCCCTGCTGGACGAAGCCGACGGCCGGCGGCTGGGCGAGGAGATCGAATCCGCGGCGGCGCGGTGGCCCCGCTGGGAGGTCGAGCGCACCCGCTACATGCTCTGGCGCGGCGGCGAGGTCGAGCCAGGAGCGGCCCGCGAGGTCCGGCTCGATGAGATCGAGACGCTCCGCAAGGCGATCATCGCCGAGTCGATGCCGCCCGACGGCGGCGGCCAGGCGGGCGTCGACCAGCTCTTCGAGAACGACCATCGCTACGGCATCGCGGCCGGCGATCGCTGGTTCGTCGCCCCGACCGAGGGCGAGCCGCAGTCCGCCTGTCGCCTCCTCCGCAAGTACGGCATCGGCCAGGTCGAGGAGGTCGGCACGCTCACCCCCGCCCGCGACCGCGGCCTCGGCAAGACCGTCGTAACCGCCGCCATCGCCGCCGCCCAGGCCGCCGCCGCCCAGGCGATCTTCCTCACCGCCGACGCCGCCGACTGGCCACAACTCTTCTACGCCCGGATGGGCTTCGAGACGGTGGGCGAGCTGACCGTGCTGCGGCGTCGGCCGTAGGGGGTTCCGGCAAAGGGTCCTAACCTCGCGAAGCCGGCGCCCGGGAAAGGGAAGGGCCGTCCCGTCCACGGCCCTGGCAGGCTGTGGCCGTGGCCGAGACGGCCGGGATCGCGGGGAGCGATGAGGGTCTGTGACGGGGGAGCGACGCAGGCGTCACGGGAGGGACACGGATCCGTGA
>JBOGYZ010000177.1:0-4658 GCA_050697015.1 Solirubrobacterales bacterium
TGCCAGGGCCGTGGACGAGACGGCCCTTCCCTTTCCCCGGGCGCCAGCTTCAAGAGGCCAGGACCCTTACGGCGCCCCGGCCGGCAAAGGCTGCGCCCCGCAGGTCGATGCCTCGGCTAGATCCAGCCGCGGTCGCGGGCGGTGAGGACTGCCTGGGCGCGGTCGACGGCGCCGATCTTGCCGTAGACGTTGTGCAGGTGGGTGCGGATCGTCGAGACCGAGAGGTGCATCTCGGTGGCGATCTGCTTGTAGACCATGCCCTCGGAGAGATGGCGGAGGACGTCGAGCTCCCGCGCGGAGAGCGGGCAGGGCTCGGAGATCCGCCCGGCTTCCGAGGTCGACAGCGGCAGCTCGTAGAGGAGGTCCCGGAGGGCGTCGGGGCCGAGGCCGATCCGCTCGCAGCTCGCCATCAACCTCTCCGGCGAGATCGCCTCGCCGTTGGTGTAGTGGGCGACCATATCGGCGGCCGAGACCATCGCGGCGAGCCCCTCGGCATCCTCGGAGTGGTGGCGCTCGATCGCGACCGCGAGCCGCTGCGGCAGGTTCCAGCGCCGCGCCAGCACGCCGCCGACCAACGCGTGGTCGATCCCCAGCTGCTCGCGTTCGTCGCGGAGCCGCTGCTCGGGGGTGCGCGAGGCGGCGTCGAAGTAGACCTTGTAGCCCGGGTGCAGACGGGAGATGACGAGGCGGCCGACGTCGTGGAGGAGCGCCGCCGCGGCCAGCTCGTCGCGTTCGACCCAGCCGACCGCGCGGCCGATCTGGTCGGCGGCGCGCTGCGTGGCGAGGGCGTGGACCCGGAAGCGCTCCGGTTTCAGCTCCCAGCCGCCGTTGGACTCGAAGAAGTCGAAGCTCGGCGCGGTACCGGCGATCGCCAGCACGCCGGAGGGCTTCAGCACGTCGACCGCATCGGGGACGCCGGAGACGCCGCCTGCGGTCATGCCGCCGCGATTGGCGAAGCGCAGGACCGAGATCGCCAGGGCGACGTCGGCCTCGACCGCTTCGACCAGCTCGCCGACCCGCGCCGTCTCGGCGGTCGCCGCGGCGATCACGCGCTCGCGGGACTCGATCAGGACCGGGAAGCGCTCGACGGCCTCGAAGGCCTCGGCGAGCCGGCTACCGGGCGCCGGAGCGCCGCGGCCGTTTGCTTTGGACGCGAGGTCGGCAGCCGAGGTGCGGCCGCTGGACTGGGTGGTCGTGCTTGCCATCCCGCACAACATCGGCAGAAGAAGCGTGATGGTTTAGCGGGGAAGCCCTTTGTATTCGGTATGAACTCGCCGCAATCGTGCGTAAAGCGGTGAGAAAGGGCGGTCAGGGAGCGCGACGGGCCGCGTCCCGCACCCGCTCGAGCGTCTCATCCCGCCCCAGCGTCGCCAGCGACTCGAAGATCCCAGGCGAAACCGAGGTGCCGGTGATCGCCACCCGCAGCGGCTGGTAGAGGCGCCCCGGTTTGACGTCGAAACGCTCGAGCAGCGCCGCCAACGCGCCCTCGATCGCCTCGGGCGCGAAAGGCTCGACCGCGGCGAGCACCTCGGCGGCCGCCTCGAGCATCTCCCCCGAGCCCTCTTTCATCACCTTGGCCCAGGCCTTCTCGTCCTCGACCGGCGGCTCGTAGAGGAAGCGGATCAGCGGCCAGACCTCCTCCAGCGTCTGCGCTTTGTCCTGGGTGATCGCGCAGGCTTCGCGGAGGCGCTCGTCGGGCTCGCGGCCGAGGTGCCTGGCGACCGCCAGCGTGTATTCGTCGAGCGGCATCTCGCGCATGAAGCGGCCGTTCAGCCAGCGCAGCTTCTTGTCGTCGAAGATCGCCGCCGACTTGCCGACGTCGGCGACCTCGAAGCGGCGGATCAGCTCCTCGGTCGACATCAGGGTGGTGTCGTCATCCGTCCCCCAGCCGAGCAGCGCCAGGTAGTTGCGGACCGCGGCGGGCAGGTAGCCGGCCTCGCGCAGCTCCTGCACCGAGGCGGCGCCGTGGCGCTTGGACAGCTTCTTGCCGTCGGGGCCGTGAAGCAGGGGCAGATGGGCGTAGCGCGGCGGCTCGTGGCCGAGCGCCTTCAGCACCAGCAGCTGCTTGGGCGTGTTGGAGAGGTGGTCGTCGCCGCGGACGACCTCGGTGATCCCCATCTCGGCGTCGTCGACCGCGACGGCGAAGTTGTAGAGGACCGAGTCGTCGGCGCGGGCGATGACGAAGTCGTCGTAGGAGGCATTGGGGAAGGCGACCGGGCCGTGGATCAGGTCCTCGACGATCGTCTCGCCGTCGTCGGGAACGCGCAGGCGGATCGCCGCGCCGGGCTCCTCGGTCGGCGTGCCGCGGTAGCCGCGACCGGAGCCGTGCTCGGCCTTCCACGCCTCGACGTCCTTGGCGGTGGCGGCGTCTCGGTAGGCGGCCCCGGACTCGAGCAGCTGCTCGAGCGCCGCGCCGTGGCGGTCGGCGCGGCCGGCCTGGGAGATCGGCCCCTCGTCGTAGGTGAGGCCGAGCCACGCCATCGCGTCGAGGATCTGGGCGACGTTCTCGGTGGTCGAGCGCTCGCGGTCGGTGTCCTCGATCCGCAGCACCAGCCTGCCGCCCGGCGCGTGGCGCGCGGCGAGCCAGTTGTAGAGTGCGGTCCGCGCTCCGCCGATGTGCAGCGCACCGGTCGGCGAAGGCGCAAAACGAAATCGGGGGCTATCTCTTTTCATGTTCATCGGTGCTCACGTCTCAACGGCCGGCGGTCTCGACAAAGCGGTCGAGCGGGGCGGCGAACGCGGTTGCGAATCTATCCAGATCTTCAACCAGAGTCCTCGGATGTGGCGTCCGACCAACTATGGCGAGGACGATTTCGCGGCGTTTCGAGAGGCTATGGACGCCTCCAAGGTGGAACGGGTGATCATCCACGCCGTCTACCTGATCAATACCGCGAGCAAAAACAAAGAACTCGCGAAGAAGTCGCTCAACTCGCTCACCCACTCGCTTCGGATCGGTGACGGCATCGGCGCGAGCGGCGTCGTCCTCCACCCCGGCTCGACCCTCGGCGGCCCGCTGAAACCGTCCCTGAAACGTGCCGCCAAAGTCATCAAAGCGGCGCTGAAAGAGACCGACTCCTGCAAGCTCCTGCTCGAGCAGACCGCGGGCCACAAAGGCCTGATCGGGCGCAACTTCGAGGAGACGGCCGAGCTGATCGACCTGGCGGGCGGCGGCAAACGCCTCGGCCTCTGCCTCGACTCCTGCCACATGTTCGTGCAGGGCTACGACATCACCGACGAAGACCACCTCGCCGCCGTCATCGACGAAGCCGACGAGACGGTCGGCATCGATCGCCTCGGCGCGATCCACGTCAACGACGCCGCCGTCCCGCTCGGCGCCCACCTCGACCGCCACGCCAACATCGGCAAAGGCGAGATGGGCCGCAAGGGCCTCGCCGCCTTCCTCTCCGAGCCCCGCTTCGAGGGCCTCCCCGCGACCCTCGAGACTCCCGGCCCGGAAAAGAAAGGCTCCTCGAAATCCGAAGTAACCGCGGCGAAGCGCCTGCGCCGCGAAGGCCTCAAACGCCGCGAAAAGTAGCCGCTCAACCACCGCCTGCACTTGGGGTCGCTATACGCCCCTAAATGCAGACGGCGGCCGTTGCTCGGCCTCAGCCGGCGAGGAAGTGGTCGACCACCTTGGCGAAGGCGACCCGCTGCTGGAAGAGGAAGGCGTGGGCGCCGGCGAAGAGGCGCAGGTGTGCATCGGGAACGCGTCCCGCGATCTTGATCAGGTTGACCGGCGGCACGACCGGGTCCTCGTGGCCGCCGGTGGCCAGCACCGGCATCGGCAGCGAGCCGAGTGCGCGGAAGTTGGCGTTGCTGAGCAGCCAGGGGTTTTCGGCGGCGACCTGCGCGTGGACGGTGGACGGCTTCACGTGGAAGTCGTTCGGGATCACGCCGCTCTGGCTCGCGGTTTCGAGGCGGTGGGCGAAGGCGTAGCCCTCGGCGAGCTGGTTCGGCGGGTAGAGCTCGTCGCCGAGGATTTCGGCCAGCGTGGGGTTCGGGTTGCTGTCGAGTTCCTGGTGTTCCTTGGTGCCGAGGACGGCGCGACCGCCGCCCGGGTTGGTCCCGGCAAGGACCAGCCGGGTGACCCGGGACGGGTGCCTGATCGCCAGTTGCTGGGCGACGAAGCCGCCCATCGACCAGCCGAGGACGGCGGCCCTGTCGACCCCGATCGCGGCCATGAAGCGCGCCACTTCGTCGGCCAGCCCGGCAAAGGTCCGCGGCCCTCGCCACGGCCCCGACCAGCCGGTGCCCGGGTAGTCGAACATCACCAGGCGATGGTGTCGGGCGAACAGGGGCAGCAGCGCCGGGTCCCATTCCGACATCGTCGAGCCGGTCCCCATCAGCATCATCAGTGGCGGCCCGCTGCCCCGTTCGTACCAGGCGATCCGACTGCCGTGGACTGCCGCATGGCGGACTTGGGCCCGGAACGGCGCGCGCGGGGACGCCCCGGCCGAAGCCGCCCCCCAACCCGCCACGGCGAGCGCGAGAAGAAGGGCCACGAGCGCGCCGCGGACTCTCACGAGCGCCACCCTAGCCGGTTGATCCCACGTCCCCCGGGTTCGGGAAGCCGACGGCCTGGAAAGGGACGTGGCCGGGAAGCTGGCGCCCGGGGAAAGGGAAGGGCCGTCTCGGCCACGGCCCTGGCAGGCTGTGGC
>JBOGYZ010000178.1:0-3976 GCA_050697015.1 Solirubrobacterales bacterium
CGCCGCGCCGTCCCTCCCCCGCCCCGCCGCCCGTCCGGCGCGCCGCCTGCACTTCGGGACGGTCCGCGCCCGCCTGGCCCTCGCCTTCCTCCTCATCGCCGTCGCGGTCCCCGGCGTCGTCATCGGCACCGGCCCGATCGGCCCCGAGCGGGCAGCCGCCAACGGCCTGCCCGAGGGATCCACGGTGATGACCGCCACCCAGCCGACCTGCACGGCGATCCGCGAGGGCGTCGAATACGAATGCTCCTTCGCCGAGTCCCCGCGGGTCGGCCGGGTCGTCCGCACCGTCGGCGCGAGCGGTCAGGTCGACGGCGGCTGTCGCTCGCAGAACGCGATCGAGACCTTCTGGATCTGTTACTTCGGCGAGGCCGCGGTCGATCACCAGGTCGTCCCCCAGGAAGTCCTCTGAGATGAGCGCCCGGAAGGATCGCGAGGGGCGCCGGGCCGAGCGGATCGCGGCAGAGTCCCAGGTGGCAGCCTCCGACCGCCGCCGCCGGGCGCTCCAGCTCGCCGCCGGGGCGGGCTTCCTCGCGGTGCTCGCGGTCGTCGTCGTCGTGATCTTCGCGGGATCCGGCTCGGGCAAGGGCGGCGATCCGACCCAGATCGTCGAAGCGGGCGCTGTCGACGCGCTCCTCGCCAGGTCCCCACAGCAGGGTCTGACGATCGGCGAGGCCGACGCCCCGGTCCACCTGTTCGAGTACGGCGACCTCCAGTGCCCCTACTGCAAGGCCTATTCCGAAACCGAGATCCCGGCGCTGATCGAAGGTCCGGTCGACGCCGGCAAGGCGAAGATCACCTTCCGCAACCTGCTGATCATCGGCCCCGACTCCCTCCCCGCCGGCGCCGGCGCGATCGCCGCGGGCGAGCAGGGGCGCGGCTGGAACTACATCGAGACCTTCTATCGCAACCAGGGCGAGGAGAACTCCGGCTACGTCACCGAAGACTTCCTCGAAGCCGTCGCGCGTGCCGCCGGCGTCAAGGACATGACGACCTGGAACAAGCGGCGCAAGAGCAAAGCCGTCCGCGAAGAGGCGACGAAGACGACGGACTCGGCGGAAGGCAAGCTCGGCTTCCGCGCGACCCCCTCCTTCGCGATCGAAGGACCCAAGACCGACGGCCTCGAGCTCCTCGGCACTCCGGAAAGCACCGAGCAGTTCGAAGAAGCCATCGCCCGGGCGGGCTGAGCCGCTCCCTCATGTGAGCCTGAGCATCGTCGTCGCCCGCACCGCGGACGGTGCGGTCTGGGAGCCAGACGATCACGCGCTTGCGCCCGCTTCAGAGGCTATGTGCTCAACCACCCGCCGGAACTCCTCGGTCGGCGAGAAGTCCACGTACTCGGAGTCCTCGAGCGCCTCGGGGGCGTGGCCGCCGGCCCAATAGAAGGCCTCACCGCCGACGAAGTCGTGGTGTCCGTCGAGGGTGTGCATCCGGATGCGGCCCTTGATCAGGTAGCCCCAGTGCGGACAGGGACAGAGGTCGTCTGGCAGGCCCTTGGTGGCAGGACGCAGGTCGGTGCCGGCGGAAAGCCGCACGAAGCCGACGGAGAGACCGTCCTCGTCGCGCAGACGGAGCTCGACGCCGTCACCGGCGATCACCACCGGGACGTCCTCACGTGGAATTGATTTCATGATCTGTTCTCCTCCTATCGGTTGAGTAGCTCTGCGATGCGTTGCGCCGCCCTGCGAGCGCCGTCCGTCTCCACCGGGCGATAGTCGACATCGCGCCCGATCTCCTCGGCGATCGCCTGCGCGATGACCTCAGGGGTGCAGAGCTCGAGGTCCATCCGCCGGCCCGCTCGGTAGCGGTCGAGCCGGTAGGGCACGTGGAAGCGCTGCTCGAAGTGATGGTCCAGTGGGAAGTACAGGAACGGTCGCTGCGCGGCGGTCAACTCCATCGTGGTCGTCAGCCCACCCTGGACGACGCCGAGGTCGCAGGCGGCGAGATGGCGGTAGAGGTCCTCGATGAAGGCGTGCACCTCCAGGCCCTCGGCGGTGGGCAGCGTCGCTGGATCGATCCGTGGCCCGGAGACGGCGATCATCCGCAGCCCGGGAACGAGCATCGTTGCGAGAGGGAACGCCGCGATGACCCGGGCCAACAGCTCCGTCCCCACGCCCGAGCCGCCGACGGTGACAACGCAGACGCGCTCATCCGGCTGGTAGCCGAGCTCGGAGCGGAGGCGCTCACGATCTCCCGTCTCGACCTGGTCGAAGCCGGTCACGTAGCCGGAGAAGTCGAAGTTCTGCTCGGTCCACTCGCGGATCCCCGGCAGGTCCGGGCCGAGGCGCCCGTCGACGATGTCGTCGGGGTTGCCGACGAAGATCGCCCGGTCGCGGATCTGCGGCCGGTCGCGCACGTGCTCGACCATCTCGGCGTTGTAGTCGGCCACCACGAAGGCCTCGCGGTCGCCGTTCTCGGGCATCGGCAGCCAGCCGACGAAGTCGGTCAGCCAGGCGAAGGGCGCGCGCTTGCGGTCCGGGTTCTCGTGCAGGTGGTAGTCGAGCTCCCATGCCTCGTCACCGATCCAGAGGTCATAAGGGGTCTCCGTAACGACGTCGTCGAAGACCATGTAGTTCGCGGCGAGAATCTCGTCCATGCGCCGGATCGCCTGGAAGCACTGCAGCTCATGCCCGTCGGACTCCGATTCGATGTGGGCCGACTCGCAGACCAGATGCCTGCTGGCCGGATGGATGCGCTCGCCCGCCGCTTCCAGCACCCGCGTCACCGGGTTCTGGGCGAGCCAGTCGATCTGAAGTCCCGGGACCAGGGCCCGCAGCTCGCGCGCGATCGCAAGGTCGCGGCGGGCATGGCCGAGCCCGATCGGCGAGGAGACGTACAGAGCCCGAGGTCCGTCGCCGGTCCGCTCGACAGTGGCGTCGCGATCGAAGGAGGGATCGACGAATTCGCGGATCGCGAGGTTCACGGCGACCGGACGCCGCCCCTCCGGAAGATGGTCGCCGCCCTCTAGCGCGATCAGCTTTCCGCCCGTCGCCCCCGCCAGCGCCCTCGCGTCGGCGTGAGGGGTCACCTTGTCCTTGGTCCCGCTGATCACGAGAACCGGGCAACGCACGCGGCCGGCGAGCGCCAACTGGTCGCGTCGGGTGACAGGCGCCGCGGCCTCGGCGAGCACGGTCAGGGCCAAGGTGTCCGGGTCGGTCTCCAGCCCCCACCCGACGACATCGTCGAAGCCCTTGGTCGAGTGGGCCTCGTCCGTCGACATGGCAGCGAACCACTCGACGAAGTCGAGGTAGTCACGACGGAAGTGCATGGCGTTGAACTTCATCCAGCCACGCTTCGAGATCGGCCGGCGTTCGAATCCCGGCAGTACCCGGGGATGGGCCATGAGCCGGTAGCGCAGGCTGCCGAGCGCATGGCTGGCAGGGAACCAGGGGCCGATGAAGATCAGGCCGAGCAGTCGCTCGGGGTGCTCGGTGGCGAGCAGGAGAGCGCGCTGGGTGCCACGCGAGAGGCCGACGACGAACGCCCGCTCGGTGGCGGTCGCGTCGAGAACGTCGAGTGCGTCCTGGGCGAACTCCGACTCGGCGTATGCCGCAGCGCTGCGGGGGCGATCGCTCTTGCCGTTTCCACGCGGGTCGAAGACGACCACGCGGAAGTGGCGGGCGAGATAGGGGATCTGCATCTTCCATACCCGGGAGGGCACCAGCGTCCAGGTCGGGCAGAACAGGATCGTCGGCGACCCGGAGCCGTAGACCTCGTAAAAGACGCGCACCCCGTCGCGCTCGATGTAGCCCTGTTCGTCCGGATAGAGAGCGCGGGTCTGCTCAGGCGCATCGACCCCCTCGCTGGTGACCTGCTCAGTGGCGCTCATACGAGCCTCTCTGCCCGCGATCTAGTGGGTATATCGGAAAGATTGGTCGGGCGACCAACCAACTTATATCGTAGACTGGGCCCGATGCCAACCCCCAACCTCGACAAAGCGACCCCGGCGCCGAGCGAGGACCTCCGCCTCGCTCAGGGT
>JBOGYZ010000179.1:0-12266 GCA_050697015.1 Solirubrobacterales bacterium
GGTCACAGCCTGCCAGGACCGCTACGAAATGCCCGAGACCGACCTCGGACGGCCACCCCGGCCGGGACAACGCCCGTAGCGCTGCCCCAGTCTAGGCAGCGTGGGATCCACCCGGCGCCAGCACGCGGAGGGCGTCGGGTGGGACGTGGACGCTGACCGGGCTGCCCTGTTCGTGGGAGTCGAGGTCGATGCCGTCGTTCGGCACGCTCGCCTGCAGCAGGCCGCCGTTGGCAAGCCGCACCATCACCTGAAGGTTCGAGCCGACGAAGATCGTGCGGTCGATCATGCCCGGCAGGCAGTTCTCCCCCGCCTCCGCTCCCGGCGTCACGTGGAGGCGCTCCGGCCGCACCACCGCCGAGGCCGCCCCGGTCGTGCCGAGGTCGCCGCATTCCGACCACAGCTCGCGCGTCCCCACCCGCAGTCGGCAGCCGCGGCCTTCGCGGCCGATCACGTCGACCTCCATCACGTTGGCGACGCCGAGGAAGTCGGCGACGAAGAGGGTCGCCGGGCCCTCGTAGATCTCCCGCGGCGTCCCCACCTGGTCCACCCGGCCTTCGTGCATCACCGCGATCCGGTCGCTCATGCTGAGCGCCTCCTCCTGATCGTGGGTGACGAAGATGAAGGTCGTCCCGACCTCTTCCTGAAGCGATTTCAGCTCCACCCGGAGGGCGCGGCGGATCTTCGCGTCGAGCGCGCCGAGCGGCTCGTCGAGCAGCAGCACCGCGGGGCGCAGGACCAGCGCGCGGGCGAGCGCGACGCGTTGCTGCTGGCCGCCGGAGAGCTGATGCGGGCGGCGCTTCGCGTAGTCCCCGAGCTCGACCAGCTCGAGCGCCTCCTTCGCCCGCCGGACCCGTTCGGAACGCTTCACCTTCTGGTAGCGCATGCCGAAGGCGACGTTGTCGAGCACGTTGAGGTGCGGGAAGAGCGCGTAGTTCTGGAACACCGTGTTGACATTGCGGCGGTCCGGCGGCACCGCGGCGAGGCTGGTGCCGTCGAGGCGCACGTCGCCCGAGGTCGGCCGCTCGAAGCCGGCGATCAGCCGCAGCGTCGTCGTCTTGCCGCAGCCCGAGGGGCCGAGCAGCGAGAAGAACTCGCCCGAGGCGATGTCGAGGTCGATCGAGTCGACCGCGACAACGTCCTCGAAGCGTTTCTCCAGCGCCTCCAGCTCCACCTCCCCACCCGCGTGCCCGCCGATCACCGGGGCCGCTCCGGTCGCCGCCGACGTCATCGCCATCGGTCCCACCATCCCGTCGATCCCATCGTCCAACCCTCCTATTCCATCCCCGTGAGGTCCATGCCCATCTGGCCGGCGGAATCGCCGCCGGCTTCGCCGCTCCGGTGCCCGAACCAGCGCAGCACCAGGTAGGCGCCGCCGACCCCGATCAGCGTCACCAGCACCATGATCGTCGCCACCGCGTTCAGCGCCGGGGTCGTCGCCGCGCCGCGCGCGTTGGCGTAGAGAAGCATCGGGATCGTCACCGTTTCGCCGCCCGCCGACATGTACTGGGTGACGACGAAGTCGTCGATCGAGAGGGCGAAGACGATCAGGGTCGAGGCGAAGGCGGCGGGCAGGAGCAGCGGCAGGAGGACGTGCTGCAGCGACTGGCGCGCCGAGGCGCCGAGGTCGCGCGCGGCCTCCTCGTATTCGGGGCCGAGCGAGGCGAGCCGGCTGCGGACGATCACCACCACGTAGGAGACCGAGAAGGTCACCTGGCCGATCACCTGGGCGGTGGTGCCGAGGGCGATCCAGGTGAACGGGATGATCGTGAGCTGGGTGAAGACGAGGAGCAGCGAGACCGCCATCGCCAGCTCCGGCGTCGTCAGCGGCACCAGCATGAGGAAGTTGGCGGTGCCCGAGCCGCGCCCGCGCCAGCGAGAGAGGCCGAGCGCGAGGAGGAAGCCGAGCGGGGTCGCGATCAGCATGTCGAGCGCCGCCAGCTCGAGGCTGTGGACGAGGGCGTTGGTGTAGATCGGGTCGTGGAAGACCGAGAGGTTCGGGTCGCCCCACCACCAGCGGGTGGAGAAGCCCTGCCAGACGCTGCGCGAACGGCCGTCGTTGAAGGAGAAGACGATCGCCGCGAGGACCGGGAGCAGCGACCAGGCGATGTAGGACCAGGTCGTGAGCTTGAGGAAGCGCGGCCGTCCCCAGGGATTGCCGAGCCAGTCGGGCCAGCGGCTGGGGCGGATCGGCGGGCGCGGGACGGGCGGCGGCGGCGGCGCGGTGGGCCGCTCGGGGGTCGCGGTCGTGCTCATGCGGTCGGCTCCGTCCCCGCACGCCTCATGACGCCAACTTCTCCTGCTGGCGCCTGGTCTCCCAGAGGTAATAGAGCATCCCGACCGCCAGGATCGTCATCAGCACCAGCACCAGCGCCGCGCCGAGGTTCTTCTGCGAGCCGCCCTGGACCAGCAGGTTGACGCTGTTGCCGAGCATGTTGGTGTGGGGCGAGCCGGAGATCAGGTCGTTGGTGTAGTAGTCGCCGAACATCGGCAGGACGATCAGGACCGAGCCGGCGAGGATGCTCGGCCAGGAGAGCGGCAGGGTGACGCGGAAGAAGCTGCGGACCGAGGAGGCGCCGAGGTCTCGGGAGGCCTCGAGCAGGCGCTGGTCGATCCGGTCGAGGCCCGCGTAGACCGGCAGGATGAAGTACGGGATGTAGCCGTAGGTGAGCGCGGCGATCACCGAGTAGGGGTTGCCGGAGAGCCATTCGGTGTGGCCGATGCCGACCCAGGCGAGCACCTGGTTGACGTAGCCGTCCGGGGCGAGCAGGCCGATCCAGGCGAGCATCCGCATCAGGTAGCTGACCCAGAACGGCAGGAAGATGAGCAGCAGCAGCAGGCCCTTCCACCGGCCCGCCTTGCGGGCGACGTAGTAGGCGACCGGGTAGCCGATCGCGAAGCAGAGGACGACGGTGAGGGCGACGAAGACGATCGTGTTGCGGGTCGCGGGCCAGTAGGTGCCGCCGGGGACGACGCTGGTGAAGGCCTCCTTGACGAAGCCGACGTTCCAGTCGATCGGGTTCCACTGCGGGACCGGCTGCAGGAGCGAGTCGATCTGCCCCATCGCGACGGCCACCACCGCGTAGGCGGGGACGACGACGAAGAGGAAGAGCCAGACGACCCCGGGGATCGAGAGGCTGCGCCAGATCGAGCCTTCGTGTCTCGTCACGCTTCGCTCCCCCTCACGTCGCCTTCACTTCCGACCAGGCGGTTTCCCAGGTCCCCATGCCTTCGGCGGAGAGTGGGCCCTGCAGGAAGCCCTTCGAGAACTGCTCCTCGCGGACGATCGCCGAGGTCAGGTTTTCCGGGACCAGTTCTTCTTCCACCACGGCCTTCGGCGTCATTTCCACCAGCGGCTGCTGGTAGCCGGTGAATTCCATGTTGAGGAACGCGGTTTCGACGTCGAGCACGTGCTCGAGGAAGAGATGGGCGAGGACCGGATGCGGTGCGCCTTTGAGGATCGCCAGGGTGTCGTTGCCCATCAGGCCTCGGCCGTCGGGTGGCCACCAGTAGCTGACCGAGGTGACCGGGGTGCCCTTCGGCAGGTAGTAGCCGATCGCGGTCATGTCCCCGCCCCAGGCCTGGTGCAGCCAGATCGAGCCGTCGGCGAGGTGCTGGTACTCGTTGGTGTAGAAGCGCAGGTTGACCAGGTCGATCAGTTCCTGGAGCGCCTCGCGGGAGCCGTCGATGTGCCCCTGGCTCGCGGTGTTGACGTCGGTGATGCCATTGCGCAGGAGGCCGAAGGCGAGGCCTTCCCGCTGGTCGTCGAGCATCCCCACCCGGCCCGAGATGTCCCCCATCTGCCAGAAGCTCTCGTACGGGTTGGCGAGCTTCGAGGGGTCGTAGTCCGGGAGGAAGTCGTTGCGCCAGCCGATCCCGGTGGAGAAGACCGTGTAGGGGACGGTGTAGCGCGAGCCCACGTCGTACCAGGGGCTCTGCAACATCTTCCAGACGTTCTTGCGGAGGTTGGGGACGTAGTTGAGGTTCAGCGGCTGGATCAGTTTGCCCGCGACGAGGAGCGAGATCTCCGGCTGGGTGGGGACGAAGACGTCGTAGCCGACGGCGCCGGCGGCGAGCTTCGCGACCGCTTCGTCAAGGGTCGAGAAGGTGCTCAGCTGGACCTCGACGCGGTAGCGCTTTTCGAAGGACTTGAGGACGGCGGGGTTGACGTATTCGGCCCAGTTGTAGAGCTGGAGCGGACCGGACTCAGGCTGGAGGCCGGAGGGGATGCGCGGGTTGTCCGGGTAGATCGGGAGCTGGACCGGGTTATCGGGGCGGGCCAGCGGCAGGCCGCCGGGGGCGAGGTGTGGGTTCCCGCCGCCGGGGACGGTGGTGTCGGAGCAGGCGCTGAGGGCGGAGCCGGCGCCCAGGGCGAGGGTCGCGAGCCCGGCGCGCTGGAGGAAGCGACGGCGCGTCGTCGCCCCCCACAGCCCGGCATCCGGGCGTTCCCTGGGGTGGCTCAGGGAGATGCCCGCCCCCCGGCCCTGGCGGGTAGCTCCGCTTCCAGCAGTTTCTCGGCGCTCCCGAGGACGGTCGCGGTGAGGCGCGGGTTCGACACCTCAGGGTCGCCGAGCGCGGCCTGGGCGGAGAGGCCATCGATCAGCGCCGCGATCGCGAGCGCCGCCTGCGGCGGGTCGACGGCGCCGCCAAACTGGCCGGCGGCGACACCATCGACCACGACCGCCTCGATCGCCGCACGCCAACGGGCGTCGAAGCGCTCGCGGGCGGCGCGCAGCTCGGCGTCGCGGAGCGCCCAGGTCCAGAGCTCCATCCAGAGCGCGAAGTCATCGGCGCCCTCGGTCGCGGTCTCTATAAGGGCGACCATCCGCTCGCCCGGCGTCGCCGCCCCGTCGAGCCGGTCGTCCAACTCTTCGTAGAAGCGGTCGTCGTCGGCGGTCAGCGCCTCGGCCAGCAGCTGCTCCTTGGAGTCGAAGTAGTAGAGGAGGGCCGGCGGGCTGACCCCGCAGCGCTCGGCGACGTCGGCGATCCGCGTCCCCGCCACCCCACGCTCGGCGATCACCTCGGCCGCGGCCGCGAGGATCTGCGGGCGGCGGATGTGATCGATGCTGGGACGCGGAGTCACGTTCCCTGCTCCTCCTCCTGGGGTGCCGAGTTGTTTTAACCGCGGTTCAAATTACATTGTCGTGACGATCCGCGCAAGGGTTCCTCGCGCGATCGGCGCGCGGTCAGGCGGGCTGGGTGAGGAGCGCGGCCGCGTCGATGCCGAGCTGCGGGGCGAGGAAGTCGGCGACCTGGGCGCGCGCGGCGTCGATGTCCATCGTCGGGTCGTGCAGGAGGGCGCGGATGCCGAGGCCGTCGAGCAGCGCCATCGTCCGGTCGGTGAGCGCGCGCAGGTCATCGGAGGCGGCGAACTCGCCCGCGTCGATGCCGCGCTTGAGCACCTCTTCGAGCCAGTCGTGGTACTGGGCGTAGAGGCTCGCGGCGAGCGGGCGGAGGTCCGGCTCGCGGGCGGCGCGCAGCCAGAGCTCGACCCAGAGGACCCAGTCGCGTTCGAGCGCGCCGGGGCGCGGCAGGCACTCCTCGATCGCCTCGGCGAGGGCGGCGGTCGCGTTCGGCGCCTCCCCCCCGGCATCCGCGAAGCGCTCCTCGCCGACCGTCTCGAAGGAGTGGAGGATCGCCTGCTCGAGCAGCTCCTCCCGGGTCGAGAAGTAGTGGTGGACGAGCGCGGTGGAGGCGCCGGCGCGCATCGCGACGCGGGCGATGCGGACATCGTCGATCCCGTCGGCGGCGATCAGGTCGCATGCCGCCTCGAGGATCCGCTCACGCGCGCTCGCGCTGTCCCGCTCGGCCATCGCCCGACCTTATGCGACCGACCGGCGCGGGCCGGAGGCGCGGCGGCGGCGTTCGAGGTGGGCAGCAACGCGGGAAATCGTCTCCCGCGGTTCGCGTTCGAGGCGGACGTCGGTGACCCGGATCATCTCGATCCCGGCGAGGAGGAGGTCGTCGGCGCGTTTCCGGTCTTCCTCGAAGGACACCCGCGATCCATGGGTCGCGAAGACGTCGATTTCGACGGCGAACGCCTCGGCCTCCCAGTAGGCGTCAAGCTCGCAGCCGGCGACGAAGACGTTGGTCTGCGGCCTCGGGAGGCCGGCGGCGATGACCAGGTCGCGGAACCGCCGCTCGACCTCGGAGCGGATGACAGCGTGCTCCGGCTTGAAAGTGTCGAGCGCGTGGCCCAGCTTGACGCGGCCCGGGTGTCCCCCGGCCCGGGCGAGCAGGCGGTCGAAGCGCCGGAGGTCGAAGGTTTTGCGCTCTTCAGCCCGGTCCATCATCCGATGGAGGTTCCGGGTCGATTCGTCCGGCGCGAGGTCGAGCATCGTCCGGGCCACCGAGGTCACCGGGATGCCTTCCACGACCGCTTGGTCCTCAGCCGCGAGCCGCGTGAAGTGGACGACGAAGTCACGCTTTGCTCGTTGGCGCGTTGGCGCCGTGACATGCATCGTTTCCGGGCGCCATCGTCGTAGTCCCCAGATCCAGGCCGCGGTTTTGTGACTGGCGACCGAGCCGGGGCGAGCAAGGACCGCCGCCATGCAGTAGCCCTCCCAGGAGAGCGCCGTGTGTCCGACTGCGTAGACGCCTCGGTGGATGCGATGGAGCCGACCGTCCTTCGCCCAGCGGGTGACGGACGCGGTCCCGAAGGCGAGCGCTTCGAGCTGCCGCCTCGAGACCACGCCATGCTGCCGTCCAGCCAGGTCGGCGAGGTCCCCGAACGAGTGCGTTCGTACTTCTGCTCGCATGGGATGCATAAGTACGAACGCACCTTGTTCTCTCCCCCCGGAGGTTGGGACGAAGGCGGACTATGCGACGGTTGCGAGGTCCGTGAGGAGGGCTTTTGCGGCATTGCGGCCGTTCAGGGCGATCACGGATCCGGCGGGATGGGTGGCGGCGCCGCAGAGGTAGACGCCCGGGATCGGGGTGCGGGACGGGAGGCGGCCCTCCCACATCTGGTCCGGGGTGACCTCGCCCTGGAAGATGTTGCCGCCGGTGAGGCCGATGCGCTTCTCGATGTCCGGCGGGCCGAGGACTTCGGACTCCTCCAGGCAGTCGGGGAAGTCGGGGGCGAAGCGGGAGATAAGGTCGACGAACTGCTTCTCGACGTCCTTGCGGCGGCTGTCCCAGTCGCCGTCGGCGATGTCGTAGGGCGCGTACTGGCCGAAGACCGCGAGCAGGTGCTTGTCCGGCGGGGCCGGGGTCGGGTCGTAGCCGGTCTGGATGTAGATCTCGCCGAAGCCGACGGCGGGCTCGCCCGCGGCGCAGGTTTCGAAGGCCTTCTGGGACTCCTCGAGGCCGGAGGTCAGATCGATCGTCGCCTGGGCCGGCCAAGTCTCCCCCGGGGCCGCGGTCCAGCTCGGCAACTTCGACAGCGAGGCGTTGAACTTGACCACCGGGCTGCGGACCTTCCAGGCCTCGAGGCGCGCGCGAAAGTCGGCCGGGATCTCGGCGTCGCCGAGCAGGCGGAGGGCCACCTTCGGGTCGGCGTTGCAGATGATGTTGGTGGCGCGGATCAGCGTGCCGTCCTCGGTTTCGACGCCCTCGCCGGGGATGATCCGGTCGACCGGGACGCCGCAGGCCAAGGTCGCGCCGGCTTCCTGGGCGGCGTCGGCGATCGCGAAGCTGACCATCCCCATGCCGCCCTCGACGTAACCCCAGACCGGGCCCTGTCCCTCGAAGTCCCCCTGGTAGTGCATGAGTTTGATCGACGCGGTGCCGGGCTCGTGCGGGCCGCCCCAGGTGCCGATCACACCCTGGCCGAAGAGTGCATCCTTCAACCGCTGGTCTTCGAGGTAGTCGTCGAGGACCTCGGCGATCGAGGCCGTGAAGCAGAGGTCGATCATCTCCTTCGAGTAGCCGAGCAGCTCTTCGATCTCGGGGCGCGTCGGGCTGTCGCCGACCCAGGTGTCGCGGGGGCCGGTCCGCAGTTTGCGGCGCACTTCGTCGAAGAGATGCTCGTAGGCCCAGTAGCCGTCGATGTCCTTCTTCGAGACGCCCATACGTTCCAGGTCTTCCTGGGTCTTCTCGTCGTCGAGCCACTGGCCGAAGGAGGTGCCGTCGTCGAAGGGCACCCAGAGGTTCGGGTCGGCGACGAAGAAGCGCAGGCCGCGCTCGCGCAGGCCCAGCTCGCGCATCACCAACTCGTCGAGCAGGCCGACCACGTAGGCGCAGGGGCTGACGACGTAGCGGTCGTCTGAGAACGGGCGCTCCAGGGTGCAGGCGCCGCCGAGGCGCTCGCGGCGCTCCAGCACGAGCACGCTCTGCCCGGCGCGCGCCAGATATGCCGCCGCGGTCAGGCCGTTGTGGCCGCCTCCGACGATGACCGCGTCCCAGTCGCGCCCGGCCAGCTCCGAGAGCGGCGCCGGCAGGCCGAGTTCCCCGAGCTGCTCCGTGACCGGGTTCACGCGACCACCTCCCGCAGGCCCTCGGCATATCGCGCGGCGACCATCGAGTCGAAGGCGTGTACGTCCTCTTCCTCGGCCGAGTAGCGGCCCGGCGAGTACCCCGGCGAGCGCACCCCTTTCTGCGCGAGCTCACAGACGTGCCAGTCCTGGCGGTTGGTCTGGTCCCAGAAGGCGATCGCGTCGGCGGGGTCGAAGTCGGGACGCGCCATGGTCGCGGGCTCGAAGAAGAACTCGCAGACGACGGCGGTACGGCCCGGCTCGCGCGGCCACAGCGTGTGCAGCATCGCGTAGTCGGGATGGAGCGAGATCAGGGCGTTCGGGAAGAGCGCGAAGTAGAGGATGTTGCGGAGATCGCCCTCCCCGAGCGAGGCGATCGGCGGTCGGTCCAGGTGGCCGCCCTCCTTGCCCATCGTCTCGGCGCCGTCGTTCAGGACCATCGAGCCGCCACACCAGGCGCCGGCGCCGTAGAGGCCTTCGCCGCTCATGTAGTCGCTGAGCGCGTTCAGCTCCGGATGGACGCCGGGGCAGTGCAGGCACTCGTTGTAGTTCTCGGCGATCCCCTTCCAGTTGGCGCGCACGTCGTACTCGACGATCCTGGCGCGGGCGAGGGCGCCGACGCTGTAGTGGTCGAGGTGCGGGAGGAGCTCGCCGAGGTGGTCCGCGGGCGGCCCGGCCTCGCCGGAGAGGTCGACGAGGACGAGGCCTCCGAGCACCGCGGTACGGATCTCGCGCAGTCCGTAGCACGCGGTGTCGAAGCCCTCGACCCCGTCCATGTGTGGGGCGGCGCGGAGGTTCCCCTGCAAGTCGTAGGACCAGGCGTGGTACGGGCACTGGATGCGGCGGCGGACCTTGCCCTCGGCGTCCTCCATCAGGCGGGCGCCGCGGTGGCGGCAGACGTTGTGGAAGGCGCGCGGGGCCCTGTCCTCGCCGGCGATCACGACGAATGAGCGTCCGCCGAGCTCGCGGGCGACGTAGGCACCCGGCTCGGCCACGGCGGAGACGTGGGCGGCGACGATCCAGCCGCCGGAGAAGATGTTCGCCTGCTCCCACTCGAGCACCGCGGGGTCGAGGAAGGCCGCCTTGGGCAGCATCGTCGCCCGCTCCAGCGGCTGCAGCGTCGCCTCCAGATCCGCCCCGCTCACCGTCCCTTGCAGGCCGCGATCGGCCCCGTGCATCCCGTCCCCGTTCGCAACGCCCACGCCGATCTCCTCTGTCGTAGAGCCGATTGACCTTGTAGTTAATCGCATGATACCTTCGCGGTCAATGACGCCCGAGCGCCTCGACGACGCCACCTCGGACCTCCAGGAACGCGCTCGGCGGTTCACCGACGAGGTGCTGATCCCGCTCGAGGTCGAGGCCGAGATGGCCGACGGCAAGCTGCCCCACGAGGCGGTCGAGCGAGTCAAGCGCGAGGCACTCGCGGCCGGGCTCACGGGCGGACTCCATGCCCGCGAGCACGGCGGCCAGGGCTGGACGCGGTTGCAGTGGGCGCTGGTCGCCGAGCAGTTCGGGCGGAGCACGAACGCGATCCACTGGCACGTGCCGAACGCCTACAACGTCTGGGCGCACGGCTCGCCGGAGCAGATCGACCGTTATCTCCGTCCCGCCCTGCGCGGCGAGCTCCGCGACGCCTACGCGGTGACCGAGGCCGAGGCCGGCTCCGATCCCTCGCGGATCGCGGCGGTCGCCGAGCCCGACGACCACGGCGGCTACCGGCTCAGCGGCGAGAAGTGGTTCGTCACCTCCGGCGACGTCGCCTCGGTCCTGATCGTGATGGCGAACGTGGTCGAGGGCGACGCGCGCCTACCCACCCTCTTCCTGGTCGACGTCGACGCGCCCGGGGTCGAGATCGTCGACAACCCGCGCTTCACCCACAGCTATCCCGACGGGCATCCGACATTCCGCTTCGACGGGGTCGAGCTCGGCGCCGACGCGGTGGTCGGCGGGGTCGGCGGTGGCGAGGACCTGCAGCGCGAGTGGTTCAGCGAGGAGCGCCTCGGGATCGCCGCCCACGGGATCGGCGCGATGTGGCGGCTGCTCGACGAGACGGTCGAGTGGGCGGCTGAGCGCGAGCAGGGCGGCAGCCGGATCATCGAATACCAGGGGGTGAGCTTCCCGCTCGCCGACTCGGCGACCGACGCGGCGGCGGGGCGGTTGCTGACCCTGGAGGTGGCGCGCCTGGCCGATGAAGGCGCCGACCCGAAGGTGGTCCACGCGAAGGCGTCGATGGCAAAGCTCTTCGTCAGCGAGGCGGCCTGGCGCTGCGCCGACCGCTGCGTGCAGGCCTTCGGCGGACGCGGCTACCTGCGCTCCAACGTCGCCGAGCGCTTCCTGCGCGAGCTGCGGGTCGACCGGATCTGGGAGGGGACCTCGGAGATCCAGCGGCTGATCATCGCCCGCGGCCTGGAGCGGCGCGGCGTCGAGTCGATGCTGCACTGAGGTGACGGCGGTGCGGCGGGCGCCCGACCTCACCCCGCTGCTGCGGCCTCGCTCGGTCGCGGTCGTCGGGGCCAACGACCGGCCGGGCTCCTACGGCGACGTGATCTTCCGCAACCTCGCCGCGGCGGGGTTCGAGGGCGCGGTCTGGGGCGTGAACCCGAAGCGCGAGGAGGTCCACGGCCGGCCGTGCGTGCCGCGCCTCGCCGATCTGCCGGAGGCGGTCGACGCGGTCGTCCTTGCGATCCCGGCGGCGGCCTGTCCATCGGTGATCGTCGAAGCCGGCGAGCGCGGCTGCGGCGGCGCGATCGTTCTCGCGGCCGGGTTCGGCGAGACGCCCGCGGGACGGCCATTGGAAGACGAGCTGCGGGAGGCGGCGGCGCGGTCCGGCCTGCCGGTGTGCGGGCCGAACGGCAACGGCGTCGTCTCGGCGGCGGCCCGGACGGCGCTCTGGGGCGACTCGGTCGAACGCCTCACCCCCGGCCCGGTCGCGGTCATCACCCAGAGCGGCAACCTCGGCGTCAACGCCCTCGGCTCCGACCGCGGCATCGGCTTCCACACCGTCGTCTCGACCGGCAACGGCGCCGTACTCGAGCCGAGTGACTGGCTCGCGGCCCTGGCCGCTGCCGAGGGCGTCGGCTCGATCGCCCTGATGCTCGAGTCCGACGGCGACGGCGCGAAGCTCGCCCGGGCGCTCGCCGAGTGTGCCGAGCGCAGGATCGGCGTGGCGGTGCTGAAGGTCGGCAGCTCAGAAGGCGGGGCGCGAGCCGCAGGCGCCCACACCGGCGCGCTGGCCGGCGACCAGCGCGTCTTCGCGGCGCTACTGGAAGAAGCTGGCGCGGCGATGGCGAGCGAGCCGAGCGAACTGCTGGAGCTCGCGAGGGCGCTCGCGGTCGGCGCGGCGGCGCCGAGCGGAAGCGGGGGCGTGCGCCGGGTTCCGCATCGCTCATCGCGGCCGACGCGGCTGGGTGGGCTCGCGGTCCTCACCTGCTCGGGTGGGGACTCGGGGGTCGCCGCGGATCTCGCGGAGGCGCGGGGGTTGGAGCTGCCAGAGCTCTCGCCGCCGGCGCGCGAGCGGCTCGCGGAGGTGCTGCCGAGCGCGGCGACGGTGGCGAACCCGCTCGACTACACCTCGATGCTCTGGGACGACCACGCGGCGCTCGAGGAGGTCGCGGCGGCGGTGTCCTCGGACCCGGCGATCGACCAGCTGCTCTTGCTCTTCGACCAGCCGCGCGGGCTCGATCCCGAGATCGCCGCGGAGTGGGAAGGGGTGAAGCGGGCGCTCCTCGCCGGCGCCGCGCGGGGGGACGCCGCGACGATCCTCGGCTCGACCCTGCCCGAGCTGCTCGACCCGGACGGCGCCGCGGAGCTCGCGGCGGCGGGAGTCGCGACCGCCGCGGGCCTCGGCGCCGCGAT
>JBOGYZ010000180.1:0-3408 GCA_050697015.1 Solirubrobacterales bacterium
GCCACAGCCTGCCAGGGCCGTGGCCGAGACGGACGCGTCCCTTTCCTCGTGTGCCGGCCCGGCCCTAAGTCCCCTCGAGCTCTGAGCGGTCGAAGATCTCGCTGAGGACCTTGGGGTCGGGGATGCCGTCGTAGGCGAGGCGGCCGTCGCGGATGGCGACGCAGCGGTCGGCGGCGGCGATGACGTCGGGGCGGTGGGTGGAGACGACGATCGCGGCGCCCGTGGCCTGGGTCTCGGCGAGGAGGGCAAAGAGGGTCTCGCGGCTCGGCGGGTCGAGGCCGTCGAGGGGCTCGTCGGCGAGCAGGACCTTGAACGGGCGCACCAGGGCGAGGGCGATCGACGCCTTCTGCTTCATGCCCTTGGAGAGTTCCGAGCCGAGGGCGTCCTCCCAGCCGCCGAGGCCGAGGCGCTCGATCAGCTCGTCGATCCGGGCGGCAGACTCGGCGGCTTCGTGCAGGGCGGCGACGTATTCAAGGTGCTCGACCACGCTCAGGTCTTCGTAGAACACCGGCGTGTCGGGCAGGTAGGAGAGCGCCCGGCGAGCCTCGATCGTGCCGGGGACGTGGCCGTCGATCTCGACCTGGCCGGAGGTCGGCTCAAGCAGGCCGGCGGCGAGGTTGAGGAAGGTCGTCTTGCCGGCGCCGTTGGGGCCGATCAGCGCGATCAGCTCGCCCGCGGCGACGTCGAGGGTGAAGGAGCCGAGGGCGATGTAGCCGTCGTAAGAGCGTCCCAGGGCGTGGGCGCTGAGCGGTGCGCCCGAGAGGCCGCTGCTGGTCGCCTCGATCGCGCCGCTCACAGTGCTTCTCCTTCGCGTTTATGGAATCGGAACGTGAGCGCGGCGAGGCCGACGAGGGCGAAGACGATGAGGACGAAATCGATGCCGAGCACGCCGCTGATGCGGGCACCGTCGCCGCCTTCCACCTTCCAGGCGACGAACAAGGGCAGGAATCCGGCGATCAGGGTGACCACGAGCGGGGCGAGGGTAACCATCTGGCCGAGCTGCGGGTTGAGCGCGAACTCGTAAGGATCGTTGGTGGCGCTGACCGCCGCCGCGCAGACCAGCACCACGGCCAGCGGCAGGAAGACGGCCGCACCGACGCCGAACGCGAGGCCGGGGTTGCCGCCGATCGCCGCCGCCGCGATCGTGGCGAGCGCCAGCACGAGAGCCATCGCGACGGCGGGCGCGGTCAGATGGGTGCGAAGCAGCTCGCTGCTGCGGCGCGGCAGGAGCAGGCGGCGGGTCGGGTGGTCTGACTCCTGGGCGAGCGGCTCGATCAGGTCGAGGGCGGCGATGAAGAGCAGCGGGCCGGGCAGGGCGAAGAGGACCGGCGTGAGGTCGAAGCCGCCGACCGCGATGCCACCCGCGGCGACCGCGATGAGGACGACGCGGACGATCCGCACCACGGGCCAGCGGAGGAAGCTCTGCCAGTCGCGTCGCCAGACCGCGGAGCTCGAGGACCGACCGAGGCGAAGGCGAAACCACGGCTTGCGACGGGGACGCTCCGAGGCGAGCTGGCGGCGCAGCAGGATCACGGTGCGGAGGTCCTGCACCGAGGCGGAGAAGCGCATCTCGGCGACGAGCTGGGCGCGGCGCTGGGCCGCCTCCAGTCCCAGGCCGCCGATGCCGAGCAGGCCCGCGGCCAGGACGGCGAGGGCGAGGATCGCGCCGAGGGCCGCGAGCCAGGCGCTCGCGCCGTGCTGGAGCGGCAGCGTCGCCAGGTCCCCGAGCATCGTCGCCGGCGAGCTGTTCCAGCCGAGCGCCAGGTCGAGCGCCGACCAGGCGACCAGCGCCAGGCCGACCCCGCTCGCGACTCCGAACCGCAGCCGCCGTCCCGAGGCGACGAGCGCCGCGCCGAGCACCGCGATCGGCACCAGCGCGCCGAACGCCGCCAGCGAACCGATCCACTCCACCGCGCTCCCCGGGAAGCGGCGGAAGACGAAGTTGCCGACGACGGCGCCGAAGATCGCGCCGCCGAGCACCGCGGTGCGCAACTGCGCCACCGCCGCCGGACGCAACGCGGTGCGCCGCGAGATCGGCGCCAGCAAGGTGTAGCGCACCTCCGCCGCCTCGATCGCCAGCGGCCCGCCCCGCGCCCCGGCCCGCAGCCCGGCCAGCACCAAGGCGGCGATCGCGATGCCGATGATCGCCGGCGCGTCGGTGCGGATCCCCTCAACGCTGCTCGGGTCGGCGGGCACTTCATGCAGCGCCCCGGCGAGGAACGCGAGCACGAAGACGGCCGCGATCGCCACCAGGTAGACCCGGTAGAGGACCTCCATCACGTCGGCGCGCGCGACGTAGCGACGGCGCCGCGCCGAGCGCATCGCCTTCATCGCCGCCACCGGGTCGGCGGCAGCGAGCACCTCCCCCACCGATCGGTCCGCCGCGCTCACGCGCCTATTATCGGTGCGGTGAGCCCTGCCTCGCCCTACGGTCCCAAGGCGAACCCCGGACCGCCGGGGTTCGGCCCGAAGCTGCTCGGCTTCTGCGAGGAGCTGCGCGGCGAGGGCGTCGCGGTCGGGACCTCGGAGATCCTCGACGCCTTCGCGGCGCTCGAACACGTGCCGTGGACGTCCCAGCCCGACTTCCGCGAGGCGCTGGCGACGACGATCGCCAAGTCCCAGGATGACCGCCGCGTCTTCGAGCTGGTCTTCGACCGCTATTTCTTCCGCGCCGCCGAGGCGAGCGCGATCGAGCAGGGGATCGGCGAGCGCGATTCGTCGGAGATCAACCAGGGCGCGCAGCCCGACATGGACGCCGCCGAGCGCCTCGACTCCGAGCAGCTCTCGGAGCTGATCCGCGACGCGATGGAACGCGGCGACGAGAACGCCCTGCGCGACCTCGCCCGGCTGGCGATCGCCGCCTTCGGTCGCGAGGAGGGCTCCGGCGTGGTCGGCGTCGACGTCCAGCGGATCCGCCGCTCGCTCGGGCTCAGCGCCGGGGCACAACCGACGAAAGAGGACGGCGAGGAGAGGCCGCCGATCGACCGTGGGCAGTTGACCGGCTTCGAGCGCCACCTGCGGCGCGAACTGGAACGCGACCTGATCGAGCGGACCGAGACCCTGCCCGCCTCGCGCCCGCTGGCCGAGCTCGACCGTGCCCTCCCCACCTCGCCGACTCAGGACCTCGCCGCCGTCCACCGCGCGGTGTCGCAGATGAAGCGGCGGCTCGCCACGCTCGGCCACGAGCAGCGCGGGGTGAAAAAGGGCCGGACCGTCGACGTGCGGCGGACGATGCGCGCCTCGCTGGAGACGGGCGGGGTGCCGATGCACCTGCGCTACCGGCCGAAGCGGCCCCGGCGCCCGGAGATCTACGTCCTCTGCGACGTCTCCACCTCGGTCACCTCGGCGAGCGTCTTCTTCCTCTCCGTCCTCCACGCCCTCCACGACTCGTTCCGCAAACTGCGCAGC
>JBOGYZ010000181.1:0-25671 GCA_050697015.1 Solirubrobacterales bacterium
TCCGCGTAGAGCCCTGCGTTGGCGAACAGCCCATCGATCGCATCGAACTCCTTGATGGCCTTCGCGGCCACCGCCTTCGCGCCCTCCGGCGTACTGACGTCGGCAGCGACCCCTACGACCCGACTGACCTGGCCGAGGTGCTCGACCGCGGCACGCGTGCCCTCCTCGGTGGTCGCGCAGATAGTCACCCGGGCGCCGCGCTCGAGCAGGGTGCGAGCGGCGACGAGTCCGATGCCGCGTGCGGCGCCGGTGACGATGATCGAACGGTCATTGAGGTCCATATCCGCATCGTCGTCGGTCACGACTCCGGCGGGTCGATTTGATCCTGGGCCATGCCCGATAAGCCCGCCCCGCACGCGAGCCCCGGGAGGGCTGCGTCCTGATGCGGGTCGAGCTCTGCGGGATCTGCGGTACGGACCTGCACACTGCGCAGGTGGAGAATCTCTCGTCGCCGGTCTGACGAACATGTGTGAGACGGCCCTCGGCGTCGACTGCTGCGGCGTCGGCCAGGACGGGGGCATGGCCGAGTACGTCTCTGTCGAGGCGGAGCATCTACACCGGATCGGGAGGTATCGGTCTTCATCTACAGCCGAATCCCTGGCGGCTTAAGGCCCGCTGTTACGCTCGCACCGGTGGCTTCACACCGTTTGGAACCGGTGCGCAGAGTGCAAACAACACCACACCTTCGGGAGAGAAATATGCCTGAGGAATCAACGGTGGACGCGGGCGCGGCGCTGGATCGCCTTTCGGTGTGTGAGTTCACGACTCCCGATCTGACCTTCGAGGAGGACCTTGAGCTGTATCGAGAAATCGGCGCGGCCGGGATCAGCATCTGCGAGGTCAAGTTGGATGACGAGGACGATGACGAGGTCAAGGTCGTGAAGATGCGTGAATCCGGGCTGAAGGCGGCGGTGTGCATCCCCGTGAACATCGCGGTGCTGCCCGCGGATCCTCTCTTCCCTGGTCCGGAGACCATCGACGACCGAGTTGCCGCGATTTGCGACAGCATCCGTCGCCTGGCTCGATTTGAGCCCGCGAGCGTGTGCGTGATCACTGGCGCCCAGCGCGACCTCGAGGCGGGAGAAGCCAGGCAGATCGCGGTCGAAGGTCTCCGCGAGGCGGCCGAGGTCGCCAAGGAATGCGGTGTGCGTCTGAGTATCGAGCCCCTTCGGACCGACGGCGGGCTAGACATCAGCCTTGTCCGGACCGTCGGCGAGACGCTCGAGCTGATCGCGGAGATCGGCGTCGACAACGTCGACATCGCGTATGACGTCTACCACCTGTGGGATACGCCCGATGTGCTCGAGGTGACGGCGGCGAATGCGCCCGCGGTCGGGGGCGTCCATGTCTGTGACTGGCACGAGCCGCCGCGGGGAGTCGGGGATCGGCTGGTGCCCGGCGAAGGCGAGATGGACCTACCGCCGATCATCCGGGCGCTCGAGGGCGGCGGTTTCGGCGGGTGGTATGACCTTGAGATCTTCTCCGACAAGGAGCTACCCGACTCGCTGTGGAAGTGGCCGCCGCGGGAGCTCGTCGAGAAGGGTCGCGACGGGTTCCTCTCGGTGTGGGATCGCGCTTCGAAGAGCGCCTGAGGTCGTCGTGACGCTTTTCGATCCAGCGCGGAAACCAATACGCCCACCCGATCGGATGCCGTGGGAAGGTCGCTGGCATGAGCGGGCGGAGTGAGGAGGTCCGGGTCGAGATCCATGGTCTGTCGAAAACGTTCCCGGGGACCAGGGCGTTGAAGAAGGTCGATCTCGATGTGCGTGCAGGCGAGATCCATGCGTTGGTCGGAGGCAACGGCTCCGGCAAGTCGACACTCATCAAGATCCTGACCGGGATCCATCACGGCGACGATGGCGGATCGATTCGGATCGGAACCACCGAGGTTGCTCCCTCGAACACCAGCCCTGACATCGCCGCCGCCGCCTCGGTGCACGCTGTTCACCAGGACCTCGGAGTGTTTCCGGCCCTCTCCGTGATGGAGAACATCGCACTCGGCTACGGATACGCGACGGTGGGCAAGAGCCAGGTCCGGTGGCGAGCCCTCCGGGCTCGGACCGAACGCCTGCTCGATCGCTTCGAGATCGACGCCCGCCCGGGGACTCCGATGGACTCCCTGAGCCAGGCCACGCGCACCCAGGTCGCGATCGCCCGTGCACTTCAGGCCGAGGAGGAGGGCGGCGAGCATGCCGGGCTCCTGATCCTTGACGAGCCGACCGCCTCGCTGCCTGCCCATGAGGTCGGGCTGCTGCAGGACATTCTTCGTCGCTACGCCTCCCGCGGCCAGGCGATCCTCTATGTGAGCCACCGCCTGGACGAGGTGCTGGCGCTTTGCGACCGCGTCTCGATCCTCCGTGACGGGGCCATGGTCGGCACTTACGAGACCTCGGACCTCGACGAGGACGCACTGATAAAGCTCATCGTCGGTCGGGAGATCGACCGTTTCTTCCCGTCGATGCCCGAAGTGGTGCCCGAGAAGCCAGTGCTCGAGATCAAGAATCTGAACGTCGCCCCGCTTCGCGATGTGAGCTTCAGCGTCAGGCCCGGCGAGATCGTCGGACTCGGGGGTCTCCTCGGATCGGGGCGCACCGAGTTGCTGCGGGCAATCTTCGGCGATCTGAGGACCGAGTCCGGCACGATCCTCCTCGACGGGGAGGAGTTGAACGTACGTCGCCCCTCGCAGGCGATGGCGAAGGACATCGCGATGGTGCCTGAGGATCGGGCCAGTGACGCGGCCTTCCTTGACATGCCGATCTGGGCAAACGTCGGCATGGCCAGCATCTCGAAGTACTGGAAGGCCGGATTCATGCGTGGCCGACGGATGAGATCCGATGCGGACGGCGCCATGGATGAGTTCTTGGTCAAGGCGCCATCGGAGAAGGCGCTCTTGGCGACGTTGTCAGGAGGCAATCAGCAGAAGGTCATCCTTGCGCGCTGGTTGCGCCGTAAACCCCGGGTGCTCCTACTTGACGAGCCGACCCAGGGTGTCGACGTCAACGCACGCGCGGAGATCTACAACCTCATCAAGCAGGCCGTGACCGAAGGCGCCGGGGCGATCCTGGTCGCCTCCGACCTGGAGGAGCTCGCCCACGTGAGCGACCGCGTGGTCGTTCTCAGCGCCGGGCGGGTGGTCGCGGAGATGAGCAGAGAACACCTATCGGCTGAACGACTGACGCA
Organism: Solirubrobacterales bacterium; assembly: GCA_050697015.1. Taxonomy (GTDB): domain Bacteria; phylum Actinomycetota; class Thermoleophilia; order Solirubrobacterales; family 70-9; genus VAYN01. The sequence goes on from JBOGYZ010000181.1 coordinate 3,181, forward strand.
GGCCGCATACAACAGAGAGGCAGTCCAGTGAGTACCGATCAAGCTCAGACGCTCGCCCCCAGGGCCGGCAAAAGAAATCCAGAACGGCGCGATCACGGTCGGATCGCCCTCGAGGCACTGGAGCGCGGAGGCCTGCCGTTGCTCGGTGCGCTGTTGTTTCTCTTCTTCACCATCAATTCAACCAGCGGCTCGGTCTTCACGAGCCACGCCAACATCACCAATATCCTTGGCAACCAGGCGGTCACGGGGCTTGTGGCGCTGGCGATGGTGGTGCCGCTGGTCGCCGGTTATTTCGACCTCTCGGTTTCCGCGACGACGGGGGTCGCGAATATCGCCATCGCTGCATTCATAGGGACGCACGGCTGGCCGATTCTTCCGGGCATCTTGGCCGTGCTTCTGATCGGCGCTCTGATCGGGGCGATCAACGGATTTCTCGTTGCCGGACTGAAATTGAACGGGTTCGTTGTAACCCTTGGTACCTACACGCTGCTCGGGGGCCTTGTCCAGCTCTACACCAAGGGCCAGCTGATCACCCACGGCATTCCTGCGTCGTTCAGCAACTGGGGCTCACAGGCCTGGCTCGGGGTCCCACGTCCGTTCTACCTGCTGATCGCTGTGGCCATCGTTACCTGGTACGTGGTCACCCAGGTTCCCTTCGGCCGCTACCTGGAAGCGATCGGGTCCAACGAGCCAGCTGCGCGACTGGTCGGCATCAACGTCAATCGGACGGTGTGGCTGAGCTTCGTCGCCTCCGGGGTGATCGCCTCGGTCGCCGGCATTCTGGCTACGTCGCGGTCAGGCAGCGGCAGCCCCGAAACCGGGACGGCGTTCCTCTTTCCGGCGTTGGCCGCAGTGTTCCTCGGAGCGACCACGATCAAGCCCGGTCGCTACAACGTCTGGGGCACCATCATCGGCGTCTACTTCATTGCCATCAGCGTCAGTGGCTTCACTCTGTTGGGCGCAGAACTCTGGGTGCAGCCGGTCTTCAACGGCGTGTCACTGGTCGTCGCCGTCGCACTCTCCACTCTCTTCGCCCGCCAGCGGGAGCGTCGCAGCAGGCGTAGTCAGCTTGCCGAGATCGAGGGTGATGGCGAAGGTGGTGAAGCCGGACTGGTGGCAAGAGGGCGGGTCACCTCGGAGTAGGCGGCGACCGAGTCGGGATCTAGGCCGGTGCCACGAAGCTGTGGTCGGCAAAGGGTGCAGGGTTACAAAAGGAGAAAAGGTGCACCAGAGAAGAGGAATGAAAGCGCCGACCCTATTGTTGTTGTTGGCGTTGGGAATCGTGGCGGCGGCGGTGGTCGCCGGTTGTGGGTCGAGCAGCTCAAGCAGTTCGAGCAGTTCGGAAAGCACGACGGCTGAAGGATCCGGAGGCGCCGAAACGACGGCGGGAGAGGCTTCGGGAGAAAGCTCCGAAGAAGGCGGGGGCAAATTCGAAGCAATCGCCGGCACCGAATTCGTCAAAGGAGTGCCGACCCTGGAAGAACTGTGGGAAGGCGAAGAGGAACCGCCGCCGAAATCCGGCCCCCCTGTCAAAAAGAACGTGTCGGTCGTCTTCGTGTCCTGTGGCCAGGAAGCCCCAGGCTGCTCGGTCGTACCGAACGCGATGAAAGAACCGGCTGAAAAGCTCGGCTGGGACTTCCGCATCATCGACGGACGGCTCAACGTGAACAACGGTTGGTCGAATGGAGTCCGCCAGGCGATCGCGTTGAAGCCCGACGTCATCATCATCCACGGCATGAACTGCCCCGACGTCAAACAGCCTCTGGAGGAGGCGAAATCGGCAGGGATCGCGGTGATGGGACTCGAGGACGTCGACTGTGACAGCAAGGCTGCCGGTAACGAAGAAAAGCTCTTCTCGGTCGAAATGGAGTACAACAAGAACATCAAAAGCGGTGAAGAATACTTCTACCGTTGGGGCCTCAACGAGGGCGCCTACGCAGCCGACACGTCGGAAGGAAAGGGCAAGATCATCCTGGGCTCTTACCAGGAAACCTTCGGTAAACCGCTTCAGGAAGGAATCGAATCGGTCCTCGACAAGTGCGCGGAATGTGAAGTCCAGGAAGAAATCCCATTCACGGCTGCCGAACAGGTCGCGAACGGGCCCTACGTGCAAAAGTTCCGGTCCGCGCTCATCAAGAATCCCGAAGCCAACGTCGCGATGCCGATCCTCGAAACCGGGATCGTCGCCGGCGGGATCGGGAACGCGGTCGTGGAAGCCGGAAAGGCTCAGAGCATGGTCACGGTCGGGGCTGAATTGAACGCTCCGGGCGCGCAGTTGATTGAAGAAGAAAAGGGCTACACCGGTGCGCCGGCCGCGCATTCACCTGTATGGATGGCGTGGGGCGCCCTCGATGAGATCAACCGTTACCTGAACAATCAGCCCGCAGTTCCTGAGGGTGTCGGATTCGTGACCGCCGAAAAGGGTCACAACTTCCCTCCCGCCGGCCAAGGCTACGAAACCTCCTACCCCTACAAAGAAGGCTACGAAGAGTTGTGGGGATTCAAGTAGCGATACGGGACATCCACCCGAAGCAAGAGCAGCCCGGCCGAGAGGTCGGGCTCTCTTCTTTGCGCTCGAAGGTCCACGGCTCCACCTTTAGGTCGTCGGAGTGGCCCAAAAGCCTCGCCCGAATGGGCATTCGATCTAGCGTAGGCGGATGAGCGTCCCAGCCCCGATTTATCCGGATCTCCGCAACCGCGTTCTGGTGATCACGGGCGGGACCAAGGGGATCGGCCTTGCGGTCGCCCACCTTCTGGTGGCCAATGGGGCCCGGGTCGTCATCAACGGCCGCAGCCCCAGCGGGACCGAGTCTGCCCGCGCCGAGCTCGAAGAGGCCGGTGGCGAGGTCGTCTGTCACGCGACTGACGTTTCCCATCCCGAGGGACTCGACTCGTTGCGCGAGGCCACGCTGGCCGCGTTCGGGCGGGTCGATGGTCTGGTCGCTTTCGCGGGCGGCTTCGGCGCCCGGACGCCGTTGGTCGAGATCGACCTCAAAGAGTGGGACACGGTCATCCGCGAAAACCTGACCGCCACCTTCCTTGCCGTGCGGCGCTTCCTGCCGGACCTGGAAGCTTCGGGCCGAGGCTCGATCGTGACCATGGCCTCGAATGCCGGTCGACAGCTCGACATGCCCATCACGGCCTCTTACGCCGCGGCCAAGGCTGGGGTCGTGATGTTCACCCGCCACGCGGCACTGGAGTGCGGTTCGGCGGGCGTCAGGATCAACTGCGTCGCGCCGGCGACGGTCCTCTCGCCCCGCGTGGAACGGGTGATGGACGAGCAGACCGAAGCGCTCGTCGCCGGGCTCTCGCCGCTTGGCACGATCGGCGTTCCCGAGGATGTCGCGGGAGCGACCGTGTTCCTGCTCTCCGACTCGGCGTCGTGGATGACCGGCGTGACGCTCGATGTGGCCGGGGGACGGGTCATGCAGTGACCCGACAGTTGTCGGGTCGACACGATGAAAGCAGCGCCCGATGTGCAACCTCGTCCTCGGCTGGTCGGGGAGCAGGAGGCCGAACGAGCGGAACGAAAAGCCGCCCTCGAAGTTGCGTGCCGTCTCCTCGTGGGTAGCGTGTTCCCAGGTGACGGTCTTCAGGTGGCCGGGGAACACCGCCATGTCCCCGTGTATCTCCTGCGAGAGATCGATGAGGTCATGCACCCCTGCCGGTCGGCCGCCCGGGCCCTTTGCGGTCGCGGTAGGCAACCGCAAACGTGGGTTTGGTCCGGCGACGGAAATATCCTCGTCCCGTGGAGCGGCTGAAGGACAAGGTGGCACTCGTAAGTGGTGGCGCGAGCGGTATCGGCGAGGCCATCGTCCGCCGCCTGATCGATGAGGGCGCGACGGTCGATTTCTGCGCTCGCAACGCCGAGCGAGGCGAGAGGCTTGCGGCAGAGCTTGGGACTGCCACCTTCACCGTCTGCGACGTCGGCGATCCCCCGCAGGTTGATGCATGGGTCAAGAGCGTCGGGGGGAAGAATGGCCGGATCGACTGCGTCGTCACCTGTGCCGCGATCGCTCCGGCAGGTCCGCTGGAGGAGATGGACGTCGAGGTCTGGGAGGACCTGATGAGGATCAACCTCACCGGCACCTTCCTTGTCTGTCGTGCGGCCATCCCGTACTTGCGGAAGTCGGATGGCGGTTCGATCGTGACAATGGGCTCCACCTCGTCCTTCGTCGGGTTGCCCGGCGCGGTCGCGTACGGCGTCACGAAGGCAGCGTCACTGAGCTTGGCCAAGGGATTGGCGTTGGAACTTGCCGAAGACGGCATCCGGGTGAACGCCCTTTGTCCGGGCGCGACGCTGACCCCAGCTGCGGAAGGTTGGTTCGCCAGTCTTCCCGACCCGGAGGGGGTGCGGAAAGGGCTCGAGTCAGCGCATCCTCTCGGCAGGATGTCGACGACGGACGAGCAGGCCGCAGCTGCGGCTTTCCTCCTCTCCGATGAAGCCTCGTTCGTCACCGGCAGCGGCCTCGTGGCCGACGGCGGCTACACCGCGCAGTGAACGACCGACTCCTCCTGCACGGCGGGGCAGTCCTCAGTATGGACCGGGAGGTCGGCGACTTCCTAGCCGCCGACGTGCTGATCGAGGGGACCCACATCGCCGCGGTGCAGCCGGAACTCGACGTGGGTGATTGTAGAAGGATCGATGCGACCGGGATGGTCGTGATGCCGGGGTTGGTCGATGCCCACCGTCACCTCTGGTACTCGGCGATCCGCGGCACTGGCATGGACGCGACCCTCAACGACATGGTCGCGACCCTGTGGCCGCAGCTGGCGGCCCACTACACGGCCGAGGACCTCTACGCCGCCACCGTGGCCGGCGCGGTCGACGCCCTCGAGCACGGGGTCACCACGGTGCTCGACTGGTGTCACGTGATCAACTCTCCCGATCACGGGCCCGCCGCCGTCCGAGCATTGCAGAGCGTCCCCCTGAGGACGGTCTACGGGTACGGCGCCTCGATGGACCGCAAGCTGAGCGAGTACGACGGCCAGCTCGAGCATGACGACAGTTGGCACCCCGCGCGGCTCCTGCGTTCCACCGACCTTGCCGATGACACCGCCCGCGTCACCCTCGCCCTTGCCCTGCAGGGACCCGAGTTCACGACCCTCGAGATCACCGGTCGAGATGTCGCCGTCGCCCGGGAGCTCGGGGTCCCGATGTCGATGCACTGTGGAATCCCTGCTGGCGCGCCGGCGCGCCGGTCGATCGCGGCCCTCGAGGGGGCCGGCCTTCTTGACGAGGACATGCAATTCGTGCACTGTTGTGCCACCGAAGACGACGAGTTCGCGATGGTGGCCGCGGCCGGCGCGCGGGCGGTCGCCTGTCCGATGGCCGAGCTCGGGATGGGCATGGGCGAGCCGCCGATCGGTCGGATGCGCGACGCCGGCCTGCATGTGGCCGTTGGCTGTGATGCGGTATGCACCGCCAGCGGCGACCTGTTCGCCGAGGCACGGACGGCGCTCTTCAGCGAGCGTGGTCGCCGTGTCCGGGCGGTGGTCGCGGAAGGCGCGGCGGTCGAGGCCCCCGCCGAACTCGGGATGACGGCACGGGAGGCGCTCGAAGCGATCACGATCGGCGGAGCGAGGGCGTGCTGGCTCGAGGACCGTGTCGGCTCGCTGGCGCCGGGAAAGGCGGCCGACGTGATCATGCTCCGGACCACCGACCTGAATCTCTCGCCGGTCGCCGACCTGGTCGGCATGGTCATCTCCTCGGCCCACGCCGGAAATGTAGATACGGTCATCGTCGACGGTCAGATCGTGCGACGGCAGGGTGCCTTCGTCTCGCTGGACGGCGCCGCCGTGCAGCGAGAGCTGGTCGCCTGTCGGGATCGACTGCACGCCGTTGGCGGGTATCAGCCCCCGAGCCCCTAGACGGCCGCGCGGTGCACGTGCCGGGCGTATTGGGCACGTCGGTACCGACACCAGCGCGCTTTGATCGTGCGCCTCTAGAAACGGAGTCATCAGGCGCATCGTCGCCGCGCATATTGGGCACCCCGGGCGGTCAAATCGCGGGCGACCGAACGCCGTGGCACTAGCGTCATTGATCCATACCGGTACCGCCCCCGAGGCGAGCCAACTTCAACGAGCGGAGGTCTATCGCAATGGCAGACATGAGGAATCTGGTCGTGACCGGTGCATCCGGAGGTATGGGCAGGGAGGTCCTTCGTCTGCTGGCCGCCCGCGACGTCAACGTCGTCTGCGTCGACCTCGACGAGGAGAGCGTCCAGGGGGCAATCGACGTTCTCGGCGAGACCCGCGGCGAGTTCGTCGCCCACGGTGCCGACGTCAGCGAGGAGTCGGCGGTCGAGGCCTACATCTCGCTTGCTGTCGACCGATGGGGAGGCCTGGACGGTCTCTTCAATATGGCCGGGATCGAGGGCGAGCTGCTGCCGATGGCCGAAGCCACGATCGAGAACTACGACAAGGTGATGGCAGTCAACGCACGGGGCGTCTTCCTCGGGATGATGTTCGCCCTCCCCCACCTGCTGGAGCGGGGCGGAGGAACGATCATCAGCACCGGCTCCTATCTTGCGATCCGTGGTGTTGCGGCCTGCGGCCCCTACGGGGCCTCCAAGCACGCGATCGTCGGCATGACCAAGACGCTGGCGGTCGAGGTCGCCGAGCAGAACGTGCGCGCCAACGTCGTCTGTCCGGGGTCGATGGACACCCGGATGATCCGAGAGCTCTACCCGAGCATCTCCGACGACCCCGTCGAGGCCGAGGCGGTTCTGACGCAGGGGATTCCACAGAAACGTCTGGCCCAGCCTGAGGAGCTTGCGTCGACCGGCGTCTGGTTGCTGCTCGACGCGCCCGCGCATATGACCGGACAGGTGATCATGGTCGACGGCGGCCTCTCGGCCGCCTGAAGCCGGTTCCTCAGTCCTCGACGCGCTCGAAGTCCGACTTACGGGCCCCGCAGGCGGGGCAGAACCAGCCGTCGGCGATGTCGGTGAAGGCGGTGCCGGGGGGGATCCCGCCATCGGGATCGCCTTCGGCCGGATCGTAGATGAAGCCGCACGAGCTGCATACCCTTCGTATCGGTCGCATGGGAAGGCCAATTCTTGAGCTCGCGAAAGCGGCATTGCTAACTTCGCCAGATGGCGACGGAGGAGAAAGCCGGGACGACCGCCACGCGCGGATGCCCGCATCTTGAGGGGTTCGACCCATTGCTGCCCGACCAGGTCGGCAACCCTTGGCCCTGGCTCGCCAGGGCTCGCCAGGAGACTCCTGTTTTTTATATGCCGGAGTATGAGATGTGGTGCATCACCCGCCATGACGACGCCCTGGCGATCTATCGGGACCCGATCACCTTCTCCAACGAGGGCTCCCACGACATGCGGGTGCCGATCCCGGCCTCGCTTGCCGGCGAGGTCCCGGCCGACTACAAATTCCCCTTCGCCGGGCAGCTCAACACCACCGATCCGCCCCAGCACACCCGCATCCGAAAGCTGATGCAGAAAGCCTTCACGCCCCGCCACGTCGGTGAGCGTGAGCCGCAGATCCGGGAACTGTGCAACCAACTGATCGACTCCTTAGTCGCCGACGGCCGCACCGACTTCACTGGCAACTTCGCCAGCCCGGTGCCGATCACCGTGATCAGCGGCATCCTCGGCATCCCCGCGGAGAAAACCGGGGGCTTTCGCGAATGGGCCGAAGACTTCTTCCGCCTGTCCGGCGCCACCTCGATCCCTGAGGACGAGGCCGAGGTCCGCTGGCACCGGATGTATCAGTGGGACCAGTTCATCCGCGCGTTCGTCGCCGAACGCCGTGAGGACCCCCAGGACGATCTGACCTCGGCACTGATCCATGCCAAGGGCGATTCCGGTGATCCCTCTCTTACCGACGATGAGGTCCTCGCCAACATCCTCGGCATCGTTGCGGCCGGAGCCGACACGACCACGATCCTGATCACCCACTTGGTGTACCTGCTGCTCCGCCATCGCGAGAGGTGGGAAGAGGTGCTCGGCGATCGCGACCTGATCCCGCGAGCCGTCGAGGAGACGATGCGCCTGATGGGTCCGGTGCGCGGTCTGCGTCGAACCACCACAGCCCCGGTCGAGTTGGGCGGCGTCAAGTTGCAGACTGGATCCGTCCTCTACCTCCACGTCGGCTCGGCCAGCCGTGACGCCGACGTCTTCGAGGCCTCGGACCACTTCGATCTTCACCGCGAGAACGCGAACAAACATCTTGGATTCGGCATCTGGACCCACTTCTGCATCGGTGCGCCGTTGGCGCGCCTCGAGGCACGGGTCGCGCTCGACACCCTCCTCGACCGGTTGCCCGGCCTCCGACTCCCCGATACCGCGGTGCTGATCGATTACAGCGACAACATGGTGCTACCGTCGCCGCGGAAGCTCGAGGTCGAGTGGGATGTCTGAGTCCGATCCCGAAGAGGAGGCTTTGACGGCGGGGAAGATACCGTCCGGATGTCCGGTGCTAGCGGGCTTCGATCCGCTCTCGAAGGAGCAGGTCGGTGAGCCGTTCGAGTTGCTGGCGAAAGCGCGTCACGAGCTCCCGGTCTTCTATGTGCCCAGTCTCGATGTGTGGTGCGTGACCCGGATGGAGGACGTACTCGCCGTCTTCAAGGACACCGAGTCTTATTCGAACACGCACGAGGAGGTCGGTCTGCCGCCGGCCGAGTTCGTCGACCGGATTCCGGCCGGCCATCCCGTCTCCCACTCTCTCGATGCGATGGACCCGCCGGACCATACCCGCCTTCGAAAGCTCGCCCAGAAGGCATTCACGCCCCGTCAGCTGGCCGCCCGCGAACCGGAAATCCGCAACATCTGCATGGCGTTGGTCGACGAGTTCATCGACCTCGGGGAAGTCGATCTGGTCGAGGCGTTTACCGGCCGCATCCCGGCGCGCGTCATTGCCGGTGTTCTCGGTCTCGACCAAGAGTTTGCACCGACCATGAAGCGGTGGACCGACGACTGGTTCGCGATTTGGATGGGAGACGATTCGCAGGAGATGCTGCGGACCCGCTGGGAGCGGACCATCGAGTTCGACGGCTTCATCCGCAAGTTCGTCGAGGAGCGCCGGGCGCGGCCACAGGACGACCTCACCTCGGCGCTGGTCCATGCCAAGTCCGACGACGGCGACCCTTCGATGACGACCTCCGAGGTGATCTCGGTGATCGCGGGCATCGTCGCCGCCGGTAGCGACACCACCTCCATCCTGCTGGCTTATGCGTTTTGGCTGATGCTTACGCACCCGGACACCTGGGAGGCGGTGAAGGCCGACCCCTCCCAGATCCCGGCAGCGGTCGAGGAGACCCTGCGGCTGCGGAACCCGGTGCGGGGTCTGCGGCGGGTCACGACCAAGGAGACGACCCTCGGCGGAGTCACGGTGCCCGAGGGGGCCACTCTCTACGTCCACGTCGGCTCCGCGAATCGGGACGAGAAAGTCTTCGACCATCCCGAAGAATTCCGGCCCGGTCGACCGGGCATCAGCGACCACGTCGGCTTCGGCCGCTGGACGCATTTCTGCCTCGGAGCACCCCTGGCCCGGATCGAGGCGCGAATCGCGATCGAGTGCGTCGCCGAGCGGCTGCCGAGCCTTCAGCTGTCGGGTAACCAGGGCGAGCTCGAGTACGTGACGAACGCCGTCGTTCCCGCGGTGGAGCATCTTTTCGTCGCTTGGTCCCCGGCGCCCGTCGGCGCGGCCGGCTAGCGCCGGCCGACTATCGAGATCCTGCCTCGCGCCGACGTAGCTCGGCGCGTTGGACCTTCCCGGTGGTGGTCATCGGGAGCTCCGTGACGAACTCCACCTGGCGCGGGTAGAGATATGCGGCCAGGCGCGTCTTGACCATGGCCTGTATCTCTGATTCCAGCTCGGGTGATCGCGCGGCAGGGTCGCCTAACTGGATGAAGGCCTTCACCGCTTCGCCGCGGACCGGATCGGGCACCCCGACCACGGCCGCCATCGTCACTGCGGGATGGTGCATCAGGCAGCCCTCGATTTCCGCGGGACCGATCCTGTAACCCCCTGAGTTGATCACGTCATCGTCACGTGAGCTGTACCAGATGTAGCCGTCTTCATCGCGCGAGGCGAGGTCTCCGGTCAGGAGCCAACGCCGGTCTTGGGTGTACTTGGCCTCGGTCTCGACGGGTTTGTTCCAGTAACGGAGAAAGGCGACAGGGTCGTCACTGCGGACCGCGATCTGGCCGATCTCACCCGATGCCGCCTGATCGCCGACGTCATCCAGAATCGTCACCTCATGGCCGGGGTATGGCCTGCCCATCGACCCGGGCCGAACCTGGAATACCGCTGAACAGTTCCCGACCAAGAGGTTCGCCTCGGTCTGCCCGTAGAACTCATTGATGCCGACCCCCAGGTTGTCCGCGGTCCAGGAGAGAAGCTCGTCACCCAAGGTCTCGCCACCGCATGCGATCGTCCGTAGTCCACAGTCCGGCCGGTGAAGATGTGCTTGACGGATCATCTTCAAGGCGGTTGGCGGCAGGAAGGTGTTGCGGACCCTCTCGGTGGAGATCAGGTCGAGCGCCCACTCAGGGTCGAATTTTGGCCTGCGGCTGGCGACCACCGGCCGGCCGTGATACCAGCTGGGAAGAAGGCCGTCGAGAAGGCCTCCGATCCAAGCCCAGTCGGCGGGAGTCCAGAAGCGGTCATCCTCCTGCCCGAAGAAGTTATGGCTCAGCTCGAACCCGGGCAGATGCCCGTGCAGGACTCGCTGCCCATGAAGCGCTCCCTTGGCGGAACCCGTCGTACCCGAGGTATAGATCAGCAGGGCCGGGGAGTCGGGTGCCATCGCCGCGGTATCAATCGAAGTCTCCGCACGTGAGATGAGGTCCCAGAAGCGCTCATGAGGACGGGCAGCATGATCGATGCAGATCACCTTCGTGTCGGTTTGCGCCGCGACCTCGGCGACCAGCTCGAGGTGCGCACCGTCGGTGATCACCGCCTTCGCTTCGCTGTCGCCGAGCCGATAGGCGAGAGCGTCGGGGCCGAAGAGGCCGCTGAGAGGGAGGGCGACGGCGCCCAGACGGAACACAGCAAGATGGGTGAGTCCCACCTCAAGACATTGGGGGAGGACTATCCCGACCCGGTCGCCTTCATCGATGCCCATCCGTTCGCGAAGAGCATTGGCCAGACGGCGCGAGCAATCGCTCAACTGGCCGAAGGTGTACTCGGCCCGCTGGCCCTCATCGGTGATGTCGATCAGGGCCACGTCCCGCGGCGGGTGGCGGTCCGCACACAGCGTGGCGATGTTCAACTCGCCCGGTAGTTCCCAGGTGAATTCCTCGCGCAGACGGTCGTAGCTCGTTGGCTCGTTCAAGATTGCGAATTCCCCCTTGGACTCCATGCGGTCCGACCCTACAAGCGCTTCCGTAGAGTGATCCGAATCCGCACCTTTACGGTCAGCCGGCGCGACCATTTCGCTTTGGAAAGCGATGCGTGAGAGCACATGCGGATACTCTCGATAGATGGGAGCTACCGCACAGGAACATCCGGCGATCGAGGGGAGCGGGACGACCTGGACCCGCCGTCAAGTCGACGCCCTGATGCGGGTCAGCACGGCTGCGGCGCTCGATACCCCCCTCGACGAGTTGCTGAAGGTGATCGCAGTGGAGGCAAGTCACGTCACCCGAGCCGGAGCGGCGAGCATCCTCCTCACCGAACCGGGTCCTCATCTGCGTCTCGGAGCCTCGATCGGCCTCAGCGATGACTACATCGGATTTCTGCAGGGCACCGATCTGGCGATCGGTCGAAATAACGCCCAGGAAGCCGCAGTGCGCCTGGAGCCGGTGATCCTTGACGATCTCCGCTCGGCGCCGCTCCGCGATGCGACCGAGATGCCGCTGCGGGTCGCTGCCGAGCGCGAGGGTTTCGCGTCGTTGATGTCGGTGCCCCTTATCGCAGGGCGCCAAAGCTTCGGGGCAATGAGCCTGCACCGACGTCTTCCGGGCCCTTGGTTTCCTTCGGAGGTGGAGCTGGCAAGCACGTTCGCCCAGCACGCCGCGGGAGCGATCGACACCAGCCGGCTTTCCGAATCCAAACGCCGCCAACTGGAGGCGCTGGAGCGGCTGGTCGGGGTCCTTCGCGAACAAACCCATGAGTATGCGAACCGACTTCACGCACTCTCGGGGCTGCATGCCTTGGGCGAGACCGAGGAGGCCGAGCGGTTCCTCGCCCAACTGATGACCTTGCATCATGACAACTATGCCTCGGTGATCGAGAGGGTCCACCACCCGGTTTTGGCTGGACTGCTCGTCGCCCAGATGAGTGTGGCGAGGCAGCGTGGGGTCGAAGTCCGCCTCAGCCAGAAGACGAAAATCGAGTCGCTGCCGAAATCGCTCGGCAGCGCCGAGGCGGTGACCATTATCGCCAACCTCATCGAGAACGCCGTGGAAGCTGTTGCCAACATGCCGTCCTCGCGGCGAAAGGCGACCATCCGCTTCGTCGAAAAAAATGGCGACCTGACGATCAAGGTCCGAGACTTCGGCCCCGGGATCGCGCCGGAGGCTGTGGAGAAGATCTTCGATCGAGGAACCAGCTCGAAGGAGGGCCACCCTGGCATCGGCCTCGCCTTGGTCTCGGAGGCGGTTGCTTCCGCCAATGGCGAGATCTCAGTGGACGCCAAACCCCGAGGGACCTGTTTCACGGTGACTCTGCCGGGCGACTGAGTGTCCTCCGGACGGTGTCTAGCTCCGATCGGGAGTTATTGAACACGGGCCGGTATCGAATCGCCCGTCTGCGGCGGAACGAGTACTAGATTCGATCCCGACCGGTCCCACGGCCGGCGCATTGGGTGACGTCCAGACCAGCGGAGGAAGCATTTTGACGGCTACTGCCACGACCATTGAGGTTCGAGACAACATGCGAATCGAATGGGATGTCGAGCTTGAAATGGACGACGGCGTCGTCCTCCGCGCTGACATCTACCGCCCGGTCGCCGACGGCCGCTACCCGACGATCGCCAGTATGGGTGTCTATGGAAAGGGCCTCCCGTTTCAGGCTCCGCCCTACGACAAGTTGTGGGAGCAGATGTGCGAGAAATACCCGGACGTTCCGGCCGGTTCCACCAACAAGTACCAGGCATGGGAGGTAGTCGATCCCGACAAGTGGGTCACCGACGGGTATGCGGTGGCTCGCATCGATTCGCGCGGGGCTGGTCGTTCGGAGGGCCGCATGGATTGCTTCACGGGGCGCGAGGCCAAGGACTTCCACGATTGCATCGAGTGGATCGCCGAGCAGGACTGGTCGAACGGCAATGTCGGGTTGACCGGTATCTCCTACTACGCCGTCAACGAGTGGCGGGCGGCGGCGCTGGCGCCGCCGGCGTTGAAGGCAATCTGTCCGTGGGAGGGTGCCAACGACTGGTACCGCGATACGACCCACCACGGCGGGATCCACTGCACCTTCCTCGGGAAGTGGTTCCCGGAGCAGGCGCAGATCGTGCAGCACGGACTCGGTTCCCGGGGCCCGGTCAATCCGAACACCGGCGTTCAGATCACCGGCGACGTCGATCTGGACGAGGATGAACTGAGGGCGAACCGTGGCGACATCGAGACCGAGGTCCGCACCCACGAATTCGACGACAAGTACTACCGTGACCGCTCGACCGACCTTTCCAGAGTGAAGGTGCCTGTCCTGTCAGCGGGAAACTGGGGGGGCCAGGCGCTTCACAACCGAGGGAACTTCCGCGGCTACCTGCACGCCGCCTCTGACCAGAAGTGGCTCGAGGTCCACGGCGGCGAGCATTGGACGATCTTCTACACGGACTACGGACGCGGTCTTCAGAAGCGGTTCTTCGACTACTTCCTCAAGGATGGCGAGGGCGACTGGGATCAGCAGCCGCCGGTCCTCCTTCAGGTCCGCCATCCGGGAGAGAAATTCGTCGAGCGAGCTGAGCAGGAGTGGCCCATAGCCCGAACCGAGTGGCGGCGGATGTACCTGCATCCGGAGGGCGCGCATCTCTCGCTGGACGCCCCGCAGAGCGAATCGTCGGTCGCTTACCGCGCCCTCGGGCAGGGTGTCACCTTCGCTACGGGAGCCTTCGAGGAGGAGGTCGAGATAACGGGTCCGATTTCCTGCCGACTCTGGATTGCCTCCGACACTGCCGATGCGGACATCTTCCTGGCGCTGCGCGTATTCGACCCCGACGGTAAAGAGGTCCTGTTCCACGGTGCCAACGAGCCGAAGGCCCCCATCTCATTGGGTTGGCTCCGTGCGTCCCATCGGAGGCTCGATGAGGAGAAAAGCGAGCCGTGGGCGCCTTATCACCCGCATCAGGAACGGGAGATGCTCACCCCTGGTGAGATCTACCCCCTGGATATCGAGATCTGGACCACGTCGATCGTGATCCCCGTCGGCTACGAGCTAAAACTCAGTGTGCTCGGCCGCGACTTCGACCACGGCCTCGAGGGGACGATGTCTCATATCGGCGTCGAGATGCGTGGGGCGGGGTTCTGGTACCACGACGATCCGGAACAGCGTCCCGCCGAGTTGTTCGACAACACGGTCACCATTTTCTCGGGCCCGGAATACGACTCCCACCTGCTCCTTCCCTTCATCCCCGAAAAGCGATAGTTCCGATGAGTCGCAGTCGCGGTGTTTCGGTTACGGACCGTGCTCTCAAACGAGATGCGCCGTCGGCTCTCAGGTAGAAGTGAGACGTTGAATGGTGAACCCCCGAGCCAGTCGCCGCGTCGGTCGTGCAGAGCCCCCCAAGCCGACGAGGGCAGTTACTCCTCCCCTCGTTCATGCACCCGACGCGGCGGCTGATCGCGTCCGTCTGGGCCCCCGATGAACCAGCGGCAGCCGGCCCCGCCACGGTCCGACCTTGCGGTGTACGCCCACGGCGGGTTTGCGACCGACTACGAGGCTCGCATCGATATGGAGGCGTTGCGAACCGAAAGGCTGGCGCGTGCCCGCAACGCCCTGATCGAATCTGAGCTTGACGCGATCCTGGTCTGGAAGGACGAGAACGTACGCTTTCTGACCGGCCTCAGGGCGCAGCTGATCCAGGGCAAGACGTCGCTGCTCAACGGTTGCCTTCTCACCGAGGACCACTTGGTGCTCTTCTGCTCCGGCGGGGAGGTCGACCGGGTGCGCCTGGTGATGCCCTGGATCGCCGAGGTCCACGCTGTGCCGATCATGGAGGCGCGCGGCCTGATCGCGGGGGCGGTCGAGGAGATCATCGCCCCGGCGTTGAGCCGGCTCGGCCTGGCATCGGGCGAAGTCGGCCTTGACGAGCTCTCTTACGCTCAGGTCCTGGAGCTTCGTCGCGCGCTCCCCGACCTTCACCTAGGCGATGGAGACGCGCTCATGCAGGGAGTGCGGTCGGTCAAGTCCGACGCCGAGCTGGCGGTGATGCAGGAGGCCAGCGCCATCGCCGAGGCGGTCACCTCGTCGGCGATCGCGGCGATCGGCCCCGGCGTGCGTGAGTACGACGTCGTCGCCGAGGCCATGCACACCCTCTACCGGTTGGGCGGCGAGATGGCGCACCTGGCGACGCCCTTCGTCGCGTCCGGGGAGCATATGGCGCCCCCGAACCGGTTCTCCTCCGACAAGCTGATCCGCGAGGGCGACCTCGTCTTCATCGACATCGGCGCGCAGTGGAATGGCTACTTCTCCGACATGGGGCGGACCGTGATCTGCGGCGAGCCGAGCCGCCGCCAACAGGAGGTTTTCACGGCCGTCCACGCCTCCCTGGCCGCGGCCACCAAGGCGATGCGCCCCGGCAACACCAACGACGACGTGGCCGCGGCGGTGCGCGAGGCGGGGGCGCGGTATGGCCTGGACGACTCCTTCCTCTCGTTGTTCATCGGCCACGGTGTCGGCATCGGCGCCAACGAGCCGCCCTACATCGGTGAGTCGCTCCCCGGTGCGGAGACGGTGCCGCTCGAGCCGGGGACGACGATGGCGGTCGAGCCGCTGATCTGGGTGCCGGGCGAGCGCGGCGGCGCCGGCGTGCGCCTTGAGGACACCGTGGTCGTCGCCGAGGGAGGTGGCGTCTCCCTGACGCGGACCTCATTCGATCCCTCGCTGCTGCTACCGGGAGAATCGGGAAATTGAGATACGTACATCTGGCGGATGCCGAGCGTCCTCTCGCGGCGACGGACGGCGAAGCGGTCGTGGCCCTCGCCGAGGCGACCGGCTACGCGACGCTCGACGAGCTCGTCGTCGCCGGACCCGGTGCCTGGGAGAAGGCTCGCGAGGCGGCGGCGGCAGGACTCACGGGGCCTGAGGCAGAGCATCTGTCGGAGCTGCGCATCGCGGCGCCGCTCTCGGCACCCCCGAATATCGTCGCGATCGGCCTCAACTACATGGACCACATCCGCGAGACGGGGATGGAGGAACCCAAGTCCCCGCTCGTATTCGCCAAGCTCACCAGCTCCTTGAACGGACCCGACGAGGACATCAGTTGGCCCCGCGGCCTGACCGACAGAGTCGACTGGGAGGCAGAGCTCGCGGTCGTGATCGGGAGGCCCCTGCGCAACGTTCCGGTCGAGGCGGCTCTCGACGGCATCTTCGGATTCACGGCGGCCAACGACGTGAGCGCTCGCGACCTGCAGTTCAGCGACGAACAATGGGTGCGCGGCAAGAGCCTCGACACCTTCTGCCCGATCGGACCGAACGTCGTCACCGCCGACGAGTTCGGGGATCCCCAGGGCAAGAAGCTCGTCTGCCGGGTCAACGGTGTGGTGAAGCAGGAGTCCAACACCTCGCTGATGATCTTCTCGACCGCCGAGATCATCAGCTTCCTCTCGCACAATTTCACCTTGCGGCCGGGCGACGTGATCCTCACCGGCACTCCGTGGGGCTGCGGCGGCTTCGCCGATCCTCCCGAGTTTCTCGCCGCCGGAGACACGGTCGAGGTGGACGTCGAGGGCGTCGGTGTCCTGCGCAACCCGGTGGCCGGTCCTACCTAGGGGCTAGGGGGCCCGCCGCTCGGCCGCGGCAAAGTAGGCGGCCGCCATGTCCTCATCCGGGTGTCCGAGCTCGACGCCTCGTTGCATCAACTCAGCGACCGCGCCGATCACGCCCGCCGGCAGACCGGCTTCGCGCGCCGCCTCGGTGACCAGTCGAGCATCCTTCGCACCGTTAACCAGCCGCATCGCCGGGGGGAAGGCGTCGTCGAGGATCATCCGGCCCTTGATCTGTGCGTAGCCATTATCGAGTGCCGTCCCCTCGATCCCTTCGAGGAAGCCCATGCCGTCGATGCCGAAGGCGCCGGCGAGTGCCATGGCCTCCCCGGTTGCGGCCACGGTGGTCATGATCCAGCCGTTGGTGACCATCTTCATGCGACTGCCGTTGCCGGCGGCCCCGAGCCGGACGACGCGGCGCGAGATCGCGTCGAACAGTGGTTCGCAACGGTCTATCGCCGCTTCCTCACCGGAACTCAGCATGATCAGCTGACCTTCCTGCGCGGGCTCCTTCGATCCGAGAAGCGGGGCATCGACGATCGTCACGCGATGTTCGTCGGCGAGCGCCACCAGCCGGTCGGCTCCGGCGACGCCGACCGTGCTGCATTGGATCCAGACGGCGTCCTCCTCCAGCGCGGTGAGGAAGCCGTCCGCGCCGGTGGCGAAAGATTCCACCGCTTTGGCGTCGGGCACGACGGTGACCACCAGATCGGCGCCGGCGGTGGCCGCGGCGGCCGTCGGGCATGGTTCGACCCCATCGTCGGCGAGCCGCTCGGCGTCCGCGTACGGCACGCTCCAGCCACGCACACGAAGTCCCTCCTTGGCCGCGTTGCGGGCCATCGCGGAACCCATGATGCCGGTGCCGAGAAAGGCGACCGTAGGGCTGTCGTTGCGTTTGTTCATCGTCGTTGCGGGTGTGGTCGCCCGATGCTAGGCGTGCCGCACGGCTTCGCCCGGATTGAGGTAATGGCGCTGAATCAAAAGTGAGGTAAGCCGCCGAAGGCTGAATAGGGTCGCCTCACTACCACGCAACGACAGTGCCGAGTGGAGGAGAAGTCAACTTGACCCCAAACGAACACCAGCTCACTCCGACCGGAAAGAATCTTGACCTTTCTTTCCTGCAGACGCCGCATGAGCACGAACCCCGCCGTATCTACAGCACGACCGGGACCGACTGGCAGGCGCGAGTCGATTTCGAACGGATGCGCCAGGACCGCCTGGCCCGGGCGCGACTGAAGATGGAGGAGAACGATCTCGGGGCGGTCGTCTGCTTCGTCGGCGAGAACGTCCGCTATATAACGGGCGTCTTCCAGGGCAACTGGAAGAACAACATCTTCATCCGCTACTGCGTCCTTCCGCGCGATGGCGAGCCGGTGCTGTTCGAGACCGCCGGCTCCGACCTGGAGTGCGCGAAGATCGACGCTCCCTGGCTGCAGGGCAACATCCGCCCGGCGATCACCTGGAAGTGGTCGGAGACGGCCGAAGTGATGATGGCCGACAAGATGGTCCAGTCGGTCAAGGACGTCCTGGTCGAGAACGGCGTCGTCGAGGAGAAGATCGGCATCGACATCTACGACCCGAGCGCCGCGGCGGCCTTCGAGAAAGCCGGCCTGAAGACCACCAGCGCCTGGCCGGTGATGTCGAAAGCGCGCGTCGTCAAGACCCCGGACGAGCTCGAGTGCCTGAAGATCTCCTCGGCGATCGGCGACACCTCATTCTGGAAAATCGAAAATGAATGGCTCAAACCGGGCGTCAAGGAGTCGTTCATCACGGCGAAAGTCAACGAGTACCTGTACGAGCAGGGCTTCGACTTCGTCTACGACATCATCGTCGCCTCCGGCGGTAACACCAGCCCCTACCGACGCTGGCACACCGACAAGGTGATCCGCGAAGGGGACCTCGTGATCGTCGACCAGAACGCGGTCGGCCCAGGTGGCTACTTCGTCGACTTCGTCCGCACCTTCAAGTGCGGCGGCGGCAAGTGGACGGAGAAGGAAAAGGATCTCTACAAGGAGTGCTACGAGTCCATGTACGCGGCGATCGAGATGATGAAGGCGGGTAATACCACCGCCCAAGTCGCTGAGAAACTGCCGACCTACGCCGACGACGAGTTCGGCACGGTGACGCTGCAGCAGTTCGCCCACTCGATCGGCCTCTCGCTCTACGAGGGCATGTGGATCTCCCGCGCCTACTCCCTCGATTATCCGGTCGAGCTCGAGGAGAACATGTACTTCGCCGCGGAGACCTTCGCCGGCCACCCGGGTCTGGAGCAGACCGTGCGGCTGGAGGAGAACCTCCTGGTGACCAAGGACGGGCCGGTGGTCTTCACCAGGCACCCGTTCTACGACGAGATCCTCGCCGCATAGTCAGATGGCGAAAAGGGTCCTCGTAACCGACCACGTCTTCGGTGGCCTGGAGATCGAGAGGGCGACGCTTGAGCCTCTGGGCGCCGAGGTCGTCCTGTCCGACACCAAAGACGAGGCGTCGCTGGTCGAGGGGGCCGCGAGCGCCGACGCACTGATGGTCTGCTTCGCCCAGCTGACCGCGCCAATCCTCGAGGCGGCGGCGGCGAACGGCTGCAAAATCGTCTCCCGCTACGGGATCGGCATCGACAACATCGACGTGGCCGTGGCGACCGAGCTGGGCATGCAAGTGACCAACGTCCCCGATTACTGCCTCGACGAGGTCGCCGATCACGCGATGGCGTCGATGCTGGCACTGGCCCGCGAGGTCGTCACCGGGGCCAACGTGGTGCGCGGCGGTGGTTGGGAAATCCCGCACGGGACCGTCCACCGCATCCGCGGGCGCCGGCTGGCGCTGCTCGGCGTCGGTCGGATCGGCCGGCGGGTGGTCGAGCGGGCGCTGCCCTTCGGCCTCGAGGTGGTCGGCTACGACCCCTTCCTGAAAGAGGAGATCCCTGGGCTGAGCCAGGTCGACAGCCCGGCGGAGGCGGTGCGCGAGGCCGACTTCGTCTCGCTCCACGCGCCGCTCACCGAGGCCACGCACCACATCGTCGGCGCCGAGCTGATCGCGGCCATGGAGCGGGCGCCGATCGTCGTCAACACCTCGCGCGGGCCGCTGGTCGACGCCGACGCGGCGCTGGCCGGCCTCGAATCGGGGAAGCTGGGGGGCGTCGCCCTCGACGTGACCGAGCCTGAGCCGCTGCCGGATGAGCACCCGCTGCGCACACATCCGCGGGCGCTCGTGACTCCACACATGGCCTTCTACTCGGTCGAGGCGGAGGCCGAGCTGCAGTCGCGGGCCGCCGACGAGGTGGCGCGTTACTTCCGCGGCGAGGCGCCGCGCAGTCCGGTCAACCAGCCCGCATGAGCGAGCCGGCGGCCAGCTTTCCGGACCTCCGCGGCAAGGTCGCGGTGGTCACCGGCGCCTCGAAAGGAATCGGCGCGGCGACCTGCGAGCTGCTGGTCGCCAACGGGGTGAAGGTCGCGGTGGTCAGCCGCAGTCAGGGCCCGATCGACGAGCTGGTCGAGAAGCTGGGGACCGACCTCGCGATCGGGATCAGCGCCGACGGCACCGACCCCAAGGAGCTCGACCGGGTGCGGGCGGAGACCGAGGAGCGCTTCGGGCCGGTCGGATTGCTCGCCCCGTTCGCGGGTGGGTTCGGCGCCTTCACGCCGGTCGCCGAGATGCCGCTGGAGGAATGGCGGGCGGTGATCGAGGACAACCTGACCTCGACCTTCATCGCCGTCAAAGCGTTCCTTGGCGGGATGCTCGAGCGCGGCGAAGGCTCGATCGTGACGATGTCCTCGATCTCGGCGCGCTTTCTCGACAAGCCGACCCAGGCCGCCTACGCGGCCTCCAAGGCGGGGGTGATCATGTTCACCAGGCACCTCGCCCAGGAGGTCGGCGAGCAGGGCGTCCGTGTCAACTCGGTGGCTCCCGGGACGACGATGTCGGAGCGGATCGAGCGGATCATGGACGACGAGGCGATCGAGCGGACGAAACGGCTCTCGCCGATGAACCTGATGGGGATGCCGGAGGATACCGCCAACGCGACGGTCTTCCTGCTCTCCGAAGCCGCGAGGTGGCTGACGGGCGTGACGATCGACGTCAACGGCGGCAGGGCGATGCTGTGAGGGGATGGCCATGAGTGGGTTATGACGAGGGGCCTCGAGTGGGCGGCGACCGCGCCGACGGCCCGGCCCACCGCACGCGGGCGCTCGTCGGCCTCCTATTGCGGCATGAAAGGGGGGCGGAGAGGCGGCCGCGGCGACGGCGCTGATCGTGGACCCTGAGTCCGGGTCGATTTCGGCGGACCTTGCCGCCTCCATCCGCGCACACGCCGATGCCCTTGTCGGGCTTCTCCGTGGTGACGAAGCGGCTAGTTCGGTAGCCGCCAGGGCGGATTGAGGCGGTTCTCGCCAGCGTGGTAGATGAAGATCCGGTGGCCGTCGAGGTCGAGAAGAGTCGCCTCACGCCAGAGATAGCGTTGATCGATCGGGCCGGACTCAAACTCGAAACCCTTCTCGGCAAGGGATTCGACCACGCGGTCGACGTCATCGACCTCGAAATGAATGCTCGCTCCTGATCGGCCCGGCGTTGACTCCGACAAGTGGAGCGAAAGCGTCGTCTCTCCCACCGGGGCGACTAGCCGAGCATAGGTCGGATAGCTCTCGACGATCTGGGTAAGTCCCAGCCGAACGTAGAACTCGGCCGAACGCTCGACATCGGCGACGGTCAGGCTGATGTGGTTCAGCCGCATCTGGTCATTATCGCCGTAGCAGGGAGGTCCGCCTGGACGCGTTCCAGCTGGGCTACACGATGCGGCCTTTGCCCGACGCGGGTATACGCCCCCTTGATGATGGAGGTGCCGACGAGCGCAAGCGGATACGCGAACCTGCCGAGGCTACGAGGTTGTTGGTGAGGCAACGCGGGAGTCGAACGTCACCGTCTCGATCCCTTTCGCGGAGCCGAATGGGTGGTACCTCAACCCGGACCGAAATTAACTTCAGGAAACTTTTCCGGCTGAAAGAGGGGGCCAATCTCCGAGCTCCGCGCTCTGTATGTCCGAACCACTTTCAAGAGGACAACAGGAGACGACGGAAGACACCCACCAAGGCACAGATCGATAGTCCGGCGGATAGGTTCGGATTACGACCGGATAGGCACGGAGTGCCTGTCGCTTTCCGAAGTAACTACCGAGGTAACCGCCAAAAACTCCGTATTTGCAGGGAAAACCTATGGAGCTAGGCGGATTCGAACCGCCGACCTCCTGGGTGCGATTCACGCTCGCGAACGACGTCTCAAACGCTCAATTCCGCATTCTAGAGCGGAGAAGCGGCCGGTTCTTATCGGAGACCAGAGGCGGATGTACGCGTCGATATGCAGGGATATGCGGCGATGTCGGGCACTCGCAGCCATGAGTGCCCAATAACGCGGACGCGCGGTTCAAATTGCGAGTTCAGCGATTTTTCGCGGTTATGCGGTCGCTTCTTCGGTCGGCAGGACCTCCGATACCGACGGGCAGCCGCCGCCCTAGTCAAGTCGCGAGTTGTGGTGTAACGGGACTCGTCGGCACTTCCCTCATCGCTCCAGGGCCGCCACCTCGCTTCCGTCCCCGTCGCCCTGGTCCTCGAGGACC
>JBOGYZ010000182.1:0-22047 GCA_050697015.1 Solirubrobacterales bacterium
GTCTTCATCCTCGCGCTGATCTCCAACGGCTTCAACCTCAACGGCGTCGACCCCCTCTACCAGCAGATGATGACCGGGGTGCTGATCCTCGCCGCCGTGGCGGCCGACGTGTGGGTCCGCCGGCGGACGAGGTGACCTTTGTGAACAGTGACTTGAAAGGAGCGGATAGATGACCGTGCTCGAGCAGGACAGCCTCGCTGCCGTCGAGAAGATGAAGGCACGCTTCGCCGAGCTCCATCCGGGCTCGCAGCGTCTCTACGGCCGGGCGAAGAATACGTTGGCTGGAGGTACGAGCCACAACTTTCGTACGTCCCCGCCCTTCCCGCTGTATGTCAAGCGTGGTGAGGGGCCGCTGCTATGGGACGTCGACGGCCTGGAGTACGTCGACTACTCGATGAGCGGTGCATCCCAGCTGGTCGGCTATGCCGACCCGCGCATCGTCGCCGCCATGGCCGCCTACGACGCGGGCCGCGGTGGGGCGGTGAACAGCGAGCTCGAGGTCGACTGGGGCGAACGGATCAAGGAACTTTATCCGTCCGTCGACCTGGTCCGGTTCACTGGATCGGGCAGCGATTCGAGCACCCTCGCCTTTCGCCTGGTCCGCGGCTACACCGGCAAGGAGAAGATCCTGCGCTTCACCCGCGCCTACCACGGCTGGCACGATCACGCCGCGATCGGCTACGCGCCCCATGAACACGTCCCGACCGGGATCCCGGCGGGCGAGGGCGCCTCGATCGTCACCGCCTCGCTCGACGGGGACCTCGACGAGGCTGCGCGCCTGCTGGCCGGCGGCGACATCGCCGGGATGATCGTCGAGCCGTCCGGCGCCGGGATGGGCCTCAATCCGCTCCCCTACGAGAAGATCCTCACCCTGCGGAGCCTTGCGCGTGACGCCGGCGTGCAGTTCATCTGCGACGAAAACGTCACCGGCTTCCGTTGGGCGCCCGGCGGCGTGCAGGAGCTGGTCGAGATCGACCCTGATATCACCCTGCTCGGGAAGATCGCGACCGCCGGGTTCCCCGGCGCGATCTGCGCCGGCAAGGCGGCCCTGATGGACCAGGTCGCCGACGGCGTCCGCTCGGCCGTGGGCCACTCGGGGACCTACAACGGTCACCCGGTCGTCGCCACCGCGGCGATCGCGATGATCGACGCGGTCCGGGACGGCGGTCCACAGCGGGCGGCGCAAGCTTTCTCCGATGAACTCAAGGCTGCTCTGAACGGTCTCTTGGCCGAGCTCGGGATCGCCGGCTTCGCCTACGGGCCATCGTCGATCTACTGGGTCTACCTGCATCCGGCGGATGGCGCCCGGCTCCCGATCGAGCCCGGCGTCTACGACGAGGACATCGTCTCGCCGGAGATGCTCTCGAGCATCCCGCTGGAGCTGATCGAGGCGCTCTACTGCGGTCTCTGCAACAACGGGGTCACCAACACCATCTTCAATGGGGGGTTCGCCTCGTCGGTGCACGGTCCGAATGAGCTCGCCCGCACGGTCGACGCGTACAGGAACGTGTTGACCGAACTGCGGGACCTCGGCATCGTTGCCACTGCGTAGAGGTCGATCCGACTGGGGCGCCGGGCGAGACGCGAAGGGACCCCTCGGCCACACCGACCCGGCCTTCACCCGGCGCGTCCACGCCCATTCGATGGGCGGCGCCCCCGAACGAGCGCGAGCCCCTACGCGACGAAGGCCACGTCCAACAGGAACAGGAAATCACGAAAGGAGCCAGGCGGATTCGAACCGCCGACCTCCTGGGTGCGATGCACTGAGCGCCTCTCTGCCGATTACGGGCACTCAAGTGCGTGAGTGCCCAATGGGCGGGTGGCCGGATCAAACTCGATCGTCGATAGCCGGAGATCCACGGGCATCGACGGCAATCCCGACCGCCGGACTTGATCGTCAACGATGACCTTTTTCCGGCGCCACGGTCACCTCGCGTCCGAAGCGTCTACCGAAGATGTCACCGATACAAAGACATTGCGCCTGCGGGCAGGTTGAACTTTGCTCAACCCGGTCGTCGTCAACTCGACTCCTTCCTGGGCCGAGTTCGCTCGACCACCACCCAAACGGCGAAGCGGAGGACGCCAAGGCACCGTCGGTTCGTGGCACATCTGGTATTGAATGCTCGCCGTGACCATTGGCGAGCCACGTCCGAGAAAGCGTCGCCGGGCCTGCCTGGCCGTGCCGGGCTCCTCGGAGCGGATGCTGGTGAAAGCGGCCCGATCGGGTGCGGACGAGCTGGTCATCGACCTCGAGGATGCGGTCGCGCCGGCCGAGAAGGACAAGGCGCGTAAAGGGCTGTTGCCGCTGCTGGAGCAGTTGGATACGCAAGGCTCGGCGGTCGCCGTTCGGGTCAACCAACCGCGCAGCGAGTGGTGTCACCGCGACATAGCGGAGCTCGCCGAGGCGAGCTCGTCGCTCACCTCTATCGTCGTGCCGAAGGTCGAGTCGGCCGGGGACCTCGCCTTCATCGACCGGCTGCTGGATGGCGCCGAGGCGGCCGCCCGGCGGGAGCGACCGCTACGGGTGCAGGCGCTCATCGAGACCGCCGCGGGGCTGGCGCGGGCCGAGGAGATCGCCGGCTCATCGATGCGGCTCGACAGCCTGATCCTCGGTTATGCGGACCTGGCAGCGTCGCTCGGCCGCTCGACCGTGGCCGGCGAGGACGCGAGCAGCTGGAGCGGCGCTCAGGAACGGTTGCTGCTTGCGGCCAGAGCGCATGATCTGCAGGCGATCGACGGGCCTTACTTCAGTCTCGACGACGAGGAGGGCCTGAGCGGGTTCGCGGCACGGGTCGCCGCCGCCGGCTTCGACGGCAAGTGGGCGATCCACCCCCGGCAGATCGAGACGATCACCGACGCCTTCACTCCGACCGTGGTAGAGGTCGATCAGGCCGAGGCGGTACTGGCGGCGTTGGCGGGCGCGGAGAAGGACGGCGTCGGCGCGGTGGCCCTTGACGGAAAGATGGTCGACGAGGCGATGGCCACCGCGGCACGGCGGCTGCTGCAGCGGGCCGGCAGGCTCGCGTGACCGCCGTTCCGTCGGCCCCGTTCTTCGAGGACCTGAAGGTCGGCCTGGTTACCGACTCGGCGCCCGCCCTCACTCTGACCGAGGGCCACGCCGCGGTCCACCAGGCGATCCTCGGCGATCGGCTGCGGCTGGCACTCGATGCCGACCTCAGTCGCGAGGTGGTCGGCGGCGAGGCGCCGCTCGCCCATCCGGCGCTGGTCTGCGACATCGCGATCGGGCAGTCGACGCTTCTCACCCAGCGAGTGATCGGCAACCTCTTCTACCGGGGTCTGGCTCTGCGCCGCTCGCCGCTTGTCGGCGACACGCTGCGGACCACCACCGAGGTGGTGGCCCTGCGCCAGAACAGTCCCAAGCCGGGCCGGGCGGCGACCGGTCTCGCCGTCTTGCGGGTGCGGACCGTGGACGGCGAGGGGCGGCCGGTCCTCGACTTCCGTCGCTGCGCGATGCTGCCGC
The DNA here is from genome assembly GCA_050697015.1 of Solirubrobacterales bacterium. GTDB lineage: Bacteria > Actinomycetota > Thermoleophilia > Solirubrobacterales > 70-9 > VAYN01. The sequence goes on from JBOGYZ010000182.1 coordinate 3,482, forward strand.
TGCGCGATCCGGACGGCGCGACCGGCCATGCCGACGCGCTCGAGGAAGCCGAGCCGCCCGCCGACGCGGCGGCGCTCGCGCCGGCCTTGGCCGGCTGGCGCCTGGAGCGCTTCCGCGAGCTCGTCCCGGGGCCGCATCTCGACGAGCTCCAGCCGGGGACGCGCTGGACGGTTCCAGGCGGCGACGTCGTCAGCTCGGCGCCGGAGTTGGCCCGCCTCAGCCTCAACCTCGCCAGCGCCCACCACGACGCCGCCGCAAGCGGACGCGGGCGACGCCTCGTCTACGGCGGCCACACGATCGGGATTGCCGCGTCGCAGCTCAGCCGGGCGCTGCCTTCACTGGCGACGATCGTCGCCTGGCATTCCTGCGATCACCTCGGGCCGGTCTTCGAGGACGACACGCTGCGCAGCGAGGTCGAGCTCGAGCTCCTCGAAGCGCTGCCCGATGGCGGCGGGCTCGCTCACCTGCGCTCGCGGGTCAGCGCCGACCGCGAGGAGGGGCAGGTGCCGGTGCTCGACTGGCGCCTGGTCGGGGTCATGGCGTGAGACGGGAGGTTGGCCTATGAGCAACCGGGCCGGCATCCTCGCGGGGATGCGCGTGGTCGAGGGCTCGGCCTTCGTCGCCGCCCCGCTCGGCGGCATGACGCTCGCCCAGCTCGGCGCCGAGGTGATCCGCTTCGACCAGATCGGCGGCGGTCTCGACTACGGCCGTTGGCCCCTCGCCGAGGGCGGTCGCAGCCTCTTCTGGGCGGGTCTCAACAAGGGCAAGCGCTCGATCGCCCTCGACCTGCGCGCCGCCGAGGGTCGCGAGCTGGCGACGGCCCTGGTCGCCGCCCCCGGGCCCGACGCCGGCCTCTTCCTGACCAACTTCCCGGCCCGCGGCTGGCTCGACTACGAGGCCCTGAGGGCCCGTCGCGAGGACCTGATCATGGTCGCCCTGACCGGCAACCCGGACGGCACCTCGGAGGTCGACTACACCGTCAACCCCGCCACCGGCTTCCCCTGGGCCACCGGCCCGCGCAACCTCTCCGAGCCGCTGAACAGCGTGCTGCCCGCCTGGGACGTGGCGATGGGGACGCTGGCCACGGTCGGCCTCCTGGCCGCCGAGCGTCACCGCTCGCGCACCGGGGAGGGCCAGCGGATCGGGCTCTCGCTCTCCGACGTCGCCTTCGCGATGGTCGGCAACCTCGGCCGGATCGCCGAGGTCACGCTCGCCGCCCGCGACCAGCCCAAGGACGGCAACTACCTCTACGGCGCCTTCGGCCACGACTTCGAGACGCGCGAGGGCCGACGCCTGATGGTCGTCGCGCTGACCGCGCGGCAGTGGAGCGCCCTCCAGGACGTGACCGGGATCCACGAGGCATGCGAGTCGATCGAGCGCGCCACCGGATACGACCTCGACACCGAGAGCGGCCGCTTCGAAGGCCGCGATCTGATCGCCGCCCTGCTGCGCCCCTGGTTCGCCGCCCGCGACCTCGCCAAGGTGCGCGAGGCGTTCGCCGGCACCGGCGTCTCCTGGGGCCCGTACCAGACCTTCCGCCAACTGGTCGAAGAGGACCCGCGGGCGAGCACCGCCAACCCGATGTTCGAAGCGGTCGAGCAGCCCGGCATCGGCACCTACCTGATGCCGGGTACGCCGCTCGACTTCGCCGCCCTCGACCGGGCACCGGTGCGGCGGGCGCCGCTGCTCGGCGAGCACACCGAGCAGATCCTCGCCGAGGTTCTCGGTCTCGGTGAGGGGGAGATCGGCAGGCTCCACGACTGCGGGGTCGTCGCGGGCCCTGACGCGGGCTGAGGAGGTCGCCCCCGGACGCTCTCGATCCGGCTTGCTTTGTTCCCTCGGGCAGGTAGACTGGACACACTGTCCTGACGAGCAATTGGAGGAGCGACTGCGCATGAGCACGGTTGAGACTGTCCAGGGCCCCGTCGACGCGGATGCGCTCGGCCTGACGCTGGGTCACGAGCATCTGCGAGTCCGCGACGAGGCGGTCGTCCAGAACTGGCCCGGTCGCTACGACGAGGACGCCGAGTACGCGGCGGCGCTCGTGCAGGTCCGTGCGGCCCAGGAGCGCGGGGTGAAGACGATCGTCGAGCCGACCGCGATGTTCGCGGGCCGCGATATCCCGTTCGTCAAACGCGTCTCCGACGAGACGGGCATGAACTTCGTCGTCTGCACCGGGATCTACACCTACGGCTACCTGCCGCACTACTTCGAGAACCGCGACATCGACCTGATCGCCGAGCATTTCGTCGACGACATCGAGAAGGGGATCCAAGGGACCGAGATCAAAGCCGCCTTCCTGAAGTGCTCCGCCGATGCCGCCGGCGTGACCGAGCACGTCGAGAAGGTGCACCGAGCCTGTGCGCGCGCGAGCCTCAAGACGGGTGCCCCGATCATGGCTCACTCGATGCCGGCCGAACGCACCGGCCTGCGCCAGGTCGAGGTCTTCCTCGACGAGGGCGTGGCGCCGGAGAAGATCCAGATCGCGCACTGCGGGGACTCGGCGGACATCGAGTACATCGAGAGCCTGCTGAACCAGGGCGTGTACGTCGGCCTCGATCGCTACGGCCTGGACATGGTTCAGCCCCTCGAGCAACGCAATGAGACGGCGGCGGAGCTGCTGCGCCGCGGTCACGCCGAGCGCCTCATCTTCTCGCATGACTATTGCTGCACCATCGACTGGTTCCCGCCGGAGGCGTTCGCCGAGCTCCTCAAAGCGATCCACGAGGACTGGTCATTCACGATGATCTTCGACGATGTCGTGCCGCGGCTACGCGATGAGGGAGTGATGGACGACGCCGTGTTCGAGACCATCTTCGTGCAGAACTCGGCTCGCTGGCTCGCACGCTGAGCAGTCGGTGGGCGCCCTGGGCGCCGGGCGCCCACCGGTCAGCCGAGCGCGGTACCCAGGGCGGCGCGCTGAGCCAGGAGGGGGGCGACCCGGTAGCGCTCCTGGCTTCGCTCCTCGGCCAAGGCGACGAGCACCGATCGCACGTGCTCGGAGCCGATCGTCTGGGACCAGTCGACCGGGCCGTGAGGGTGGTTGACCCCCAGGGTCATGCCCGCATCGACGTCCTGCGGCGTGCCGTTGCCTTCGCCGATCAGGAACGCGGCCTCGTTGATCAGCTGACAGACGATCCGTCCGAGGACGAGCCCCGGCGCGTCGCCGACGTGCTCGGGATGGCGGCCGAGCGTGCGCACGAACTCCTCGCTTCGGCGCGAGGTCTCCGCCGAGGTCAGCGGGGTGCTGGTCAGCTCGATCAGATGGCAGCCCTCGAAGGGACCGAGCGCGTGAAAGCCGGCTGCGGTCGGGTCGAGTCGATGTAACGACCCACGTACCAGCGCGATCAGCCGCGGCGTCCCAGCTGACTCTCCGCGCCCGTCGCAGTCGATCGTCAGCCACGGATCCGGATGTCGGCCGACGTCCCAGCCGGCCCCGCGCGCCGCGTCGGCGATCTCCTGGGCCAAAGGGATGTCGCCGCGGATTGTCAGCGGGCGCCCGTTGCCACCGCCGGTCGGCGGTGGGGTCGGATCCGCCGGACGCGGTTCGGCGTCCTCGCCGTACGAGTACCAGCCCTGCCCCGTCTTGCGCCCGAGGCGACCGGCGGCGATCTTGCGGACGGTGAGCGGCGAGGGCCGGTAACGCGGCTCCCCATAGCCGGCGCGGAGGAGGCCCTCGGCGACGGCATGGTTGGTCTCCAGCCCGATCAGGTCCATCAACTCGAATGGGCCCATGCGGAAGCCGCCGCCCATCCGGGCGATGCGGTCGACCTGGTCGAAGCTTGCGATCCCCTCCTCGACCAGGCGCAGCGCCTCCAGCGAGTAGGGCCGGTTGACCCGGTTGACGAGGAAGCCGGCGATGTCCTGGGCGGCGATGACGTGCTTGCCCATCGCTTCTCCGGTGGCTCGTGCGAGCGCCAGCGCACGGGGGGACGAGGCTTCCCCGGCGACGACCTCGACCAGGCGCATCAGCGGCGCCGGATTGAAGAAGTGGAGGCCGACGACCCGCTCGGGCTGCGAGACGACGCCGGCGATCTCGGTGACGGAGAGGGAGGAGGTGTTGGTGGCCAGCACGCAGTCCTTCGACACGCGCCGGTCCAGCTCGCGGAAGAGATCGAGCTTCAGCTCGAGCCGCTCGGGAGCCGCCTCGATCACCAGCGGGGCATCGGCGAGCCCGTCCAGATCCTCGACCGCGATCAGTCGGTCGCGGGCCGCGGCCGCGTCCTCGGCCGACATCCGCCCCCGCTTGACCTGACGCTCGAGGTCGTCGGCGATCAGTTCGAGTCCGCGCCTGACGGCAGCGGGGTCGGCGTCATGGAGCAGGGTACGAGCGCCCGCCCGGGCGGCGAGTTGCGCGATTCCGGCGCCCATCGTGCCCGCGCCGACGACCGCGATCGTCTCTGGTCGACTCACTTTTTACCCACTTTCGTCATTGACGGGACATAGTGTCCGGACAATATGACTATAATGGCGTCCTCTCCACCCCTGCTCGCGGCGGCGCGCTGAACCCCCCGCGTCGCCGCGAGCCCCCCTTGACCAAGATCCCGCTGACGATGTCCGACGTTCTCCTCGATCACGACGGTGCGGTCGCCACCGTGCGGCTCAATCGTCCCGGCACCTCCAATGCGCTGGACGTCGATCTGCTGAGGACGCTCTACGACATCCTGATGCAGGTGCACGGTGACAGCACCGTCCGCAGCGTGCTGATCACCGGGGAGGGGCAGCACTTCTGCGCCGGCGGCGACGTCGGCGTCTTTGCCGCCAAAGGGGAGGCATTGCCCGACTACCTGCGCGAGGCGACCGCCTGGCTGCAGAACTGCACCGCCGCCCTGCTGCGCATCGAGGCCCCGGTGATCGCGGCGGTCCACGGCTACGCGGCCGGGGGTGGCGGCTTCGGCCTGGCCTCCGCCTGCGATCTCGTGATCGCGGCGGAGTCCGCCCACTTTCTGCTCGGCGCCACGCGCGTCGGAATGGCCCCCGATGCCGGTGGCACGGTGACGCTCACCCGTCTGGTCGGGCTCCGCAAAGCCCTCGACATCGCCTTCACCAACCCGACCTTCACCGCGCGGGAAGCACTGGAGCTCGGTCTGATCACCCGTGTCGTCGCCGATGAGGACCTGCAGGAGGAGGCGCGTCGCCTGGCTCGTTCACTCGCCGAGGGGCCGACCCGCGCCTTGGCGGCCACCAAGCGCCTCCTCTGGGAAGGTGTCGGTGCGACCGTCGAGGATCGGTTGGCCGAGGAGGCGCGCACGGTATCCGACCTCTCGGGAACCGCCGATGCACGAGAGGGCCTGGCAGCCGTGATCGAGCGCCGCTCACCCCGGTTCCAAGGCCGCTGAGCTCGCGGCCGATCGGTCAGGAGCCGATGAACCGCGGCGCACGCCGCTCGACGAACGCCCGTACCCCCTCGGCGTAGTCGGCGCTTGTCGCGTGCTCCTGCTGCAGGGTGGCCTCGAACGCCAGGTGCTCGGTGAGCGAGGTCTGGGAGGCGGCACGCAAGGTGCGCTTGATGTTCGCGTAGGCAAGGGTAGGGCCGGTGGCGAGACGGGTTGCCAGCTCGTGCGCCGCCGTCCCGAGCTGGTCGTCGGGGTGCACGGCGTTGATCAGGCCCCAGTCGAGCGCCTGGGTCGCCGGGAGCGGCTCGCCACAGATCGCCAGCTCCGCCGTGCGGGCCAGGCCGATCCGCTCGGCCAGGAACAGGCAGGCGCCGCCGTCGGGCATCACGCCGAGACGGGCGAAGGCGAGCAGGAAGTAGGCGGACTCCGCGGCAAGGGTCAGGTCGCAGGCCAGCGCCAGCGAGCAGCCGAGGCCGGCGGCCGGGCCGTTGACCGCCGCGATCACAGGCTTCGGGGCCTGGCGGATCTCGAGCATGATCGGGTTGTAGATCTCGCGCAGGCGAGTCGAGAGGTCGGGCTCGCCGTCGGCGGTGATCTCGCGGGGCACCTTGACGTCAGCACCCGCCGAGAAGGCTCGCCCCGCACCGGTGACGAGCACCGCGCGCACGCCCGGGTCGACCGCGGCGGTGCGCAGCGCATCGAGTAGCTCACGCCCCAGCTCCGGCGTCCAGGCATTGAGCGCGTCGGGTCGGTCCATGGTGATTCGAGCGACGCCGTCCAGCCGCTCGAAGGCGATCGCCTCGTAGGCCTGCATGGCGCCGATGATACGTTATGTCTGGACGCTATGTACGGAATCGATTCATACGGGGTCTACCTGCCTCGCCACCGCCTCCCCCTGGCCGAGATCGCGGCGGCGGTCGGCGGGCGCGGCGCCAGCTGGTCGCGGGTTGTCGCGGGCTTCGACGAAGACGCGACGACGATGGGTGTCGAAGCCGCGCGTCGAGCGCTCGGCGGGTACCGGCCGCAGGCGATCTACTTCGCCACGACCTCGCCGCCTTACGCCGACAAGACCAACGCAAGCGCGATCCACGCGGCCCTGGACCTCGGTCACGACGGCTTCGCGATCGACCTGGCGGGCTCGGCCCGGGGCGCGGTCGGAGCCTTGCGGGCAGCGGCGGCGGGCGGCGGCGTGGCGGTGCTGTCGGACCTGCGGAGCGGCCGGCCCGGCTCGGCGGACGAGCGGGAGGGAGGCGATGCGGCGGCGGCCTTCCGCTTCGGCGATGAGCCGATCGCCGAGGTGGTCGGCGAGGCTTCCGTGACCGCCGAGTTCCTCGACCGTTGGCGGGCGCCCGGCGAGTGGGCGAGCACCGTCTGGGAGGAGCGTTTCGGGCTCGAGATCTACCAGCCTCTGATCGACGACGCTCGCCGCCGCGCCCTCGCCGCCGCAGGTCTGGAGAGCACCGACCACGTCATCGTCTCCTCGCCTCACAGCCGCGCTGCGGCGGCGGCATCGAAGCGCTACGGCGCCGGCGAGGTCCCGCGCGTCGGCTACGCCGGCGCCGCCGACCCCGGCGTCAAGTTGGCGGCGGTCCTCGACCGGGCCGAGCCGGGGGAGACCATCCTCCTGCTGGCCGCCGTCGATGGCTGCGACGCGATCGTGTTGCGGGTCACCGACCGGATCGGCGACGGTCGCGCCGCCCACCCGGTCGCCGAGCAGCTCGCCGACGGCCGCGACATCGCCTACACGACCTACCTGACCTGGCGTGGTCTGCTCGACCGGGAGCCGCCTCGTCGGCCGGAGCCGGATCGTCCCGCCGGGCCACCGGCGGCCCGGGCCGAAGCCTGGAAGTTCGCCTTCGTCGGCTCGCGCTGCGAGGCGTGCGGCTTCGTCCACCTACCGCCGTTGCGGGTCTGCAAGAGCTGCGGCACGATCGACCGGATGACCCCGGTGCCGCTGGCCGACCGCCGCGGCACGGTGGCCACCTACACGGTCGACCGGCTCGCGTTCTCACCTTCGCCGCCCCTGATCGACGTCGTCGTCGACTTCGAGGGCGGCGGCCGGGCGACGGTGGAGCTGGCCGACGCCGGCCCGGACGAAGTGGACATCGGAACCGCGGTGGCGATGACCTTTCGCCGCCTCTACACGACCGAAGGCGTACACAACTACTTCTGGAAGGCGAGGAGGATCTGATGGCGAGCCGCGGCATCCGCGACAAGGTGGCGATCGTGGGGATGGGTTGCACGACGTTTGGCGAGCACTGGGATCGTTCCACCGACGACCTGCTCATCGACGCCACCGGTGAGTGCTTCACCAGCACGCCCGCGATCGGCCGCGACGACGTCGACGCTTACTGGCTGGGAACGATGAACAGCGGCCAGTCCGGCATGGTGTTGAGCAAGCCCCTCGGCCTCGACTACAAGCCGGTCACCCGGGTCGAGAACTTCTGTGCAACCGGGTCGGAGGCCTTCCGCAACGCGTGCTACGCCGTCGCATCGGGGGCCTATGACCGGGTGATGGCAGTCGGGGTCGAGAAGCTGAAGGACTCTGGCTACTCCGGCCTCGTCCGCAGCAACGTGGCAGGCGACGGCACCGCGCCGGAGCTGACCGTGACGGCGCCGGCGGCCTTCTCGCTCCTCGATCCCGCTTACTGCAGTGTCTACGGCGTCGATCCGGAGGACATGCGCGCGGCCATGACCCACGTCGCCTGGAAGAACCACTTCAACGGTGCACGCAACCCACGAGCCCAGTTCCGCAAGGAGGTGTCGAAGGAGAAGATCGAGGCCTCGTCGCTGGTCGCCGGGCGGCTCGGTGTCTTCGACTGCTCCGGGGTCTCCGACGGGGCCGCCTGCGCGTTGATCGTCCGGGCTGAGGAGGCGCACGAGTACACCGACCGGCCTATGTACGTCAAGGCACTGTCGCTGGTCGCCGGGCCTGCCAACGGCCCGATCGACCCGGCCTACGACTACACGACCTTCGCCGAGGTGGTGCACACCGCCCGCGACGCCTATCAGCAGGCCGGGATCAACGATCCTGCGGCCGAGATCTCGCTCGCCGAGGTGCACGACTGCTTCACTCCGACCGAGCTGGTCCTGATGGAGGACATGGGTTTCTCGGCCCGCGGCGAGGCCTGGCGCGACGAGCTCGAGGGGGCTTTCGAGTTGGACGGTCGCGTGGCGGTCAATCCCGACGGCGGCCTCAAGTCCTTCGGCCACCCGGTCGGCGCGAGCGGGCTTCGGATGCTCTTTGAGTGCTGGCTGCAGTTCCGCGGCGAGGCGGAGGAACGGCAACTGGCCGACCCCCGGCTCGGCCTTACCCACAACCTTGGCGGACGGCCGGGAACCTGCGTGTCCTTCGTTTCGATCGTAGGCAGCGAACTTGGCTGAGGAGCCGCTCCTGGTCGAGCGCCGGGGGGCAGTCCTGGTGCTCACGCTGAATCGGCCCGACGTGCGCAACGCGGTCGACCTACCGATGGCCGAGGCGATCGCCGCCGCTCTCGATCGACTCGATGCCGAGGACGATCTGCGGGTCGGGGTGCTCACCGGCGCCGGCGCCGGGTTCTGCTCCGGAATGGACCTGAAGGCGTTCGCCTCGAGCGGTCGTCGGCCGTGGGCGGGAGACCGCGGATTCGCGGGCATCGTGCGCCGCGCCGCCGCCAAGCCGCTGATCGCCGCGATCGAGGGCTTTGCCGTCGCCGGCGGGCTCGAGGTCGCACTCGCCTGCGATCTCATCGTCGCCGCCCGGGGAGCGCGCTTGGGAATCCCGGAGGTGAAGCGAGGGCTGGTCGCGGCCGGTGGCGCGCTGCGACGCCTGCCACGCGTGTTGCCCTCATCGTTAGCGATCGAGCTGGCGCTGACCGGCGACCTGATCCTGGCCGAGCGCGCGCACGAGCTTGGTGCCATCAACCGGCTCTCCGAACCGGGAAAGACCTTGGCGGAGGCGTTGGAGCTCGCCGGGGCGATCGCCGCCAACGCGCCCTTGGCGGTCGCCGCTTCGAAGGCCGTGATCGTCCGGCAGCGGAGTTGGGACGAGGAGGAGTTCTGGGATCGGCAGGCCGCGATCGTCGACCCGGTCATGGCGTCCGAGGACGCCCGCGAGGGAGCACTTGCGTTCGCCGAGCGACGCGATCCTCGTTGGTCCTCGCGCTAGCGCCATACAAAGCGTTCGGACACTATGTCGGAATATGAGCTATGATCAGGGCGATGGAGCAGGCTGCGGTCCAACCCAACTGGGGTGACCTGATCGAGCACGATCGGGTCCACGGGTCCCTCTACACCGACCCGGAGATCTTCGCCGCCGAGCTGGAGCGGATCTGGTACCGGACCTGGGTCTACGTCGGACACGTCAGCGAGGTGGCGGAGTCGAACGACTACGTGCTGAAGGCGATCGGGCCCCAGCAGGTGATCATGACCCGCGACCGCGCCGGCGAGATCCACCTCCTGCTCAACCGCTGCGCGCACCGAGCCGAGCAGATCTGTGAGGCGGCCCACGGCAACTCGAGCGCGTTCCGCTGTCCGTACCACGGCTGGACGTTCGCCAACGACGGTCGGTTGCTCGGCTACCCGTTCAACAGCGGCTACGGCGGGACCGCGCTGAAGGCCGAGTTGGGCCTGGGGCGGGTGCCGCGGGTGGAGAGCTACCGTGGCTTCGTCTTTGGCTCCTTTGCGCCCGAGGGCCCATCCCTACGTGAACACCTGGGCGCGGCCAGCGAGGCGTTCGATCGCCTCGCCCGCCTCTCTCCCGAGGGCGAGGTGGAGCTCACTGCCGGCTGGCTGCGGCACGAAGTCGACGCCAACTGGAAGATGCTCCTCGAGAACGAGACCGACGGCTATCACCCGCAGTTCGTCCACGCCTCGATCTTCAGCGTCGCCGAGAGTGGCATCGGCGACCTCTACGGCGAGAAGTCCACGGCGGTCACCAGGGACCTCGGCGGCGGCCACACCGAGAACGATCTGCGGCCGGAGTTCCGTCGTAAAGGCATGCCCCTGGGGTGGTTCGGTACCACCCCCGATCGGCTTCCTGACTACGTCGCCAAGATGCACGAGGCCCACGGCGCGGCCGCCGAGGAGATCATGATCGACGGCGCCCCGCACGTGATGGTGTTCCCGAACCTTTTCATCGCCGAGATCCAGCTCTTCGTCCTGCAACCGCTGGCCGTCGACCGCACCGTGCAGCACGTCACGGCGGTTCAGTTTCATGGTGCTCCGGACATGAATCGCCGCATGCTGCAGCAGACGATCGGCTCGGTCGGCCCGGCCGGTTTCCTGCTCGCCGACGACTCGGAGATGTACGAGCGCAATCAGCGCGGTGTGCAGGCGCTCTCGCCAGAATGGCTGGTCCTCAAGCGCGGCCTCGACCGTGAGCGCCACGACGAGGACGGGTTCCTCGTCGGCGATGCCACCGACGAGGTGACGCAGCGAGGGATCTGGCGTCACTACCGGGAGCTGATGGAGGCATGAACGCGACGATCGAGCGGGACCTGCTCCGCGAGGTGGAGCAATTCGTCTTCATGGAGGCTCGCCTGGCCGACGAGTTGCGCTACGACGACTGGGAGGCACTTTGGACCGACGACGGCGTGTACTGGGTGCCCGCCAACGGGCAGGACTCCGATCCGACCAAACAGGTCTCGATCATCTTCGACAACCGATCGCGGATCGCCACCAGGATCAGACAGCTGCACAGCGGGAAACGTCACGCCCAGACGCCGGCGTCGAGCCTGCGCCGCCTGATAACCAGTGTCGAGCTGCTCGGCGAAGAAGAGGGCGACGTGCTCGTGGGCGCGAACTTCCTCGTCGCCGAGGCGCGCGCCGGCAAGACCGCGTTCTGGGCCGGACGGGTCGAGTACCGGCTGCGTCGGAACGAGGGCGGGTTTCGGATGGCGCGCAAGAAGGTCGTCCTGGTGGACAACGACCAGCCGCTGCACACGATGTCCTTCCTGATCTGATGGCCGCCTCGGAGCTCGGCTCAGGCGACGAGGTCGCCAACGAGTTCGCCCGGGTCGCGCTCAGCGTCGACCGGCACGGCGGCGACCCGCGCCTGCGGATCGTCGACCAGAAGACCGGCCAGATCGGCTACCTGGACGCCCTCGAGCTGGAGACGCTTGCCTGGCTGCCACCCGGCGGCCTGCACAAACTCCTCGATCCTTCCCTGCTCCGCTGGCGGGAGCGCGGCCACCAGGGCCCGCCGAGCTAGCGTCGCTTGCGCACGGGCGCGTAGAGCGTGTTCCAGACGATCGCAGTGTAGGCATCCATCAGCCGCTCGACCTCGGCCGGTTTCGCGTTGCGGACCAGTTGGTGGAGGCCCCGCTCGCTCATCCACTGCAGCCACGCGGCGGTCTGCTGGGGGAGGAGGTCGGGATCGACGAATCCCGCTTTCTGGCCGGCTTTGATGTGGTTGCGCAGCCGCGTGATGTTCCAGTCCATCATCTCGAACACGAGGTCACGCACGCCGGGGTCGTAGGCGGCGGCGTCGTAGACCGCGGCCATCAAGGTCGTATGCGGCTTGTAGGCGTCGATGATCTTCGACAGCGCGGCCCGCAGGTCATCCCAGGTGGCGTCCCCGTCGAGCTCGGCCCAGTCGAGCGAGGCGTCCTCGATCTCTTTGATGATGCCGCTGAACCAGGCGCTGACCAGATCGCCCTTGTCCTGGAAGTAGACGTAGAAGGTGGAACGCGAGATGCTCGCTTCGCTGACCAGGCGCTCGACGCTGATCTCGGTGTAGCTCTCACCTTCTTGAAGCAGACGCTCGACGACCTCCAGCAGTCGGTTGCGGATCTCGTCGCGTCGAGCGGCCCGACTGTGTTGCGATTTACGGGTGACGGACGGCATGTCTGGGCACTCTACCGATCGGGTCACCCGGTTCCGGGAGGCGGTGGCCGACGAGGCCTGGCCTTCTCCGATACAGTATGCCCAGACGTTATGTCCGAGAGAAAGGTAGAGTTCACGTCCGAGGCCGGAATCGGTCGGCTGAGGCTAGCCTGCGGCGATCGCCACAACGCGATCGACGACGCGCTGGTCGACGCGCTTGCCGCCGCGGTGGACGACCTCGGCCGGGAGCCGGCGCTGCGGGCCGTGTTGATCGGCGCCGATGGCCCGAGTTTCTCGGTCGGCGGAGACGTCGCCCATTTCGCCGGCCACGCCGACGATCTGGCGGCGGAGCTCGACCGCATGGTGGCGAAGCTGAACCGTGCTCTCACCCGTCTCGCCAAGTTGCCCTTGCCGGTGATCTGCGCCGCGCAGGGTGCGGTGGCGGGAGGTGGACTTGGGCTGTTGTGGTGCTCCGACGTGATCCTGGCCGCTGATGACCTGAAGATCGTGACCGGCTACGATCGTCTGGGGCTGAGCAGTGATGGCGGCAACAGCTGGGCTCTCCCGCGGCTGGTCGGACGCCGGCGAGCGCGTCAGATCCTGTTCGGCGGCCGGGCTCTGGACGCTACCGACGCTCTCGCCTGGGGGCTTGTCGATCGGGTCGTGCCGGCGGCGGAGCTTGCCGGCGAGGCCGATGCCGAGGCGCGCCGACTGGCGTCCGGTCCGACCGTCGCCTACGCCCAGATCAAGCGACTGCTCGACGAGGGGGAATCGGCCGGCTGGTCGGAGCAGTTGGACGCGGAGCGCCGCGCGATGGTTACCTGTGCCGAGACCGCCGACGCGCGTGAGGGCGTCGAGAGCTTTGTCGGCCGTCGTGCCCCCGCCTTCGAGGGGCGTTGAGATGGCCGGCGAGATCGGTGAGGCTGATGGCAAGATGATGATGACCACGACCGAGCGCGAGGCGACCGCCGATGTCGGGCGCCGGCTCGCCGCCTGGGCCGAGGTGTCGGCGGGCGGTGGCTCGGTCGACGCGGTCGCGCCCCTCTCCGGCAACTCAGGGGTCAACTACGCGTTCACTCTGAACCGCGACGGGATGGCGGAGGAACGACTGGTGCTGCGCCTCTCGCCCGCGGACGTCCGCCGTCGCGGCAACACCGATGTGCTGCGCCAGGTGCCGCTGCTCGACGCCTTGGCGCACGCGGGCCTGCCGGTCGCGGCGATCCGTTGGTCGGAGGCCGACAGCGCGATCTTCGGGACCGACGCCTACATCCAGGAGTTCATCGACGGCCGTCCCCTGCACATGTTCGACGCGGCCCTCTCGATCGAGGGAGGGCCCGCCGAGATCGAGAAGATGGTGCGACAGGGGATCGATGCCATGGTGGCGATCCACGCTTTCGACTGGCGGGCGAGGCTGGCGGACTGGTCACCGCCCCGCGATATTGCCGCGGAGCTCGATTTCTGGGAGCGCCTCGTCGATCGGATGGCCGAGCCCGACTGGATCTCGGAGGCGCGGGCGTTCGCCGACCAGCTCAGGGCCACGGCCCCGGCCGCCGCTCCAATTGGGCTTGTCCACGGTGACTTGCAGATGAACAACGTCCTCTTCTCGCCTCGACACGATCTGCTGGCGGTGATCGACTGGGAGATCGCCGGCATCGGGCCGCAGCCGTTGGATCTCGGCTGGCTGGCATTCATGACCGACTCCACCTGCTGGCATCACGACTACCTGCGCGACCTGCGGGTGCGCTTCGAACCCGACACGCTGTTGGAGATGTACGAGCGGGCGGGCGGACGACCGATCGAGCGCTTCGCCTGGTGGCAGGCGCTGGCCTGCTTCCGCTTCGCCGTGATCGCCGGCTTCAACCTGCGCCTGCACCGGACCGGGAAGCGCACGGACCCGCTCTACGAGACGCTCGTCACGTCGGTTCCGGTCATGCTCGCGCGGGGGCGGGAACTGGCCGAGGCGGGGCGCTAGGGCCGAGCGCGGACCCGCCGCCGGACCCTGAGTCCGGGACCTCGATCAGACCGGATCGTCGACGTGCACCATGCGCTTGCCGAGATTGGAGCCGTTCAGCAGCCCTACCAATCCCTCTGGCGCTCGCTCCAGCCCCTCGAATATGTCCTCGACGGGTTTGATCGAGCCATCGTCGAGCCAGCCGGCGAGTGCGTCCAGGCCCTCGGCGTAGCGATCCGAGAAGGTCGGCAGCAGGAAGCCGCGCATCGTCAGGCTCTTGATGATCAGCATTCCTGGAACGCCGCGCGGTCCCGGACCCGGGTTGGCCGTGTCGTACTGTGAGACGACGCCGCAGCAGACGATCCGGCCGCCCGGCGCCATCGCGCCCAGCATCGTCTCGAGCGTCGGGCCGGCGACGTTGTCGAAGTAGACGTGGACACCGTCGGGGCAGGCGGCGCGCAGGGCCTTGCGGAAATCGGGATCGCGATGACTGACGGCCGCGTCGAACCCCATCTCTCCGGTCAGCCAGGAGCCCTTCTCGGCGCTTCCGCAGATGCCGACGACGCGACAGCCTTCGCGCCTCGCGATCTGGCCGACGACGGTCCCCGTCGCGCCGGCCGCGGCCGACACCACGACCGTCTCCCCCGACCGCGCTTCGCCCACCTCTCGCAATCCGAAGTACGCGGTCAGGCCGGTGATGCCGAGCACGCTCAGGTAGTTGGACAGCGGACGAACCTGCTCGATCCGCTCCAGCTCGGCGGGCGCGATGGCGGCGTACTCCTGCCAGCCGAGGTCCCCGGTGACGATGTCGCCGACCGCGAGCTCCTCGGAGTCGCTCTCGACGACCTGACCGATCCCGAAGCCAGGCATCGTGTCGCCGACCTGCAGGGCCCGCCGGTACGTGTCGGCCTGCAGCCAGGCTCGACCCGCCGCATCGATCGAGATCCACAGCACGCGGCACAGGACCTGTCCATCGGCGGGCGTCGGCCGCGCGACCGTCCGCAAGGAGAAATGGGAGACGCCAAGGCGCTCGTCGGGCAACCCCGCGACGCACCATCGACGGTTGGTCAAATCAGGCATGGTCCGAATATATATGATGCCAGACAGTCTGTCCGCATAGATGTCCGTACATACTGTCCGAATTCACGGTATGCTGGCGACGCTCATGTACAGCTTCGAGATCGACCCCGACTACCAGCAGCTGCTCGAGTGGGCCACGACGCTCGTCCGCGACGAGGTGGCGCCCCTCGACCATGTCTTTCCCGACCCTTACGAGCGCCACGACGAGGCAGCGATGGCTGCCGCCCGGCCGCTCATGGAGCGGGTGCGGGAACGCGGCCTCTGGGCGTGCCACCTGCCGCCCTCGCTGGGCGGCGGCGGTTATGGGCAGGTCAAGTTGGCGCTGCTCAACGAGGTCCTCGGAGGGTCCCGATGGGCGCCGACGATCTTCGGTTGTCAGGCCCCCGATTCCGGCAATGCGGAGATCCTCGCCCACTTCGGCACGCCCGAGCAGCAGCGCCGCTATCTACAGCCGCTGCTCGACGGCGAGATCGTCTCGTGCTTCGCGATGACCGAGCCCCAGGGCGGTTCGGATCCGCGCCTCTTCACGACGACCGCGCGGCGTGACGGCGACGGCTGGGTGCTCGACGGCGAGAAGTGGTTCGCCAGCAACGCCACCACGGCGGACTTCTTCGTCGTCCTCGCGGTGACCGATGCCGATGTCCCGGTCCATCGCGGGGCCTCGATGCTGATCGTGCCGGCCGCGACGCCGGGGGTCGAGATCGTTCGCGACGTCCACGTCTTCGGCGAGCCCGCCGCCGCACCAGGCCACGCCCACCTGCGTTTCAGCGACGCGCGCCTGCCGGCCGAGTGCCTCCTGGGCGAGACCGGTCAAGCTTTCGCCATCGCACAGACGAGATTGGGCGGCGGCCGCGTCCACCACGCGATGCGCACGGTCGGTGCCGCGCGGCAGGCTTTCGACGCGATGTGCGAGCGCGCGGTCTCGCGGCCGACCCGAACCGGCGTGCTTGCCGACTATGGGCAGACCCAACACGCGATCGCCCAAAGCTGGATCGAGATCGAGCAGTTCCGGCTGCTCGTCCTGCGCACCGCCTGGCTGATCGACAAATACGACGATTACGCCCGGGTGCGAAAGGACATCGCCGCGATCAAGGCGGCCGCTCCCGACGTGCTGCGACGGGTCGTGCGCAGGGCGATGCACCTGCACGGCTCGCTCGGCGTCTCCGCCGAGATGCCCTTCGGCCGCCTCCTGCTCGAGTCCGAGTGGCTCGCCTTGGTCGACGGCCCGACCGAGGTGCACGAGACGACGATCGCCAAGCAGGTGCTGGCCGACTACGAGCCGGCGCCGGACGTGTTCCCGAGCGGCCATCTGCCGCGCCTGGCCGAGGCCGCGGCGGCGAAGCTGCGCCAGCCGACCGGCTGAGCGTCCGAGGCCGACGATGACCACCAAGGCGACTGCCCCCCAGGACACGGCCGACCAGCTGGTCGATCTTCCGGCTCTCACCGCGTGGATGGACGACCAGCAGCTCGGTGGCGGATCGATCGACGCGGTCGAGCCGCTCAGCGGCGGGTCTCAGAACGTGATGCTCCACCTCCAGCGCGGCGGTCGGAGCTTCGTCCTTCGGCGCGGGCCGCTCCATCCCCGCCCCGGCAGTGCCGAGGCGCTGCGACGCGAGATCCGCGTTCTCGGCGCGCTGGCCGGGTCCGACGTGCCGCACCCCACCCTGCTGGCGGCCTGTCCGGACGACGGCGTCCTCGAGGGCGGCCCGTTCTTCCTGATGGAGCTGGTCGACGGATTCAACCCGATGGTCGAGCTGCCGCCGCTGCACCGTGGCGACGCTGCCATCCGCCGCGAGATGGGCTACGCGGCGGTCGATGCCCTCGCGGCGCTCGGCGCCGTCGACCATCGGGCCGTCGGCCTCGAGGACTTCGGGCGCCCCGACGGCTTCCTCGAGCGGCAGATCCCTCGCTGGCGCTCGGAGCTCGAGTCCTACTCTCGCTACGACGGCTATGCGGGATTCGACCTGCCGGCGCTCGATCTCGTCGCGTCCTGGCTCGAAGCCCAGCGGCCGTCGAGCTTCGAGCCCGGAATCATGCACGGCGACTTCCACCTCGCCAATCTCATGTACTCCGCCGACGGGCCTCGGGTGGTCGCGGTAGTCGACTGGGAGATGTCCACGGTCGCCGATCCGCTGCTCGACCTTGGCTGGCTGCTCGCCGGCTGGCCGCGGCACGACCGCCCGAGCCTGCTGAGCGGCGCGCTGGCCGATGCGGGGGGCCTCCCGAGCGTCGCCGACCTCGCCGCCCGCTACTCCGAGCGCTCCGAGCGTGACCTCAGCCGTCTCCCCTGGTACGTCGTCATGGCCTGCTTCAAGTTCGGGATCGTCCTCGAGGGCACCTATGCCCGCTCGCTCGCCGGACAGGCGCCGGCGGCGATGGGCAGGCAGTTGCACGGGATGGCGGTGGAGCTGTTCGAACGTGCCGTCGAGACGATCAAGGAGGACGGGTGAGCAAAGTCGTTGATGAGCTGTTCGACCTGAGCGGCAAGGTTGCCGTGATCACGGGTGGAAGCCGCGGCCTGGGCCGGGAGATGGCGCTGGCGTTTGCCGACCGCGGCGCCGACATAGTCATCTCCAGTCGTAAGCAGGATGCTTGCGCGGCGACCGCTGCCGAGGTTGCGGAGCGTTCGGGGCGCGAGGCGTTCGCGCTCTCTGCCGACGTCGGTGACTGGGGCGCCTGCGATGCCCTCATCGACGCCGTCTACGAGCGAGTCGGCCGGGTCGACGTGCTCATCAACAATGCCGGAATGTCGCCGCTATATCCGAGCCTCGAGGAGGTCGGCGAGTCCGCCTTCGACAAGGTGATCGCGGTGAATCTGAAGGGCCCGTTCCGACTGACCGCCGCCCTCGGGCCGCGGATGGCGGCGGACGGTGGTGGATCGATCCTCAACATCTCGTCGATCGCCTCGGTTCGTCCGGCGCCGGAGTTCCTTCCCTACGCTGCGGCCAAGGCTGGGCTCAACGCCCTGACCGAGGGCTTCGCCAAGGCGTTCGGCCCGAGCGTCCGGGTCAACGGGATCATCGCCGGGCCGTTCCTCACCGACATCTCCCGCTCCTGGGATCTCGATGTGGTGGCCGCCCACGCCCGCGCGACGATGGCCCTGGGACGAGTAGGCCGACCCGAGGAGATCATCGGCGCGGCCCTCTACTTCGCCTCTTCCGCCTCGAGCTACTCCACCGGCGCGATGCTGCGCCTCGACGGCGGAACGCCGTGACCGAGCCGGGCTCGAGCCGATCGGCCGACGGCCGGGTCGTGGTCGTGAGCGGGGGGGCGAGCGGCATCGGTGCGGCGACGGCCCGGCTGCTCGCGGACGAGGGGGCGCGCGTCGGGGTCGTCGACCGCGACGCCGACGGGCTGAAGCGGACGACCGACGAGATCGCGGCCGCGGGTGGGTC
>JBOGYZ010000183.1:0-3586 GCA_050697015.1 Solirubrobacterales bacterium
GCCACAGCCTGCCAGGGCCGTGGACGAGACGGCCCTTCCCTTTCCCGGGCGCCAGCTTCGCGAGGCCAGGACCCTCGCCGGAGGGACAGCTTGCGAGCCTCCGCCCCGTCCGGACCGATCAGCTATCGATCTCCACCGGCTGCAACTCATCCGCCGGCTCGAAGCCCAGGATCTTTCCGTAGAAGTAGAGCTCGGCTTCGAGGCAGCGGATCTCGGTCTCCGACTTGCGGAAGCCGTGTTGCTCGCCCTCGAAGGCGAGGTAGGCGTGGGGGATGCCGTTGGCGGCCATCGCGGCGACCATCGTTTCGGCCTGGTTGGGCGGGACGATCTCGTCCTCGAGGCCCTGGAAGAGGATCACCGGGGCGCTGAGCTTCTCGACGAAGTGGATCGGCGAGCGCTCGCGGTAGAGGTCGGCGCGCTCCGGATAGGGGCCGATCAGTCCGTCGAGGTAACGGGACTCGAACTTGTGGGTGTCGCGGGCGAGCGCCTCGGCGTCCGCCACTCCGTAGTAGCTCGCCCCGGCGGCGAACTCGTCGTGGAAGACCAGCGCGCAGAGCGTCGCGTAGCCGCCCGCCGAGCCGCCGCGGATCGCCAGCCGCTTCCCGTCGACCTCGCCGGTCTCGGCGAGGAACCGCGCCGCGTTCACGCAGTCCTCGGTGTCGACCACGCCCCAGGTGCCCTGCAGCTTGTCGCGGTAGGCGCGCCCGAAGCCCGAGGACCCGCGGTAGTTGACGTCGACGACGCCGAAGCCGCGGCTGGTCCAGAAGAGGAATTCGTGGTCGAGGGCGGGGGTCACGTGGGAGGTCGGCCCACCGTGGCTGACCACGATCAGCGGCGGCCGTTCGTCCTCGGGCCCGGTGAACTCCGGGTTGGTCGGCGGGTAGTAGAAGGCGTGCGAGGTGTCGCCCTCGCCGGTCGGGTAGGAGATCGCGCGCGGCTCGGCGACCAGCGCCGGGTCGACCGTCTCGTCGGAGGAGGTGCGAATCGTCTCCACCTCGCCGGAGGCGACGTCGACGACGACCGCCTCGGGCTGCTTCGCCGGCGTCGCCGCGGCGAAGGCGACCTTGCCACCGCGGGCCGAGATCGACGGCGCGCCGAAGGCGGTGTAAGGGAGGCCGAGGTCACGCACCGCGCCGCCCGTCTTGTCCACGACCGCCAGTCGTTCCGTGGCGTCCTCGGTGCGGATGACGACGATCGTCCCGTCCTCGAGCTCGGCGTGCGTCTGCATCGTGAAGAGCCACTGCGGGTGGCCAAGGTCGGCCTGCTCGGCGGTCAGCTGCTCGACCGGCGGCACGTCCTCGGCCGCGTCGGGGGCGCCGAAGTCGGCGACCGTCCGGTAGAGGTTCCACCAGCCATCCCGGTCGGAGACGAAGCGGAGGCGATCCTGGGTGTCCCAGGACGGGGCGAAGACGGACTCGCCCGCGCCGGCGGCCAGTGGCCGCGCCGCGCCCGGGTCGCGCACCGGCGTCACCCACAGCTCGGTGGCGTCCCAGGGCATGTTCGGGTGGTCCCAGCAGACGAAACAGAGCCAGAGCCCGTCCGGGGATACGCGCGGGGAGGAGTAGAAGTCGCGCCCGGCGGCGATCACCAGCGGCGGCTTCGACCCGTCGAGCGGCAGCGTGACGACCTGATTCTCGGGTTCGGCGCCGCCGTCGTGGACCTCGCGCACGCAGAAGAGCGTCTTGCCGTCGGGGTGGAGCTCGAAATCCGCGTACCGCAGCCCGGCCGGCTGATCCGGCTCCGGCGTGATCGCGACCGGCTCGCCGCCCAGCTCCAACCGATAGGCGCGCTGATCGGCGAAGTCGACGTAGACGACGAGGTCCGGCCCGAGCAGCTTCCAGGCGCCGCCGCCGTACTCGTGCACGCGGGTGCGGACGTTGGCCCCGGCCGGCGTCACCTCTTCGGGCTCGCCGCCCGCCGGGCGCCGCATCAGCGCGCTCCGCCCGCCCTCGGCCGGACGGCCCTCCGCCCACCAGACCGCGCCGTCGGCGGCGATCGTCGCGCCGCCCAGCCGCCGGCCGCCGCGCGCCACGTCGGCGGGCGCGATCGGCGAGCGCCAGGATCCGTAGGGAGCGACCTCGGGCATCAGACGACCTCCTCGCCGGGTGGGTTGGCGACGACGACCTCGCGCAGCGCGTGGGTGTCGACGTCGTAGACAAAGCCCCGAACCGAGTCACGGTGCGGGAGGAACTCGGAGCGCTGCACGCGCAGGATCGACTGGCGGACGTCGGCCTCGACGTCGGTGAACGACTCGATCGCGAACGAGGGCGACACTCCGGTGGCCTCGCGCAGCTCGTCGCGGAAGCCGTCGTCGCTCACCTTCTGCAGGCCGCAATCGTCGTGGTGGATCAGCATCACCTCGCGCGTCCCGAGCTTGCGCTGCGAGAGCGCCAGCGAGCGGATCACGTCGTCGGTGATCACGCCGCCCGCGTTGCGCAGAACGTGGGCCTCGCCGTCGCCGAGCCCGAGCGCCGCGAAGACGTCGAGCCGTGAGTCCATGCAGGTGACGATCGCCAGGTGACGGCTGGGTTCGACCCCCAGATGCCGCTCCTCGACCTTGGCCGCGAAGGCCCGATTGTTGGTGAACAGCTCGTCGATGACTGACACGCCGCGGACCCTACCGCGACGTGTTGCCGGTCTGAAGCCGGGGTACCTCTAGGCCATGACTACTACGAAAAGCACCACCGGAATCCTCGCCGACGTCGAGAACCGCGAGAAGGTCGTCGCCCTCCTCACCAAGGCGTACTGGATGGAGATCGAGACGGTCATCAACTACATCACCAACTCGACCAACGTCGACGGCGTCCGCGCCCAGGAGATCAAAGAGTCGCTCGCCACCGACGTGCAGGAGGAGCTCGGTCACGCGCAGCAGTTTGCCGACCGGATCAAGGAGCTCTACGGCGTCGTCCCCGGCTCCGAGGACTTCAAGCCCGAACAGAGCTTCCTGCAGCCGCCCGACGAGCAGACCGACATCGTCCACGTGATCAAGGGCGTGATCGAGGCCGAGACCGGCGCGATCGAGCACTACACGAAGATCGTCGAGGAGACCGAGGAGATCGACCACGTCACCCAGGACATGGTGATCGCGATCCTCAAAGACGAGCAGGGCCATCGCCGCCTGTTTGAGGGGTTCCTGCGCGAGTACGAGGTCGAAGGCACGGCATAGCGGCGGGCGGCCGGCATCATCGGCCGCGATGAGCGACGAAGAGGCGCGCCTCGGCGGTGACGGGCGGCTGGCGCCGGAGGTCTTCCGGCTGCCGGTCGAGAAAATCCGCGACGCCTACTACTCGGACACCTACTTCAAGCTGACCAAGGAGCTGCTGGAGGCGGAGGGCCGGCGGCCCGGGGTGACGATGCAGGTCTTCGCCAAGCGCGAGGGCCTGCTCGGTGGGATCGACGAGGCGGTCGCGATCCTGCGGCTCTGCTCGGGGCGGCGGCTGGGGGACGGGTCGTGGGAGGACGGCTGGCCCGCGCTCCGCGTCCACGCGCTCGCCGAGGGCGACCCGATCGAGCCGTGGGAGACGGTGATGATTATCGAGGGCGACTATTCCCTCTTCGCCCACCTGGAGACCGTCTACCTCGGGAC
>JBOGYZ010000184.1:0-4421 GCA_050697015.1 Solirubrobacterales bacterium
GTCCCGACCTCAGCCAGCCCGGGTCGGGACGGAATCCGCGGCACTCGCCACGCCTCCGTGTGAACCGACCTTTAGTCGCTCGAGGACGAGGAACTGCTCGACGACGATGAAGCGGCTTTCGCATCGGATTTCGAGCCGCTGCCCGAGTCGGAGGAGCTCGACGATTTCGACTCGGAGGAGCCGCCCTCGCCGCTCCCGTTGGAGCCGCCGCCCTTGCGTTTGCCGTAGTCGGTGTTGTAAAAGCCGGAGCCCTTGAAGTGGACCGCAGGGGCGGTCAGCACGCGGACCGCGGGGGAGTCGCACTCGACGCACTCGGTCAGCGGGTCATCCGCCATCTTCTGCATCACGTCGAAGACGTGGCCGTTGTCGCATTTGTACTCGTAGATCGGCACGGGACTCCGGATTATCGCAGCCGCTACGGTTCGGGCATGGCGACCACCCCGCAGGAGAAGCCCGAGACCGAGGTGACGATGGAGGAGATCGTCGCGCTGTGCAAACGCCGCGGCTTCGTTTTCCCCTCCTCGGAGATCTACGGCGGGCTCGGCTCGACCTACGACTACGGCCACTACGGGGTGCTGCTGAAGACCAACGTGAAGAACGAGTGGTGGCGCTCGATGCTGCAGGAACGCGACGACATCGTCGCGCTCGACTCGGCGATCCTGCAGAGCCCCAAGGTCTGGGAGGCCTCCGGCCACCTGGCGGGGTTCACCGACCCGCTGGTCCAGTGCCTCGGCAAGTGCAAGCGGCGCTGGCGGGAGGACCACCTACGCGAGGCCGTGGCGGCCGAAGGCGGCGATCCCGACGGCGAGCTGAAATGCCCCGAGTGCGGCGGCGACCTCTCCGAGCCGCGCAACTTCAACCTGATGTTCGAGACGCACGTCGGCCCGGTCGCGGGCGAGGGCTCCGAGGTCTACCTCCGCCCGGAGACGGCGCAGGGCATCTTCATCAATTTCAAGAACGTCCTCGGCTTCGCCCGCAAGAAGCCGCCGTTCGGGATCGCCCAGGTCGGCAAGTCCTTCCGCAACGAGATCACGCCGGGCAACTTCATCTTCCGCACCCGCGAGTTCGAGCAGATGGAGATGGAGTTCTTCGTCCCGCCCAATGACGCGGACCGCTGGTACCACGAGTGGATCGAGATCCGCGAGCGCTGGTACACCGACCTCGGCATCCGCCCCGACCACCTGCGGATCCGCCCGCACGATCAGGACGAGCTCTCCCACTACTCCTCGGGCACGAGCGACGTCGAGTACCTCTTCCCGATCGGCTGGTCAGAGCTCGAGGGGGTCGCCAACCGCGGCAACTTCGACCTCACCGCGCACGCCACGGCCTCCGGCGAAAAGCTCGAGTACTTCGACCAACAGGCCAAAGAAAGCTACATGCCGCACGTGATCGAGCCGGCCGCGGGCGCCGACCGCGCCACGCTGGCCTTCCTCGTCGACTCCTACGAGGTCGAGGAGGTCGAGGGCCGCCAGCGCACCGTGCTGCGCCTGCACCCGCGCCTCGCCCCGGTGAAGGTCGCCGTCCTCCCGCTCGTCTCCAAGGAGGGCCTGCCGGAGAAGGCGCGCGACCTCTTCACCGCCCTGCGCAAGCGCCTCCCCGCCGAGTTCGACGAGGGCGGCTCGATCGGCAAGCGTTATCGCCGCCAGGACGAGATCGGCACCCCTTGGGGCATCACCGTCGACTTCCAGACGATGGAGGACGACACCGTCACCCTCCGCGACCGCGACTCCCTGGAGCAGATCCGCGTCCCGATCGAGGGCCTCGGCGACGAGCTGGTCAAGCGCCTCGAAGCGCCCTGGCAGAGCCCCAAGCTCGGCTAAAGCGGAGCTGCCTCGCCTGGTGGCGGGGCGCCCAACAGTGAATGATGGCCCTCGGCTACGACGCCGACGGGCATAACGTTGACCACCTGAGTTACCAGAACGTCTTAGAGTGACGATAGGTTTCTCTCTCGCTATGTCAGATTCCACCAAAGACCCCCGGCCGCAACCGCCTCCCGACCCGGTGGATCCAGCGACTCCAGAGGACTCGTCCAAACCGTCCCCGGGTTGGTATCCAGACCCGAATGCCGGGGGCGCGAACTTGATGCGTTACTGGGACGGCGACGCCTGGACCGACCGCGTTCAGAGCGGCAGCGAGGTGAACACCACGCGCCGGACGGCCGACGAACGGAAGGTGATCCTGTCCCAGCAGCTTCAGACGGCGGCCGCGCGTGGGCTTCGCATCGAGTCCCAGAGTGAATTCCAGGCAGTGCTCGTGGAGGGCAAGCCCGTCAATCACGTCTTGCATGCGATCCTCACGATCTTCACCTGCCTCCTTTGGGGGATTGTCTGGGCGATCATCGCCGCAACCGGCGGCGAGAAGCGCGAGATGGTGGTGGTGGATGAATTTGGCAATGTCGTTTGGCAGAAGCTCGGCAAGGCCTAGCACTGCCGCCGCCGGGGTCCTCTTGGCGAGCGCAGCACTGTCTGCCGCGAGTGAAGAACCGGGTGTCGGCAGATACCTGGCCGTTCGCCACCATCGTGTCCCGGACCTATGCCCGATTCATCGTGCGACCGGCCGCAACTGTCCCGGTTGCGGCATGGGCCGAGCCTTCACGCTCCTGTGGCGCTGCCGGGTCCGGCAGGCGGTCAGGTCCAACCCCGCCTCTCCCTTCCTCTTCGCGGCGCTCGTCTGCATCGCACTCGCGCCGATAGGCCGCCTCGGACGGACGGCAGCTATTTCGAAATCAGTGCCATCCATCAACCCGGAGGAGTGAAAGACACGTGACGTTCGGTGAAGCCATCAGCGACGGCCTCTCGAAATACGCGCAATTCAGCGGTCGCTCTTCGCGCTCCGCGTACTGGTGGTTTGTTCTGTTCTACGTCCTTGTCTACATCGCGACGACGATCGTCGACGCCGCCATCAACACCCCGGTCCTCACCGTCCTCGCGGTGCTGGCGCTTCTCCTCCCCAGTCTTGCCGTCCTTGTGCGCCGCCTCCACGACACGGACCGCAGCGGATGGTGGATCTTCATCTCGTTCGTGCCGTTCGTCGGATCCATAGTCCTGATCGTCTTCGCCTGCACCGATAGCGGGCCCCCGAACAAGTGGGGCAACGGCCCCGATGGGGCGACCGGCATGACCGTGATCCCCTCGCTTGGAGAAACGCTCCCGCCGCCGCCCCCTCCAACGCCCCCGGCGCCCCCGCCTACCGAGATGCCTCCGCCTCAAGAGAGCGAACGCGCATCCGAATGACGGGTGCCGGGCGAGATACTCGATCTCGACCTCACCTTTCGGGACATATGAGATCGGCCCAACTTCTTCTGCTCGGCTGAGCCGCGCACCCAAATTCAAGCGCGGCGCCCGTGCGGCCGAATAGGGTCGAACCCCATACTGCTCGTCCTCTGAACGGAGCCCCGACTTGGCCCAAGAACTGCATATCCCGAACAGCGAAGCGACCGTCAAGGTCCGTAACCCGTGGGCGGTGGCGCTACTGCCGATCATCACCCTCGGGGTCTACTTCCTCGTTTGGTGGTACCGCGTCAATAAGGAGATGAAGGAATTCGGCGAGTCCCGGGGCTATGACCTCGGCCGCAACCCGACGAACTCGCTACTGGCGGTGTTCCCGGGCGGGATCATCATCGTCCCGGCGCTGATCACCTATTGGAACGGCACCAAGCGCGTGCAGGGCACCGCGGCACTGGCCAATCGCGAGCCGGTCAACGGCTGGATCGCCCTGGTCCTCTACCTGTTCATCGGCATCGCGTTCCCCGCCTACCTGCAGGTCTCGCTGAACCACGTCTGGGAGCAGGAGCTGGGCTCGGGCGTTGGCACGGACGCCGATCCGATGCCGGCCAAACTCGCCGACTGAACCGACCGCGCGTCGTATTGGGGCGCTCTGAGCGCCCCAATATTCCGCACGTTTTCTTGATCAGTTCGCAAGGTAGGTCTCGACCTCGCGCGCGTCGGCGTCGAGTTCCTTCGTCGCCTTTTTCGTGCCGTCCTCGAGGTGCTCGATCTCGACCTTGCCCTTCGGCAGGCGCCAAGTGGCTACGGCCCGTCCCTTCACCAGGGCGAAGGGGCGGAAGATGCCGTTGTTCGTGACAAGGCCTTTGTGCTCCCCGATCACGGCCTCGCGCGAGGCCCAGCCGAGCAGCAGCGGGTCGAAGGCACCGAGGAGGCGGGGCGGCGGGAGGGGCGCGGGGTCTTCGCGTTTGCGGAGATCGACGAGGCCGTCGCCGAGGTCGACGATCCGGCGGGCGATCTTCTCCAGCCCGGCACGGGCGTCGCCGAGCGAGATCCCGGCCCAGCGAGAAAGGTCGGCGTCGGTCGCGGGACCGTGGCCGACCAGGTAGCGACGGGCGAGCTCGCCGAGCATCGCGTCGCGGGTGGGGGCCGGATGGACCCCTTCGCTCACGAACTGCGGGGAGGTTCGCTCAGGGG
>JBOGYZ010000185.1:0-34291 GCA_050697015.1 Solirubrobacterales bacterium
AGAACCCGCAGCGGGCGGCCCGGATGGTGAACGCCCACCCCGGCGTCTCGCACAACTACCTGCGCACCCACGACTTCAACCTCTGGTTCACGATCGCCACGCCGCCCGACTCGAAGCTCGGGCTGAAGGGGCAGATCGAGGCGCTGATGGAGGAAACCGGCGCCGAGTCGATGCGCGAACTGCCGACCCTCGTCCTCTTCAAGATCAACATGAACCTGGAGATGGAGCAGGGGACCGAGGCGCTCGCCGCCGCGGTCGAGGCCGCGCCGCCGCGCGAGCTGGAACCGCAGCCTTACGACGAGAAGGACATCGCGATCATCAAAGCCCTCCAGGGGCCGATGAAAGCGACCGAGCGTCCCTACGACGAGGCCGCGGCCGAGCTCGGGATGACCACCGAGGAGCTGCTCGACCACCTCGGCGGCATGGTCGACCGCAAGATCCTCCGTCGCGTCGCGGCGATCCTCTACCACCGCCGCGCCGGCTTCTCGGCGAACGGGATGGGCGTCTGGAAGGTCCCCGAGGACCAGATCCTCGAGGTCGGCGGGATCATGGCCGCCACCCGCGGGATCAGCCACTGCTACCAGCGGCCGACCTACGATGACTGGCCCTACAGCGTCTTCACCATGGCCCACGGCCGCTCCAAGGAGGAGTGCGACGCTGTGCTCGACTCGATCGCGGACAAATGTGAAATGGGTCCCGACGACCGCTCCACGCTCTACTCGTCGACCGAGTACAAGAAGATCCGCCTCCACTACTTCACGCCGGACTACGCCGAGTGGGAGGCGGCGCACTCATAGCCGTCTACGACCGCGCCCTGCACGTGATGCCGGGCGGGGTCAACTCGCCGGTCCGAGCGATGCGCCAGATCGGCCGCGAGCCGATCTTCATCGAGCGCGGCGAAGGGTCCGAGCTGGTCGACGTCGAGGGCCACCGCTACATCGACTGGGTCTGCTCCTGGGGCCCGCTGATCCTGGGACACGCCGACCCGGCCGTGGTCTCGGCGGTGATCGAGGCCGCCAAGCGGGGCACGAGCTACGGCGCCGCGACCGCGATCGAGGTGCGGCTGGCCGAAGAGGTGGCGGCGCGCTTCCCCTCGGTGGAGATGGTCCGGATGACCAGCTCCGGCACCGAGGCGGCGATGAGCGCGGTTCGCCTGGCGCGGGCGATCACCGGCCGCGAGGTCGTGGTCAAGTTCGCGGGCGCCTACCACGGCCACTCCGACGGGCTGCTGGCCGAGGGCGGCTCGGGCATGGCGACGCTGTCGGTGCCGGGCAGTCCCGGCGTGCCGCCGGCGATGGCGGCCCTGACCGTGGTGGTGCCGTGGAACGACCGCGCCGCGGTCGAGGCGGTTCTTGCCGAGCACGAGGTCGCGGCGCTGCTGGTCGAGCCTGTCGCGGCGAACATGGGCGTGGTCCCGGCCGAGGAGGGCTACCTCGAGTTCCTCCGCGAGGCGACCGCCGCCGCGGCGACGCAGCTGATCTTCGACGAGGTGATCACCGGCTTCCGAGTGGCGCGTGGCGGCGCCCAGGAACTGTTCGGCGTGGAACCGGACCTGACCGTGATGGGCAAGATCATCGGCGGCGGGCTCCCGGCCGCGGCGTTCGCCGGGCCGCGCGAGTCGATGGAACGGATCGCGCCGGCGGGCGACGTCTACCAGGCGGGGACGCTGTCGGGGAACCCGCTCGCGGCCGCGGCGGGGTTGGCGACGCTGGACGGGCTCGACGCCGCGGCGTACGAGCGGCTCGGCGCACTGACCGACCGGCTCGCGGACGGGTTCGGGGCGCTGGCGGCGGATCGGCCATTGCAGGTGGCGAAGGCGCCGGGCCTCGTGACGCTGTTCTTCAGCGAGGTGCCGGTGCGGAACTTCGCCGACGCGACGGCGTGCGACACCGAGGCCCACGCGCACTTCTGCCGCGCCCTGCTCGACCGCGGCGTGTACCCGCCGCCGGCCCAGTTCGAGGCCTGGTTCGTGTCCTTGGCGCATAACGAGGCGAGCGTCGACCGCACGCTCGAAGCCGCGGCCGAGGCGCTGGACGAGGTCCTCGGGTGAGCGCGCTGGCGGAGCTCGCCCGGCAGCTGCGGGAAGAGGACACCCCGATCGCCCCGTACGTGGTCGAGCCTCCCGCTTCGTCCCAGCCCGACGACGAATACGCCCTCGTCATGGAGGCGGTTCGCGAGGGCTACCTGCTGCATTACGGAGAGTCGAGGCTGATTTCGGGGCACGACCCCGATCTCGGACTCCTCGCCGGCGACTACCTCTACGCCCTAGGACTGGACCGTCTGGCCGCGATGGGAGACACCGCGGCGGTCGCCGTCCTCTCCGAGCTGATCGCCCGCTGCGCGCAGTTTCACGCGGAAGGCCGGGGCGATGAGGTGGACCCGCTGTGGGACGAGGCCGCCAGGCGGATTCGGAGCTGACGGAGGACTTCGGTCACTTCGTCCGCCGCGTGGGCGATCTGCCAATGCGTGAACCGGAGGACCCGGAAGCCGGCGGCGACGTGCTTCTGATCCCGCTTGACCATCCGCGCCTGCTGGGCGGCCGTGCGGTGGTAGCGCAGGCCGTCGGTCTCCACGATCAGGTCGTGGTCGGGGAAGAAGAAGTCGGTCTCGTAACCCAGGATCCAGTGTTTCGTCAGGGGCACCGGGAAGCCGGCCGCGATGGCCAGAGGCCGGAAGAGGATCTCGAGGTCGGAGTCGGAGAGCCGGAAGGTGTGGCGGTCGAGCATCGTCCGCAGGGTCGGGACGCCGGGCATGCCGACGTAGCCGTCGAGAGCGCTTCGCAGCGTCTCCGGGTCGACGAGGTCCAGCTTGTCCGCCTCGTTCACGGCCCGCTCCAGGCGGAGAGGTTTCAGTTCCGTGGCGAGGTCGATGAGCGTCTGGATTGGATACGTGACGGGAATGCCGAACCGCTGCACCACAACATTGGCTCCGAGGGAGGGACGTGCGCGGACCTTGATCCCCTTGCGGGTGATCTTGCTCTTGCGCCGGATGGAGACATCGATGCGCCCCCGCTTCTCGTAGCCGATTCCCCACAGCTCCGCCGCGCTCCGGTGGCTCAGCACCGCCCCCACGCCGCAGGCCAAGACAGCCGCCATCCACCGGCCGTGAGGGGTGAGGTCGGGCCGTCCCACGGCGTAGACGCCGGGCGATACGAGGTGGAGGCGCCCGGTGGCGAGGCGGTGTTCGATCGCCTCTTCCGAGAAGCCGAGCCCTTCGAGATCGCTTCGCGTCACCACCCCGTGCTGCCGTCGTGCCATGTCCCAGGCCGCCCGGCTACGCGCTGCGTGGATATCCCGTGCCATGACACGGGTAATCCACGCAGCGGTGGATTCTCTCCCCCCTCGGGGCGGGGGGAACGCGGGTTATGCGGTGTTCGCCAGGGGGCGGAGGCGGGTTTTTTCCACCTTCGCCAGCTTCTTTTTGAGGCGGAGGAATTGGCGCTCTTGGACCGCGGTGCGTTCGTAGTCCTCGAAGGCGAGGTTGATTTCCTCGTAAGGGTCCGTCTTCAGGTCGTACATCTCCCACTGGGGAGGTTTGGGCCCCGGTTCCTCGGTGATCGCGCCGGTGTGTTTGTTCACGGTCGTCTTGATGTCGGAGTACTTGGCGAGCTTCCAGCGTTTCTCGCGGATGCTGGTCACGTGGTTCGGCTCTTTGGGGTAGGGACCCGAGGCCTGGCCGGACTGGAAGTCGTCGTAGGTGAAGGCGACGTAGTCCTGCGGCGACTTGCCCCGGTGGGGGTTGAGGACGACGTCCGAGTAGTCGACGCCTTGCCAGTCGCGACGCGCCGATTTCGGCGTGCCCGCCAAGGAGGCGAGGGTGGGGAGGAGGTCGACGTGGGAGATGAGGGCGTCGGAGGTGACCGGCCGCGGGAACATCTTCGGGTTCGAGTAGACGAGCGGGACTTTCAGGGACTCCTCGTAGAAGTTGAAGTTCTTCTGCCGGAGGCCGCCGTGGGCGAGGCCCATCTCTCCGTGGTCGGAGGTGCGGATGATCAGGGTGTCGTCGATCAGGTCGTGTTTTTCGAGCTGGTCGAGGACTTCGACCACGTAGTTGTCCGAGGAGCGCATGAGGTTGCCGTAGAAGTTCAGGTAGGCGCGCTTTTCGGTGTCGCTTTCCGGCTTGCCGGTGAGGTTGAAGATCCGCAGGAACTGTTCCTGCACGCTCGGCTTGGTGCTGAGGTCTTCTTCGTTGGTCTGCGGCAGTTCGATGTCACCGGCTAGCCAGGAGTCGTCGTAGCCGGATTCTTCGAACGTCCGGCTCGGGTAGAAGAGGACGTCGTGCGGGTTGACCAGTGAGATGACCATGAAGAACGGCTCTTCGGTCTCCGCCACGGAGTCGAGGTATTGCAGCGCGCCTTCGGTCGCTTCCTGCGCGTTGCCCTCCGATTCCATGATCCGGCCGTCGTTGTTGGTGACGCCGCCGCCCGCCTCGGAGACGTTCTGATTGGCGCCCGCGTCCGGCGGATCCCACCGTTCGAACCCGTATTCGGCGAGGTCCGAGGGCTCCGCTTCTTCGCCCGCCGGTTTCGAGCAGTGCCACTTGCCCTTGTAGACGACGTTGTAGCCGGCCGCCTTCATCACCGTGCCGAGGTTCGGCAGCGTCGTCGGCAGGTTCGTCTGCGGGTACTTGGTCGCTTCCATGTTCGACTCGAGCGTGTATTTCACGCCGTGCTGGGCGGGGAAGTAGCCGGTCATCAGGCTGGAGCGCGAGGGCGAGCACATGCAGGCAGCGGTGCAGGCCGATTCGAAGCTGAGCCCGTTGCGCTTCAGCCGCCGCATCCCCGGCAGGTTCTCCCGCATCCAGTTGGGCGGGAAGTGCTGGATCTCCCGCTCCTGATCGGTGAGGAAGAGGATCACGTTCTTCCCGCCGAGCCCGTTGCTGTCGGGATTGCTCGCGGCGAAGGCCTTGTTCAGTCCCAGGGCCGGGGAGAGCATCGCCGCGGCTGCGGCCCCCGCCCCGGTGCCGAGCAGCTGTTTACGGGTAAGGCCGCCCTCGCGGCGCTCCTGCTCGGTCATTTGATCCTCCTGAAGACGTCGACCGCGCTGCTGAACTGCGAGGTCGAATAGACGTTCCTGCCATCGGGGCTGACGACGATCGACCCGGCCCCGCCGAGCGCCCGTCCGGGCGAACAGCCGTGGACTTTCGCCGGGGCGAGGCACCCGCGTTCACCCGACTTCTGGGTGACGACGCCGGTTTCGGGGCTGCGATCGAAGACGTCGATCGCGCCGGTCTGGAAGGCGGCGACGTAGACGCTGGTGCCGTCCGGGGAGACGTCGAGCCCCTCCGGCACCTGGATCGCGCGGCCGAAGCCGCAGCCGGGCGAGCGCAGGAAGACCGTGCAGCCGTTCGGGCTGGGCGTCCCTTCCGCGGCCGGGACCGTTTCCTTGCCCGGGCCTTTTTCTTTCGGCACCTGGCGGTCGGGGCCGGGTGGCTGGCTGAGGGCGACGCTGCCGGTGACCCGCTGGAAGGTGGTGAGGCTGTTGCTGGTGAGCGAGGTCGCGTAGGCGTCGGAGCCGTCGGGCGAGAACGCCATCGCGTTGACCCCGCCGAACTCGTAGCCGAGCGCGCAACCCGTGACCGCCTCGTTGGTGACGCAGCCGGTCTGGGTGAGCGCGCCGGTGGAGGCGTCGCGGGCGAGGAAGCCGATCGCGCTCGAGAAGGCGGCCTCGGGGTAGACCCCGGTGCCGCTCGGGTTGATCGCCAGGCCCTCGACATGGTTCAGCTCGACGCCCTTGGCGCACCCTTCGGCGCCGGCTTCGGTGATGCAGCCGGCGGTGCCGGAGAGCTGGGTCAGGGCGCCCGCTTTGCCGGCGCGCGAGAACGAGATGACGCCGGAACCCGCGAAGTCGCCGACGTAGACGCTCTTCCCGTCGGGGGAGACGACGACCACGTCGGGCCATTTCAGCGCCCGGCCCGCGGTGCAGCCCGGGATCGGCAGGCCGGAGATGCAGCCGGACGCTGCGGGCGGCAGCTGGCGCAGCCGCCCGGTGAGCCGGTTGCGGTGGAAGGTGATGACCGAGGCACCGTCGCGCGAGGTCGCGTAGACGTTCTTGCCGTCGGGGCTGACCGCGACCGAGTTCGGCGCGTCGAGACCGATCGCGGGGCCGCAGCCCTGCGCACCTTTCGCCTTGCCGATGACCGAGGCGACACAACCCGCTTTGCCCTTCGGCTGGGACAGTGCGCCGGTGGAGCGGCTGCGGTCGAAGACGGCGATGGCGTCGGCGCCAGAGGCGGCGACGTAGACGTTCCGCCCATCGGGGCTGATCGCGATCGCTCGCGAGCCGACCCCGGGGCCGGCGCCTTTCAGTGCCCGGCCCCTCCCGCAGAGTTTCCTCGAGGCTTTGCCTTCGGCGAGACAGCCGAGCCGGCCCGGCAGCTGTTCAAGCGCGCCTTCGCTGGTTTCGACCGGCGGCTGCACGTGTTCGGTGCTCGTTTTGCCGCCTTTCTTCGACGGTTTCGACGGCGCCGCCCCGGCGCTCGTCGCGAGGACGAGCGCCAGAACCGCGATCAGGGCAAGGACGACGACGGAGAGGCGATGGCGGCTCATAGCTGTGAGATTCTTCACTTACCGCCGGACCCTTCCGGATTCCCGATCACACCGAGCCGGAAACCGAGCCACGGATAGGTTTCGCGGAAGAAGGTGTTTTTCTGCGGCTGCGGGCCGATCGCCGAGAGCCACAGCTGGTAGACGGGCGCGTTGGGGACGCCCCCATGGAGGCGTCGCCAGACCCGGTGGCCCTTCACCCCGAACGGCGGCGCGGTGATCGTGTCGGTCCACTCGACCGCGTTGCCGCCCTGTTCGAGCGTGCCCCAAGGCCCGTAGGTCGCGGCCTGGCCGACCGTGTTGAGGCTGCCTTGGTATGCCTTCTTGTAGACCTTGGCCGGCATGTGGAACGGGTTGACCGTTTCGCAGTCTTCCTGCGTCTGGTTCGACGGGCACCAGTACGCGGCGGGCTTTTCTTCGGCGTGGAAGTTGGCCAGCGGCTGGCCGTTCGCGTTGGTCACGTCGCCGGTGGTCGGGTCGAGCGTCACCGGGCTCGGGGCGCCTTCTTCGGGATTGGTGCTGGGGACGCTGGGGCCGGTCGGGTACCACCAGTAGGAGTTGGTGCCGAAGCCGGCCCGGTTGTAGTAGGCGGCCTTGATCCACTCGTTCTGGCTCGGGATCACGAAGCCGGTTGCCTTGGTCCGCACCGGGGCGCGCTTATGCATGTCGTACATGCCGGTCCCGGTCCGGCGGGAGAGCCGCACCTTGTAGGTGACGTACCTGAATTCTTCGTTGCCGGAGCCGGTGGTCGATTCCGTCTTCGACAGCACCTTGCCGTTGGCGACCGAGTTGTCGAAGCGGGCGGCGCGGAGGAAGTCGGCGAAGCCGTAGGGCTTGTCGTTCCATTCCGCCGCCGCGGCGATGTAGTGCTTGCCCGGCCCGGTCAGCGCCGAGTAGTCGATCTGGCCGAAGCGCGGCCAGGCGGCGCCGCTCTCGTCCGGCGAGTAGAGGTCCATCTGGTTGCGGCCGAACGGATCGACCGTGTTGAGGAAGGCGACGTACTGTTCGACCGTCACTTCGACTTCGCCGATCCCGTATTCGTAGGGGACGCTGCCGACTTCCTGGCAGGGGTCGGGCAGCTTGGTCCCGGGGACCGTCGGTTCCGCCGGCGCGTCGGAGCAGTTGGCGTAGAGCGCCGGCGTGAAGGGGACGATCGCGACCGAGGCGTTGTTCGGCTTGCCGACCTTCGCCACCGTGAAGGTGAGGACCGCGGGCTTCGGCAGGGTGAAGTGCGGACGGGCGCCGGCGAGCGCCGGGAGCGCCAGCGCGACGAGCGCGGTGACGGCGGCGATCAGGCCGACGAAGCGGCGGGTTGGTAGGAGCCGGGAGGAATCGGGAGCTTTCGTCATGGCGCCTGATTCGCCAATTCCGTAGGAAACCTTTAACGGTTATTAGGGTTTCTGGTCGCCATCCCCCACTTGGCAGGTTCGGACCAAGGTGTCGGAGACGGTCTTCTGGCCGACGAAGCCGTAGGAGGTGCGGACCAGCGGGAAGGTGACGCTGGGGAAGCCTTCCGGGGCCGGGCAGCCGGCGCTCAGATAGCTGCGGCGTTCGCCGTCGACGGTGTAGGTGCGGTGCAGCCGCAGGGTGAAGGAGGTGATGTGGGCGGTGCGCCGGGTCTTCGCCGGGACGGTGGCGACGAGGCGGGTGCCGAAGGTGCCCTGGGCGCGGCCGATCGAGAAGGCGAGGACGAAGGTCAGCGGCGCGGGCCGCGACGTGTAGAGGTGGGCGAGGATCCCCTGGCGGCCGTCGGGCAGCGTGCCGTTGAAGGCGACGACCCGGCCGCCGAAGGGCGTCGGGGTCTGTTCGGGGAGGACGAGGACGCCGCTCACCCGGCCTTCGCCGACCAGGGCGCCGCGGCACTGCTCGAGAGCCGTTTCGGTGCTCGAGGCCCGCAGGCGTCCCAGCGGGCATGAGGGGAGGCCCTGGTGGTCGAGCACGCCGAGGCGGTTCACTTCGATCGCGATCCGGCGCAGGGACGGCGGCGGGTCGGCGGTGAGGGCGCGGACGTGGCCGCGGATCGTGACCGCGATCGGGGTCGTCCCCACCCGCGGCAGGAGGTGCGGGGAGACCGAGCCGCCGAAGGACACCTGCAAGCTTCCTTGCCGGACGGTCTCGCCGGCGGCCCCGGGGACGATCACGGCGACGCACGAGCACAGCGCCGCGAGCAGGGCAATCACCCATGTCTTCGGGCAGGTCGTCCCGAACGTCACAAATCGTCTCCCGAGCGGCATCCTCGGCCTCCCCCTTTTGAATAGACTGCGCGACCGAGCGGCAACCGAACGTGGCAGACGAAGCGGACAAGATCAACCAGCCCTACCGGGCCCCCGAGAACGTGCGGACGGAACCGCCTCCCCCCGGCTACTTCGAGGGCGAGTCGATGACCCGCCGCAAGGTCTTCACGATCGCGTCCCAGGCCCTCGGCGGCCTGGCCGGCGCGGCGATCATCCTGCCCGCGGTCGGGTTCGCCGTCGCTCCGATCTTCCATCGCGGCAAGGAGCGTTGGGAGAAGATCGGCAAAACCGGCGACTTCACCGAAGACACCTACCGCCAGGTCGTCTTCACCGAAACGCCGGGGATCGGCGACGCGGGCAAGACGCTCGCCTACGTGCGCATGAGCTCCAAGGAACTCGGCGAAGAAGAGGGCATCATCGTCGCGATCTCCAACCGCTGCGCCCATCTGGGCTGCCCGGTGCGCTTCGTCCAGGCCGCGGGCAACTTCATCTGCCCGTGCCACGGCGGCGTCTACGACTTCCAGGGCAAGCGGATCGGCGGCCCGCCGGTGCGCCCGCTCGACCGCTTCCAGACCCGCATCACCAAGGGCGAGGTCGAAGTCGGCCCGCGCTACAGCGTCACCTCGCAGCTGAAGCCGGTCCGCGCTCGCGACCCCGGAGAGTTCACCGGCGGCGTCTGGGAATACCTTTACCCGCCGCGGCCCTCGACCTTCCCGCCCCCGTGACCTAGACGATGCCGAAGCTTTCCGACCTACTCGTTCCCGCGCCACTGCGCAAGACGCCGAAGCCCGGCGAAGCCGGCGTGCCGAAAACTCCCGCGCCGCAGGACCTCAAGTCCACGCCGCCGGAGCGCCCTGGCGACCTCGGCCGCCTAGGCGAACAGGCGCTGGAAGCGCCGGTCGAGGCGGTCGCCTGGATCGACCAGCGGATGGCGGTGAGCGGCTTCCTCACCGGGATGCTCTTCCGCAAGGTGCCGAAAGGGACCAACTGGTTCTACACGCTCGGCTCCGCCACCCTCTTCGCCTTCATCGTGCAGGCGACCACCGGGGTGTTCCTGGCGATGTTCTACACCCCGTCGACCACCCAGGCCTACAGCTCGATCGCCCACATCAACAACGACGTCTTCCTCGGCCAGTTCGTGCACGGGATGCACAAGTGGGGCTCCAGCGTGATGGTGATCCTGATCTTCCTCCACATGGGCCGGACCTTCTTCTTCGGCGCCTACAAGTACCCGCGCGAGCTCAACTGGGTGATCGGTGTGGTGCTGCTGATCCTGACGATGACGATGGCCTTCACCGGTTACCTGCTGCCGTTCGACCAGCGTTCCTACTGGGCCTCGATCGTCGGCATCAACATCAACGGCACCGGCCCGATCGTCGGCCCGTACCTGAGCGACTTCCTGCGGGCCGGGCCCGAGCTCGGGGCGACCACGCTCTCACGCTTCTACGCGATCCACATGCTGCTCGTGCCCGGGGCGATCATCGCCCTGATCTTTGCCCACCTCTACCTGGTGGTGAAACTGGGCACGACCGCCCCGCCCTGGACCAAAATCGGCACCCAGCCGCGGGTCGCCGAGCCGACCACGACCCTCCACGCGGGGGCGGTCTCCGGCAACGGCTACGGCCCGAACGGCTCCGGCCCGACCGCCGCGGGCGTCCAGGTCGACGGCCATGACGGCGGGGGGGCGACTGCCTGATGAAGCCGAGCGAGAAGCAGGCATACCTTGAGGAATACGAGCTCCTCAAGAAGAAAGGGAAGCCGTTCTTCCCCTACGCCGTCCTGAAGGACTCGGCGATGGCGCTGATCGTCGTCGGCGTGATCATCGTTTTGTCGCTGCTCCTGGGCGCCGAGCAGGGTCCGAAGGCCGACCCGACGACGACCACCTACGTGCCGCGTCCCGAGTGGTACTTCTTCTTCCTCTTCGAGGTCCTGCGCGTGATCAAACCGCCGGAGCTCGTGCCGATCGCGACGATCGGCATCCCGACCATCTGCATGGTTCTGCTCTTACTGCTGCCGTTCTACGACAAAGGCCCGGAGCGCCGGCCGGAGCGCCGCCCGCTGGCGACCACCGCCGGGATCCTGACCATCCTCGCGATGGGCTACCTGACCTACGCCGGTGCCACCTCGGGCTCGCCGACCGAGATCGACATGAAGGTCCCGCCCCAATACAAGGCGGGATCGGAGATCGTGGCCGGCTCCGGCTGCCTCGCCTGCCACAAACTGGGCGAGAACGGCAACAACGGGCCGGGTCCCGAACTGACCCACATCGGTGCCCGTATCCCGCGCGCCGCGATCATCCGGTCGATCGAAATCGGCCCGAGCATCATGCCCTCGTTCCGCGAACTCTCGCCGAAAAAACTGAACGAGCTGGCCGACTTCCTCTCCTCGCTGAACTGATCCGCCGCCGGGCGGCGGATCTCTCGGGGGAGGACGAGTAACGTCCCTTTGCCGATGGACACGATCAACGCCAACCGCTCCTCACCCGATTTCGCCGGTCAGGTCAACCGCATGTTCGACCGGGTGGCCGGTCACTACGACACGCTGAACGGTGTGATGACGGCCGGGCTGCACCATCGCTGGCGCAAGCAGGCGGCGGATCGGACGGGCCTCGGGCCGGGCGAGTCGGCACTCGACGTCTGCTGCGGCACGGGCGACCTCGCCTTCGAGCTGGCCGGCCGAGTCGCCCCCGGCGGCCGCGTGGTCGGCTGCGACTTCTCCGAGCCGATGCTCGACCTGGCGCGCGACAAGGCCGCGGCGCGAGGCTCCGCGGGCGTCCGCTTCGAGTGGGCCGACGCGCTCGAGCTGCCCTACGACGGCGAGCGCTTCGACGCGGTCACGGTCGGCTTCGGCGTCCGCAACCTCGCCGATCTCGACCGCGGCCTGCGCGAGATGGCACGGGTGCTGAAGCCGGGCGGCAGGCTGGTCATCCTCGAGATCACCCAGCCGACCCGGCCGCCGCTGTCGACCTTCTTCTCGCTTTGGTTCGACCGCCTCGTGCCCCTGCTCGGCTCCCTATCCGACGAGCCCGAGGCCTACAGCTACCTGCCGGAGTCGGTCCGCAGCTTCCCCTCGCCGCACGGCCTGGCGGAGAAGATGGACCGGGCCGGCTTCACCGCGATCCACTACACGGTGCTGGCCGGCGGCATCATCGCGATCCACAGCGGCGCCAAGCGTCCGCAGGCGGTCTGACCCCCGATGGCACCCGGGTCCGCCGTGCCACCGCCGGTGACGGCGGTCCTCGACGCCTCCCAGCGTTGGCTGCCGGTGCGGCTCGGCGAGGTCGAGGACCGGTTGCGCGAGGCGATCGACGGGTGGGGCGGGCCGCTCGGCGAAGACGCCGGCGCGACGCTGGCGGCGGGCGGCAAGCGTCTGCGGCCGATGCTCGTCCTCCTCTGCGCGGGCGAAGCGGGCGAGGAGGAGGCGGTGCGCGCTGCGACCGCGATCGAGCTCGTCCATATGGCGACCCTGGTCCACGACGACGTGCTCGACGAGGCGCCGCTGCGGCGCGGCCTGCCGACGGTCGCCGCGACCTCCGGCCGGGCACGGGCGCTGGCCACCGGCGACCTCCTGCTCTCGCGGGCCTTCGCCCTGCTGAGTGAAGCGGGCGACGCCCGCTCGGTCCTGCTGCTCGCCGACGCCGCGGTGGCGCTCGCGCGTGGCGAGCTGGCCCAGCGCCAGGACGCTTTCGACCTCACGATCACCGAGCAGCGTTATCTCGACCGCTGCCGATTGAAGACCGCGGCGCTCTTCGAGTGCGCCGTCTCGCTCGGCCACGACGACCCCGAGCTGCGCCTCTTCGGCACCCGGGTCGGCCTCGCCTTCCAGCTGCTCGACGACGTGCTCGATGTCACCGGCCCGCCGTCGCGCACCGGCAAGGCGCGCGGTACCGACCTGCTCGACGGCACCGTCACGCTGCCGCTGATCGTCGCCGCCGAGCGCGACGCGGGCCTGCGCCAGATCGATCTGCCGGGGCTCGACGCGGCCGGTGCGGAGACGGTCTGCGACCGGATCGCGGCGACCGGCGCCCTGGCCACGGTGCGGGCGCGGGCGCTCGACCTGGTCGCCGAAGGCAAGCGCGCGCTCGGCCGCACGAGCTTCGATCCCGAACAGCGGCGCCTGCTCGAGCTGGTCGCCGATGGGGTCGTCCAGCGCTACAGCTGATCGGCGGAGGTCAAACCGGAGTACCATCGTGGGGATGCTTGGAAATATCGGCCCCCTCGAGATCATCGTCGTCCTGGTCATCGCGTTGATCGTCTTCGGCCCCAAACGGCTGCCGGAGCTCGGCAACAGCCTCGGCAAAG
Organism: Solirubrobacterales bacterium; assembly: GCA_050697015.1. Taxonomy (GTDB): domain Bacteria; phylum Actinomycetota; class Thermoleophilia; order Solirubrobacterales; family 70-9; genus VAYN01. Next base: position 13,080 of record JBOGYZ010000185.1, read on the forward strand.
GCATCCGGGAGTTCAAAGAGTCGGTCACCGGCGAGAACAAGGACGACGACGATGACGACGACGTGAAGGCGATCAGCGCGTCGAACGCGACCGCCACCCCGGTCGAGCCCTCGACGACCCACCGGGTCGAAGAGGACGAGGTCAAGGTCGCTCCCGACAAAAACAGCTGAGGCCTAGTGCCGGGGGGTCATTAGGATGCCGCGCCGCGTCCGGCCGGTCTCCCATGAGGACCAGCTGAGCCTGGTCGAGCACCTCGACGAGCTGCGCCATCGGTTGATCGTCTGCCTGGTCGTCTTCGCCGTCGCCCTGGCGCTCTGCTTCTGGCAGAACCACCTGCTGCTGGAAATCGCGCAGAGCCCGCTGCCGAGCGGGCACAAGAAGCTGATCACCTTCGGGGTGACCGAGCCGTTCACCACGTCCCTGACCGTGAGCGCCTACGGGGCCGCGGTGCTGGCGGCGCCGTTCATCCTCTGGCAGCTCTACGCCTACATCCTCCCGGCCTTCAGCCCGTCGGAGAAACGGGTGGCGCTGCCGATCCTGCTGCTCTTCCCGTTCCTCTTCGTCGGCGGCATCGCCTTCGCCTACTTCGCCGTGATGCCCGCCGCCCTGCACTTCCTGCTCGGCTTCAACGACGGCCAGTTCAACATCCAGGTGCGGGCGCGGGACTACTACAGCTTCTTCTCGATGACGATGCTCGCCGGCGGGCTGGTCTTCCAGATGCCGATGGTGATCCTGGCGGTGACGCGCCTGGGGATCGTGAAGATCGAGCAGCTGACCAAGAACCGACGCTACGCCTATCTGATCATCGCCATCATCGCCGCGGCGCTGCCCGGGGTGGACCCGGTCTCGATGCTGATCGAGATGGTCCCCCTATTGGTTCTCTTTGAGTTGAGTATCCTGCTGGCACGCTGGTTTGGCCGACCGAGTAGGGCAGGCGGCGCCGAACCGACCACGCAGGAGTAAGAAGGGGCGAAGGGGCAGATGGCGCAGGACGAGCATCGAATGGTCTTTGACATCCGCGGCCGCAGGCGGCACGTGGTCAAAGTCGTCTACGCGATCCTCGCGATCCTGATGGGGGCCAGCCTCTTCCTGGTCACCGGCGTGCTCAGCCCCAACGCGCTGTTCGGCGGCGGCTCGAGCGGCGAAAGTGCCGCCTCCAGCTTCGAAAAGCAGGCCGTGAACATCGAAGCCAGGCTGGCGAAAACGCCGGGCGACGAAGCCCTGATGGCGAACCTGACGCGGACGCGGATCAACGCCGCCAACTCGATGATCACGAACGGCGAAGGCGAATCTCAGGACGGGGCCGAAAACATCAAGCACCAGCTCGCCCTGGCCAGCGAAGCCTGGTCGAACTACGTCGCTGCCGCGAGCGAACCGAGCGCCGGGCTGGCGATCCAGGTCGCGCCGGCGATGTTCCAGCTGGCCGAAATCTCCACCAGCGGTGAGGAAGCGCTGGAAAACGTGAAAGCCGCGACCGAAGCCGAGCAGATCGTCGCCGAAAAACGCAACGACCTGAACAGCTGGAGCACGCTCTCCTTCTACGCGCTCTTCGCCCAGAACTACAAACTGGCCGAAGAAGCCAAAGAAGAAGCGGTCAAACTGGCGAACACGAAGTTCGAACGCGAAACGTTCGAAAACAAATACGACGAAGTCGAAAAAAACGCCAAAGAATTCGGCAAACAGCTCAAACTTGAAAAGGCCTCCAAAGCCACCCAGGGTGGCGGCGGCGGCAAGGAATCGCTCGAAAACCCGATCCAGGGTCTCGGCGGCGCCACCCTCGGCGGTTAGCGGCCGGACGATTGATTCCACGCCGGCGGACGATGCCGGCGAGCCCCGGGGCCGCGGATTCCGCTCCGACCCCTTAGGCAGGCTGTCGTCGGCCCGGAATCCGCGGCAGGTCCGCGCGGGTAGGGAGGGACGACACAGTTCCTCGACAGGCTCCCAGACGCTCGTGCACTTGAGCCCCCTATAGCGCGCCCAAGTGCACGAGCGGCGGATCGGGTGATGTGAAAGCCGCACGGAAGCGTGGAGAAGGACACGGAAGGCGCGCGAGGTGGCGCACCGGTCACGCGCACTTCGTCACGGCTCCGTGCCCGCCCCATCCCTGGACCCGCGCCTCTCCGTGTACTCCCCCTGCGACCCCCGCGGGGCGTCAGCATTTCCCGCGCGATGGCCGGAGGCGCTGGCCGGCGTCCCGCCGTGGCAATCAACAATTAGCCGTGATCGCGGCGTTCGACCTCGGCGAGGCCGTTGCGCGGGATCGCGCCGAGCCGGGACCAGTGGCCGGCGCAGCGCAGGACCAGGCCGCGGAGCTGCGAGCGCGGCGTCAGTTCGGCCGCCATCATGCGGTGGAACTCGGCGAGCTGGCGGGCGGCGTCGAGGTCGGCGTCTGCCAGGCCGAGGCCGTTCGGGCCCTCATCGGGCGCAGCATGCCGGATGTCCTGGGCTCCCTCTTCCATGTTCACCAGGTTCCCTTGTACATCCTTTACCTACTTCTTGGTAGGGCTATAGGCGGATATCCGGGTAGAGGGCGCCTATGTCAGGGAAATGGGCCGTGATGGGCTCGAACCATCGACCTTGAGATTAAGAGTCTCCTGCTCTACCAACTGAGCTAACGGCCCCGAACGAAGAATTATAGGAAGCCGGCGCCGCGGCGGACGGCCGGGGGGTCAGCGCTGGGCGCAGTACTTTTCGAGCCCGACGCCTTCGATCACCAGGCCGTTGGCGAAGGTGAAGATGCCGTGGCTGCGGAGGATGTGATCGGTGCAGCGGGCGGCGACGTAGCTGCGCTTCACCCCGCCCGCGGTGTAGCGGCGGCCGATCTTGACGTTGATGTGGGTGATCGCGCCGAGGCCGCCGGCCAGTTCCGGCAGGTTGAGGGTGGCGCGATAGCGAAATTCGCCGGGCCGCTTTTCGATCGGCACGACGATCGCGTAGGTCTGGGTCGCCGGCACCGCGAGGCGGGCGTGGACGATGACCGTCGGGTGGCCTTCCTGCCGCGGACCGTTGAAGAGGGTGAGCGCGGAGCTCGTCGGCACGGGCCCGCCGGGGAGCGCCACCAGCGCTTCGAGCTTGCCGGTGCCGACGATCGCGCTCTTGCAGATAGTGCGCGCTTCTTCGACGCTGACCTCGGCGACCTGTTCGGCGGCACAGGTCGGCAGGCCGGAGACGTCGAGGCGGCCGTCGCGGTCGAAGTCCATCACCACCTGCGTCAGCGCGGGGGGTACGCCGCCACCGGGCCTGGAGATCTCGAGGTAGCCCTCGAATTCCACCGGGGCGAAGCTCTTCTTCGGCAGGTTCAGCGGCTGGAAGTCGGCGTTCAGCTTCAGCCGGAGTTCGCGCGTTTCGACCATCGCCGCGCCGAGCGCCCCCTCGGCCGGCAACGCGCAGGCGAGGATCGCGATGACGAAGAAAAGGGTTCGCTTCAGCCGTCTCATTCGGTGTGGCACGGGGAGGTCAGCAGCGACTGCAGCAGACTGCCGTCGGCGAAGATCAATTTCCCGAAGACCTGCAGGCGGCCACCGGCGCATTCGGCTTCGGCGAAGCCGATCTTGTGGCCGTTGCGCACGTAGGTGCGGCCGAACCGGGCTTCGGCGAGGATCGCGGCCCCGTCGCCGCCCGCGATCTGCGGCAGTTCGATTTCCGTGCGGTAGCCGTAGCGCCCGTGGTTCACCTTTTCCACCGTGAACGGGACGAGCAGCGCCTGCGGCGAGGGCACCGTCTCGTAGGCGTGGGCGATGAACGTCGGCTTGCCGCCTTCCGGCGGCGCGTTGAAGATCGAGATCGGCGAGGTGATCGTGAAGGGCGGCCTGCCCGGCGCTTCCACCCGCGCTGCACCGGTCCCGGTGCCGAGCAGCGATCCGGAGCAGCGCTTGCGCGCTTCATCCGGCGTGGTGCCTTCGAGCTTCGCCATCGTGCAGGTCGGCATGCCCTTGAAGTTCAGCTTGCCGTGTTTGTCGAATTCGAAGATCAGCGTCTTCAGCGCCGGCGGCTGGTCGCCGTTCACCGTCTTGACCCGGAGGATGCTGCTGAAGCTCGCCGGCACGGTGCCGTGTTCGGGAAAGGCGCGCGGCTGGAATTCGGCGGTCGCCGAGACCTTGAGGTTGCCGACCTGGGTGGTGACGGCGACGGCGACGGCGGCGCAGGCCAAGACGGTCGCGACGACCGCGACCGCGAGCAGCGCTGCGCGCCGTCGCCTCAGGTCAGGCTCCCTTGCAGTGTTTGATGATGATCCCGTTCAGTTTGGTGCCGTCGGTGAAGCCGGTTTCGACTTTTGCCTGCAGCTTGCCGCTCGGGCAGCTGGCGTTGGCGTAGCTCAGCTTCTGGCCCTTGAAGGTCCAGCGTTTGCCGATCGTCAGCTCACCTTCCACCGGGATCCCGTAGCCGCCGGCGATCCTCGGGATCACCGCTTCGGTGCGGAACCCGTACGCCCCGGCGTGCACTTTCTGGATTTCCACCGGCACGATGTAGGTGGTCGGCGCGGGCACGCTGAGGTAGGCGTGGGCGAGCACGGTCGGGTTGCCGTTGTGCGGCGCGGCGTTGAAGATCGTGATCGGTGAGCTCGCCTTGAACGGCCGCTGTTCCGGGAAGGCGATCAGGGCGGTGCCGCGGCCCTCGCCGACGATCGAGCCCGCGCAGACCTTGCGCGCCGTCGCCGAGGTGGTCGCCGCCAGTTTGCCTTTCGTGCAATACGGCAGGCCTTTGGTGACGACCGCGCCATGCTTGTCGTACCAGACGATCAGCGTTTTCAGGATCGGTGGCAGCCCGCCTTCGGCGTTGCCGATGCGCCCTTCGCCGTGCAGCGTGATCGGCGCCGTTTCGTGCTTCGGCAGGGTCGTCGGCGTGAAGCCGCCTTCGGCCGTCACTTCGACCGGACCTGCCCGCAGCACGATCGCCGCCAGCGCTCCTCCACCCAACACCAACAGTGCAACGACGGTCAGGATTGCCGTCCTTAACACATTCTTCCGCATAGGTTCGCTCCTCCCGTAGCCCCTGACCGCCAAACTACCATGCGTGGGAAGCAGCAGGGGAAGGGGAAGCAAACGCCCCCGTGGCTCGGAGGCAGGGCCGCGCATGCCGTGGCTGCTGCGCCATCCACGCGAGATCCTGCTGATCGCCGCGATCGTCCTTGCCGCGTTGGCGGTGGTCGGCACCGGCGTCGATTCGAAGCTCGACCCGACCACGCTGGACGTCCCCGGCAGCGCCTCGGCGAAGGCCAACGCGATGCTGGAAGAGAGTTTCGGCCCCTCGGCGCCGTTCGCGATCCTCCTGCGCGGCCCCGCCGACGCACTCGAAGAACAGGGGCCGCGGTTGGTCCGGGCGCTGCGGGCGGAACCGAACGTCTCGACGCTCTCGCCCTGGGACAAAGGCTCGGTCGAAGGCCTGCGCCCGTCTCCGGAAAGGGCACTGATCCTCGCCGACTTCCACGTCGACACGAAAACGTCGGTCAACGAGGTCGTGCCGCGGCTGGAACAAATCCTCGAAGAAAACGTGTCGGCGCCGGTGCGGGCGAACCAGACCGGATACGCGTCGATCTCGCGCTCGCTGCAGAAGGAATCGATCGACGCCGCCGAGCGCGGCGAGCTGATCGCCCTGCCGATCCTGCTCGTCGTCCTGCTGCTGGTCTTCCGCTCGCCGATCGCGGCGTTGATCCCACTCGGCTTCGGCGCGATCACCGTGCTCGCCTCGCGCGGGGTCCTCTACTTCCTCACCGACTGGTTCTCGATCGACGCCTTCGCGCTGACCGTCTGCACGATGATCGGCCTGGCCTTGGGGGTGGACTACGCGCTGTTGATGGTGTCGCGCTTCCGCGAGGAGCTCGAGGGAGGCGCCGAGCCGCTCGAGGCGGCCCGGCAGACGCGGCGCCACGCGGGGCGGACCGTTGCCTTTGCGGGCTCGACGCTCCTGCTCTCGATGCTCGTCTCGCTGCTGATCCTGCCCGGGTCGCTCCTGGTGTCCCTCGCCGGGACGGTGGCGATGGTCGTCGTCCTCAGCGTCACCGTGGCGACCCTGGTCGGGCCGGCGATCCTGACCCTGGTCGGCAGGAACGTCGATCGCTGGCGGGTCGGCTCGCGGGCGAGCGCCGACCGCTCCGCGGTGATGCGCTTTGTCAACGGGGCGCTGCGCCGGCCGCTGCCGGCGGCGCTGCTGGTCGGCGGTGTCCTGCTCGTCCTCGCCGGTCCGGCGATCGGGCTGAAGCTCGGCCCGCCGAGCCCCGAACAGCTCCCCAAGGACGCGCCCGCGCGGCAGAACGCCGAACTGATCGACAACTCGATCGGCCCGGGCTGGGACGCGCCGTTCCAGATCGTCGCCACCAATCCCGACGGGCCGATCACCGACGCGGGCAGCATGGCGGCGCTCGAACACTTCCAGCACAAGATCGCGAAGCTCAAGGGAGTCAAAGTCGTGGTCGGCCCGCAGGCGGCGACGAAACGGGTGAAGCCCTTGCAGGAACTGGGCAACTCGGCGCTCGCCTCGAAGGGCAACCTCGGCCCGGTCAAGGAACTGGGGAAACTCGGCAAGGAACTGAACGTTGCCGCCGGCGGGGTGGGGGAACTGCGCGGCGGGATCACCGAAGCGAGCAACGGCGCGGGCCTGCTGGCCCAGGGCTCCGACCATGCGACCGAGGGTGCGCAGCTGATCGCCCGGGGCCTGCTCCGCGCGGCGGGCGGGAGCCAACGGGCGATCAACGCTCTCGAACGGCTCTCGAAAGGCACCGAAAAGCTCACCGAAGGGTTGCTGGAAGCGGCGATCGGAGCACAGACGATCCGGGTCAGCGGCATCAACTCGATCACCAGCACCCTCAACTACAACGGCCGGAGGTCGCAACGTGAACAACTCCGGGCGCTTCGTGCCGACCAGAACGAAACGCTGCCTCGTCTGATCGACCCCACGCAGGTCGCGGTCGAAAAGCTGCAGGCGGCGGAGGCGAAGCTGAAAGAAGCGTCTCCGACCGATCCGACCGCGGCGGCGGCGCTCGAATCGGTCGAGGGCGCGCTCGCCGCGATCACCGGGACCGACCCGTCGACCGGACAGCCCTATGCCGAACGCTACGCGGGCCTTCTCGCCGAACTGGAAGGGCTGCAGGAACGGCTGGGTCTGGACGCCGAACTCAACAAGAGGACTTCGTCCTTCATCTACTCGTCGGTCCACGAATTGCGCCGGGTCAGCCGCGGCACCGGTCGCCTGATCGAAGGCCTCTACCAACTCCACAAGGGCGCCAACACGCTCTACCACGGCGCCAACCGCCTGGCGAAGGAAGCGAGCCGCCTGGGCAAGGGCGTCAAACAGCTGAGCACGGGGGCGGCGTCCCTGGTCGCCGGCCTCGGCCGGCTGACCGGCGGGGCCGAAGCGCTGGAAGCAAACCTCGCCGCGGGCGCGGTCGAAGTCGAACCGCTGGAAACCGGACTCACGGAAGCGAGTGCCCAGGTGCTGGAAGGCAAGGCGAAAATCCGCAGGCAGGCGACCGAAGTGCAGGAAAAATCGCCGGGCCTCTTCAACTCGGGTTACTTCGTGCTCTCGGCGCTCGACGGGGCGCCGCCCGGCACGCGCGAAAAAGTGGGGGCGACGATCGACTTGGACAAAGGCGGCCAAGCCGCGTCGATGCTGGTGATCTCGAAGTACGAATTCAACTCGCCGGGGTCGATCCGGCTGAACCAGGAACTGGCGTCGGCGGCGAGCGAACTGGGGGAGAACGCGACGCTCGAAACCGGCGTGGCGGGCGGCGCGGCGCAGCTGAACGACTACAGCAAGATCACCCGCGACCGGATCCCCTTGATCATCGCGATCATCACCCTCGTCACCTTCCTGGTGCTCGTCGTGGTGCTGCGGGCGCTGCTGCTGGCGGCGATCGCGGTGGGGCTGAACCTGATCACGGTCGGGGTCGCCTTCGGCATCCTGACGCTGCTCTTCCACGTGCCGGAGGGCTGGCCGCTGGGCGGGCACACCTACGTCGACGCGGTCGGCGCCTGCATGATCTTCGCGATCGTCTTCGGGCTCTCGATCGATTACGCGGTGTTCCTCTTGAGCCGCATGCGGGAGCACTACGACGCCGGCGCCGACAACGCGGCCGCGGTCCACTACGGGCTGGATAAGACGGCGCGGGTGATCACCGGCGCGGCGGCGATCATGCTGGGGGTCTTCGTCGTCTTCGCCGGCGAGCCGATCGCGAACGTGAGCCAGCTCGGAATCGGGCTCACGGTCGCGGTCGTGCTCGACGCCACCGTCGTGCGTATCGTCCTGTTGCCGGCGCTGATGCTCCTGCTCGGGGACCGCGTCTGGTGGCTGCCGCGCCCACTCGCGCGGGTGCTGCCGAAGCTGAACGTCTAGGCCCGGGCTACTTCTTCTTCGGTTCGGGCTTCGGCGTGCAGCTCTGCGTGGTGTCGGCGTTGATCGTGGCGCCGTCGGCATAGGTGAAGGCGCCGCGGTACTTCAGCTTCTTCGAGGCTGGGCATTTGGCGTTGACGAAACTCATCTTCTTGCCCTTGTAGGTCCAGGATTTCTGGATCTTCACCTTGAAATCGGTGATCACGCCGGCACCGCCGGCGATCGGCGGGATCGTGACGTCGAGGCGCGGGCCGTAGCCTTCCTTGCCGTAGCTCGACACGGTGCCGACGAGGACCAGGGTGGTCTGGATCGGCGAGGTACCGTAAGCGTGCAGGAGCACCACCGGTTTGCCGCCCTGGGGGGCGCCGTTGAAGGCCGTGACCTTGGTCGGCTCGGTGTAGAGGACGCCTAGCGGCAGCAGCGTGGTCGCCGAGCCGCTCCCGATCTTGGCTTTGCCGCAGGCCAGTTCGGCCGCTTCGGTGGTCGTGTTCTGCAGCTGCGTCGCGCTGCACGTGGGCAGGCCCTTGGTCGCCAGCGCCAGGTTCTGGTCGAAGTCGATGATGTCGTGGACGGCCGGGCTCGGCACGCCTCCATCGGATTTACCGGTCTTGACCTCGACGTTCAGGGCCGTCGGCGAGGCAGTCTTCTTATAGAGGCCGCTCGGCGCGACCGAGGCTTCGATCGACTGCGTATTGCCGTCGGGTCCGGTCACGGTTTCGCCGGCAAGGGCGGCCGAAGCCGAGATCGCGAGGATTGCGAGGGCGGCAAGGCTCGCGATCAGAGTGAAACGCTTGTGCATTGAGATTGCTCCTGGTCGAGGATTTGTGCGGATCGCCTCCCATTTTCCCCAACCGGTCCGCGGCGCCAGAGTAGCGCGTTGATTTACCGTTAAGTCCCCGCTGCGGTGCCTTTTGGCGGGGATCGGCTCGGATACGATTCGCGCGCCCGTCCGCAGGGTCGAGGGGGCCAGGGAGGGGCAGGCGACGACCTGTGGCTGCGAAACCTCAAGGAGAGGAGAAACACTCGGCTCCGAGCCGAGGGATCACCCCAGCGCGCATAGCCGCGATAGCGGCCCTTGCGGTGGTGGTGATCGTCCTTGCCGTCGTGCTCTTCAGCGGCGGCGGGGGCCACAAGTACACGTTCCTGTTCCAAAACGCCGGCCAGCTCGTGAACGACAACCAGGTGATGGTCGGCGGCTCGCCGGTCGGAAACGTTTCCGGGATCGACCTGAGTCCGGACAACCTGGCCGAAGTCCACGTCGAAGTGGAACAGGAACTGCACGAAGGGACGACGGCGGTGATCCGCGCCACCTCGCTCTCCGGCGTCGCCAACCACTACCTCTCGATCAGCCCGGGCCCGAACAGCAGCCCGTCGCTCGACGAAGGCACCCCGCTCGGCCTCTCCTCGACGACGACGCCGGTCGATATCGACCAGCTCTTCAACAGCTTCCCGACCAAGGTGCGCGAAGGGCTGCAGAACTTCATCAAGGGCAACGGGCAGATCTACGCGGGCCGCGGCCCGGAAGCGAACGAAAGCTACAAGTACTTCGGCACGGCGCTGAACCGAGCCACCGCCTTCGCCAAAGAACTGAACGCCGACGAAGACCTGCTCTCGAAGTTCCTCGTCAGCTCCAGCAACCTCACCACTGCCGTCGCCGGCCGCGGTCAACAGCTGTCGAGCGCGATCTCCAACGCCAACCAGGCCTTCCAGGCGATCAGCAGCGAGAACGTCGCACTGGAACGGACGCTGGAAGAGCTGCCGCCGGTGATGCGGCAGTCGAACACCACCTTCGTCAACCTGCGCGCCGCCCTCGACGACGTCGAACCGCTGATCAACACCGCCAAGCCGGCGACCAAGAACCTCGCCCCGTTCCTCGCCGAACTGCGCCCGGTGTTGAACAAGTTCATCCCCTTCACCCAGAACCTCACCCTGGCGCTGGACCGCCCAGGCCCCTACAACGACACGACCTCGCTGCTGGCGGAACTGCCGACCGTCCAGAAGCGCGCCTCGAACGCCTTCCCGCACGCCGAAGACGCGATCGCCGCCTTCCAGCCGCAGCTCACCTTCGCCCGCTCCTACACGCCCGACCTGTTCAATGCGCTGGGTGACCTCGCCGCCGCGACGGGGGCCTACGACGGCAACGGCAACTACGTGCGGGCCTCGGCCTCGGGCGCGAACTTCTTCAAGTACGGCAGCGGCAAGCTGACGCCGATCACCCGCGCCGAACAGTTGAACGGCTTCACCTCGACCTCGACCCCACGACGCTGCCCCGGTGGCGCCACCCAGCCCGCTGCCGACGCGTCGAACCCCTACGTCAATCCGCCGCACGGCGGCAGCTCCGTCAACCCGTCCGAATGCAACGTGAACCAGGGGGCGGGCGGGTGAAAAAATTGATCGCGGGCCTGGTGGTGGTGGCGGCCGTGGTGGTCGCGATCGTGCTGATCGCCGGCGGCGCCTCCAGCGACGGCTACGTGGTGCGGGCGGTCTTCGACAACGGCTCGTTCATGGTCCCCGGCGAGCAGGTGCGGGTCGCCGGCGCCAACGTCGGCACGATCAAGTCGGTCAGCGTCTCGCTGCCCGGCGAACCGACCGCCGAAGAAGACGGCAAGCTCGTCGACGTCGCCGGCAAGGCGGTCCTCGAGCTGGAAATCGAAGATCCGAGCTTCCAGGACTTCCGCCTGGACGCGGGCTGCGAAATCCGCCCGCAGTCGCTGATCGGCGAGAAGTACGTCAACTGCCACCCGACCGAGCCGCGGGCGCCGGGCGAGCAGCCGCCGCCGCCGCTGAAGAAGATCCCGGACGGGAAGCCGGGCGCGGGCCAGTACCTGCTGCCGCTCGGCCGCAACCAGGCCACGGTCGACCCGGACCTGATCAACAACATCAACTCGCTGCCGTACGCCCAGCGCTTCCGGCTGATCTTCAACGAACTCGGCGCCGGCCTGGCGGGTCGCGGGCAGGACCTCGAGGCGGCGATCAAGGGCGCGAACCCGACCCTGCGCTCGGTCGACAAACTCTTCGGCGAACTGACCGAACAGAAGGACCAGCTCGCCCAGCTGGCCGCGGAATCGCAGGAAATCCTCGAACCGTTGACCCAGGAAAAAGAACACGTGGTCGGCTTCCTCGCCCACTCCGGCGAAGCGGCGGAAGCGAGCTCCGAACACGGGGTCGAACTGGAATCGGCACTGCAGAAGTTCCCCACCTTCCTGGTCGAGTTCCGCGAAACGATGAAGAACCTGAAGGAGTTCTCCGACGCGGGCACGCCGCTGCTGGAAGACCTCGGCGAAGCTGCCCCGTCGTTGACCACCGCCACCCGCACCCTCACCCCGTTCTCGGAAGCGACGACGGTCGCGCTGAAGAGCCTCGCCACGGCGGGCGAAGCCTCGGGCCCGGTGTTCGCCCAGTCCACGCCGGTGGTGAAGACGGCGAGCAAGCTGGCGAAGACCGGTGTCGTGCCGACCAGGGAACTGGCGGCCCTCTTCGGCAGCCTCGCCGAAACCAAAGGTTGGCAGCGCCTGAACGAACTGATCTACAACTCGACCGCATCGTTCAACGGGTTCGACCAGTACGGCCACTTCGGACGGGCCCTGGTGACGCTCAGCAACTGCATTCCCTACGTCACCGGCGCAGGCGGGACGTCGGGCTGCGACGGCAACTTCAACGGACCCAACGCCAGCATCGCGCAGGATTCGCAAGCGTCGGTCGCCGAACTGCTGCAGCTGCTCGAAGACAGTCGCGCTGAAAAGAGCGGCGGCACGGTCGCCGATCGCGAAACCGGCGGAGGTCCGACGACCGGTCTGGGAGCGGCGCAATCGACCAAACCGAAAGCACCCGCGGAACGCCTCCAAGGCGAACGCGAAGAAGAAGCCGGCCTAGGCGAAGCCGAAGAAACCGAAGGTGGTACCGAACCCCTTCTCGATTACCTCCTGGGGCAGGGCGAATGAGGAACCGGAACGGAGGGTTCGCGGTGAGTCCGGTGCTGGTCGGCGCGGTGACCGTGCTGGTGATCATCGTCGCCGTCTTCCTCGCCTACAACGCGAACAACGGGCTGCCCTTCGTCTCGACCTACGACCTGAAGGCGCGGGTCCCGAACGCGGACGCCTTGGTGAAGGCGAACGAGGTGCGGATCGGCGGCGCCCGGGTCGGCGTGGTCAAGTCGGTGGTGCCGGTGCAGCTGCCGAGCGGCAGGGTGGAGGCGGAACTGACGCTGAGCCTCGACAAGAGCGCCGAACCGATCCCGAAGGGCTCGACCCTCCTGGTCCGGCCGAAATCGCCGCTCGGGCTGAAGTACCTGCAGATCACCCCGGGCACCGGGACCGAACCGCTGAAGGCCGGCGAAACGATCCCGGTGCGCTACGCGAAGCCGGAACCGGGGGACATCGACAAATTCTTCGACATGTTCAACACGCCGACCCGGAAAGGCATCCAGCGGAACCTGGCGGGCTTCGGCAACGCGCTCGCGGGCCGCGGGCCGCAGCTGAACGAAGCGATCGGGGCGTTGCGCGGGCTGATTGAACAGGGCCGGCCGGCCGCGGCCAACCTGGCGGCGCCGAGCACCAACTTCAGCGGCTTCTTCAAGGCGCTCGAGGCGCTCTCGGCGACGGTCGCGCCGGTCGCCCAGCAGCAGGCGAGCATGTTCGTCGTCCTCGACCAGACCTTCACCGCCTTCGCCAACGTCTCGCGTCCCTACATCCAGGAAACGATCGAGAAAAGTCCGCCGACGCTGGAAACCGTGAACGCCGGGCTGCCGAAGATCAACCCGTTCCTGCATGACACGGCGCGCTTCTTCACCGCACTGCGTCCGGGCGCCAAAGCGTTGCAGGAAACGTCCCCGATCATCGCCGAATCGCTGCAGGCAGGCATCCCGGCGCTGAACGCCTCGCCGGTGCTGAACAACCAGCTGTTGCCGACCGCCGAAGCGCTGCTCGCGTTCCAGCAGTCGGAAGGAGTCTTCACCGGGCTGGACCTGCTGACGGAACTGAACAAGAACCTCAAGGAGCCGCTCGAATACGTCGTCCCGGCGCAGACCAAGTGCTACTACGGGACCCTGCTCTTCTCGAACCTCTCCAGCTCCAACAGCCAGGGGAACGAATATGGCAAGTGGCTCAACTTCATCTCGTTCGAGCCGCCTAGCGGGCCGAACACCGAGGCCGGTCAGGCCTCCGCGCCGGCGAACGGACCGAAGGCCAACCACCTCCATTACAACCCGTTGCCCCGCACCGCGGCGCCGGGTCAGGAAGGGGTCTGCGAAGCGGGCAACGCGAAGTACGTGGCCGGCAGGACGGTGATCGGTCAGACCGCGCTGCTCGGCAAGGACACCCGGGAATTCGCCAAGACCAAGGCGCCGGCGAAGGAAGAAGGGCCGGTGGAACAGGAATGAGCCCCGACTCCAAGCCGACCAAATCGGGTGGGGCCGTGGCGAAGCGGCGTCGCGGCAACCGCGTGCCGAACTGGCTGATCGCGGTGATCTTCATCCTGATCTTCACGATCGGGCCGTACCTGGCGTTCACCAAACACATACCGTTCACCAGCTATGGCTACGAGCTGAAGGCGACCTTTACCAATTCGGCGAACATCTCGCTGAAGTCGCCGGTGCGGATCGCCGGCGTCGAAGTCGGGAAGGTGATCAAGACCGAACGGGACGGCGACGCGACCAACGTCGTGTTCACCGTTGACGACTCGGGTCGGCCGATCCACCAGAACGCGTTCGCCACGGTCAAGCCGCGGATCTTCCTCGAGGGCAACTTCTTCATCGACCTCGATCCGGGCAGTCCGACCTCGCCGGAGCTGGGAAGCGGCGGCACGATCCCGATCAGCCACACCTCGACCGCGGTGCAGATCGACGAAGTGCTGACCGCGCTGCAGTCGCCGGTCCGCGCCGACCTCGGTCGCTTGTTGGAGAGTTACGGCAACGCCCTCACCCACGAACCGACCGCCGCCGAAGACGCGGACCAGCTGCCGCAGGTGAAAGGCCTCTCGGGCGGGCAGGCGCTCAACAAGGCCTTCCAGTACGGCGGCGAAGCGGGCAAATACAGCGCCCAGGTGACCGAGGCGCTGACCGGCACCCAGGAGCACGACCTCGCGAAGCTGGTCTCCGGCTCGGCCCGCGCCTTCAACGCCTTCAGCTCCGACCAGGCCGCGCTGCAGGGGCTGATCGACAACTTCGACGTCTTCACCGGGGCGCTCGCCAACCAGTCGGAAAACCTCCAGACCACGGTCCATGAGCTGGCGCCGACGCTGCAGACCGCGCACAAGTCGCTGATCAGCCTCGACCGCTCGCTGCCGCCGCTGCGTACCTACGCGATCGAGCTGACCCCGGCGGTCGCCGAGCTGCCCGGCTTGATCAACGCCTCGAAACCGTGGCTCGCCCAGGTGCGCCCGCTGCTCTCCGGCAAGGAGGCCGGCGGTGCGGTGAAGCTGCTGGCCGAATCGACGCCGGGCCTGGCCGGGGCGGCACACTCGGGCAAGGTCTCGGCGCTGCCGCAGACCAACCAGCTCAGCCAGTGCACGACGAGGGTGCTGGTGCCGACCGCCGAAGAGCCGATCAACGACCGGTTCGGCGACGGCGGTCCGAACTACCGCGACTTCTGGCGCCTCCTCTCCGACTTCGCCAGCGCCGGCCAGAACTTCGACGGCAACGGGCCCTACGTCCGCGTCCAGGGCGGTGGCGGGCCGGTTCTGATCGAAGAACTCAACCCGACCCTGGAAAACGTCCCCCAGCAGCACCAGTTCTCGCGGGTGGCGGAAGCGCCCCTAGGGACGCAACCGCAGCTCGAAGGCCAGCCGGAATCGAAGCCGGAAGTTCGCTGCGAAACGAACCCGGTGCCGGACGTCAACAGCGGTCCGGGACAGGTCGGCCCGACCGGCGTGAAAGTGATTCCTCCCCGCTGATGGCCGAGCAGACCCCGAAGAACACCCCGATCACCGAACGGCGCAGCCGCATCGGTCACTTCCGCGCGTGGCTCAGTCGCCAGGCGCGAGGTCACCGCACCGACACGATCGCGATCCTCGTCCTCGCCCTGGTCGGGATCGTGATGATGCTCGGGATCTTCACCCAGCAGAAAGCCTCGCTGCCGTCGTGGCTGCCGCTCGTCGGCGAAGAATTCGAAAGCATCTCGGCCGAATTCACGACCGCCCAGGCGGTCACCCCCGGTCAGGGCCAGGCGGTCAACGTCGCCGGCCTGCAGATCGGCAAGGTCTCCTCGGTCGACCTCGAAGACGGCCACGCGATCGTCGGCATGTCGATCGAGCCAAAATACATGGAACTGATCCACCCCGACGCGCACTTCTTGCTGCGACCGAAAACCGGGCTCAACGACATGACGGTCGAGATCGAACCGGGCAGTGGCAAGGAATCGGTGAAGGACGGTCACCGCTTCCCGCTCGCGCAGACCGAAGCGAACATCCAGTTGGAAGCGCTCTGGAACAGCCTCGACGCCGACACCCGCCAGTACATCCAGTTGCTGGTCGCCGGCGGGGCCCAGGGGATCGGCGGCCGCGGTGTGCAGCTCGGCAACGCGCTGCGTCGCTTCGAGCCTTTCGTCGAGTACACCGCGAAACTGAACAAAGCGATCGCCGGGCGCCGCACCGAGCTGGCGAAGGTGATCCACCTCTTCGGCGAACTGACGACCGAACTCGGCAAGCACGACGGCCAGATCCGCCGCTTCGTCGGCTCCTCCGAAAAAGCCCTTGGCAACTTCGCCAACCAGCAGGTGGCACTGGAAGAAGCCTTCGAAGAGTTCCCGGAAACCTTGAAGGTCGCGAACGAAGGGCTGCAGAGCTCGAATGAATTCTCGACCGTGGCGCTGCCGACGCTGACCAAGCTGATCCCACAGGCGCAGGCCTCGACGCCCGCGTTCAAGGCGACCGAGAAGCTGTTCAGCCAGACGACGGCGCCGATCCGCAACGGCATCCGGCCGTTCACCCGTGAAATCCGCCCGCTGTTGACCGCCGCCAACGAAGGCTCGGAACCGCTTGAAAAGACGGTGAAGGGCTTCGGCGAAAGCCTCAAAGGCCTGAACTCCTTCTTCAACGAACTCACCTACAAACCGAAGGACAAACAGAGCTACCTCTTCTACCTCCCCTGGGTGAACCACGACATCAACTCCGCCTTCAGCCTTGAAGACGGTGGGGGCGCCTTGCTGCGCAGTCAGGTGAACATCAGCTGCACGGGAGCCACCCTCGCCAGCGGCGTCGTGGAACTCCAGAAAAAGGAACAGCTGCTCACGCTGCTCGAACTGGTCGGCTCGCCGCGTGCGCCCGAACTCCCGAACCCCTGGGGCGGTGCGGGTCATTGCGCCGTCACGGAAAAAGCTGCGGAAGAAGTCAAATGAGCAAGCGCGCGCCCAGCACGACGCAGCTCTTGGTGATCACCGCATTCGCCCTGTCCTGCTTCGGCATCCTGCTCTTCCTCTGGGTCACCTTCGGCGGGCCGACGCCGTTCAAAGCGAAGAGCTACCAGGTGACGGTGCCGTTCACCGAGGCTTCGCAGCTGGCCGAACAGTCCGACGTGCGGATCTCCGGCGTCGATGTCGGCAAAGTCGAAAACATCGAACTCGGGTCGAACGGGCACGAATCCATCGCGCTGCTGAACATCGACGACAAGTACGCGCCGTTGCCGAAGGGGACGCGGGCCATCCTGCGGACGAAGACCCTGCTGGGCGAGACCTACGTCGAACTGTCGCCCGGCTCCAACGAAGAACCCGCCCTCGCCGACGGCGAAGAGCTGCCCGCCGCGCAGGTCGCCGAATCGGTCCAGCTCGACGAGATCTTCCAGGCATTCGATCCGGAAACCCGTCGCGCGTTCCAGACCTGGATGCAGGAAGCGGCGGTGGCGATCGAAGGCCAAGGGCAGAACCTCTCCTACGCGATCGGCAACTTCGAACCGACCTTCAAGGAATACGAAGGGCTCTTCCGCGTCCTCAACAGCCAGAAGCTGGCGGTCTCGAAACTCTTTAGCAACGGCACCAAGACCTTCGAAGCACTGCGTGGGCGCGAAGGCGAACTCGCGAACCTGATCCGCAGCTCCAACGAACTCTTCAAGACGACGGCAGGCCGCAACGAGGACATCGAAGCGCTGTTCCGCGCCTTTCCGACCTTCCTCGACGAGTCGCGCCTCACCGTCGACCGCCTGCAGGGCTTCGCCACCGACGCCGACCCGCTGTCGAAGCAGTTGGTGCCGGTGGCCGAAGAGCTCTCGCCGACGCTGATCAAGTTCGGCGAACTGGCGCCGGAAGCGAAGAAGCTCTTCGAAGCGCTGCCCGCCGTGGAGCGCGAGGCGCCGACCGGCTTCTCGGCCTTCCGCAAGCTGTTCCGCGACGACTTCCCGCCGCTGCTGCGCGCGGCGGATCCGTTCGTCCGCAACCTGAACCCGCTGGTCACCGGCCTCGGCCTCTACAAACGTGAGGTCACCGCGTTCTTCGGCAACCTTGCTGTCGCGACCAACGGCGAACTCACGGAAACCAATGCCGAAACGGGCCAGAAGATCCACTTCCTGCGCGCCATGGGACCGATCACCCCCGAATCGCTCGCCGGCTATCCGTCGCGCCTGGCGATCAACCGGAACAGCGCTTACAGCGAACCCGGCTGGGCCGAAGAAATCCTCAATGGGCTGCCGAGCTTCAACACCGCCAACTGCAGCTCCGGCCTCGTCGCGGAAATCGAAGCGAACACGGTGACGAACCCGGCGTTCCTCGAACGCGTCCGGCGCTTCAAAGAAAACGGCGAAGAATTCACCGCCGACGAACGGGCCGTGAAAGCCGAAGAACTCCTCAGCCGGCTGAAGAAATACGCCCTCGCGGAACAGTCGAGCACCGCCGCCGCCCCGGCCCCGCCGTGTCGCCAGCAGCAGAAGATCGAATCGATCTACGGCACCGGCGAAAAGACGCAGTACCAGCACACCTTCGAACAGACCGGCCGCTAGGAGGCGGCGGACCGCCTGGACTAGGCGGTCCGCTGGTAGGTCAACAGCTGGATGCCGGCGCCGACCGTGCGGGCGTCGGTGAGGGTCAGGGGCACTTTGCGGCCGTCGTCGGCAAAGAGGCGCTTGCCGCCGCCGAGGGTCACCGGGAAGACCATCAGGCGGAGCTCGTCGAGAAGGTCGTTCGCGATCAGGCCCTGGACCAGGGCGGCGGAGCCGGCGACCAGGATGACGCCGTCGACCTCGTCCTTCACCTTGCGGATGTCTTCGGCGAAGTCACCGGAGAGGACGGTGGAGTTCTGCCAGTCGGCCGACTCGAGCGTGGTCGAGTAGACGTACTTGGGCATCGTGTTCATCTTCTTCGCGAAGCCGCCCATGTTCGGGTCGCCTTCCCGCCCCGGCCAAGCGTCCGCGAAGCCTTCGTAGGTGACCCGGCCGAGCAACTGCGCCTCCGCCTCTTCGAGCTCGTCGAGCTTGAACTTGTTCCCCTCATCCCCACGGTCGAACTCGAAGGTCCAGGCGCCGTGGACGAAGTCCTCGGACCCACCCGGATCCTCGATCACACCGTCCAGCGAGATGAACTCGGTGGCGACGATCTTCCCCATGATGCTCTCCTTCAGGTAGTGCGGACGAGACTCGTTCCCTCCGCGTCACTACCTAGACGACGAAGGCCCCCGAAACTAATCGCCGTCGTGCTCAGACGTTGACCACGGGCACTTCCAGACCAGCTCCAACTCTTGTGGCCGCACCGAGACGATGTCAAAGTCTTCGCCGTCATCGTGCACGATCTCAACCCACCTGTGCGACGGGAACATCGAGACGACCGTGCCTCTGGTCCCTACGGGCCAGCCCTCGACAGGCTTGCGCAGGGTCACTACGTCATGTTCGCCGATGAAAGTCTCGGTAGTACTCATCTCTTCCTCTTCCCGCGTGGAATTGCAGTGCTGAACCGAGGTCGTGCACCCGGCTCGTCCAGACGCCATCCCGTCCTTACCCATGCTTCCCGGTGACTGTAGCGGCCAATCCCAGCTATTCGAAATTCGACCGTGCAGGCCACCGCGTCCGGTTTGCGCGGCCGCACCGCGGAGATCGGAGTCACCGCGATCCCTGTGACTATCTGGTCGACCAGATAGTCGATGGCGGCGATCTCGATTCCAAGCATGTCGCGAAACCCCTTTGCCTTCGGCCCGCCGTCCTCGTGGTCCAGCACGAGCGTGTAGTTCCGCAGCTTCTCCTCGATGCCGACGGGTTCGTCGAAGCGCGGGAGCAGTTCGCCTTTTCGCGGTGGCCAGGGCATGGCCGCGACGCTAGGTCGGAAACACACACTTGTGGTGCGCGGAAAGTCATATGTGTGTGGAGGCTCTGTGGAGAGAGTGTTACTTGGCGAGCGAGGCGGCTCTCGGAAGCTCGTCGCTACGCGGGCAGCGTGGCTTTGTAGCAGTAGGTCCGGTAGGGGAGGTCGAACTCGGTCCCTAGGTGAGGGTCGGCTTCCACCACCCGCCGGACGCCGTCGAGGATCTCGCGCCGGCGCCGCGGCGTCGCCGTGATCACGTAGCTGCGCGAGGCCGCCATCTCGACCAGCAGGTCGACGTCCATCGGTCGGGCCCAGTCGGTGACGAAGCTCTCGGTCTCCCCGAACGGCGGGCCGATCTCGACCGTGTCCATGTCCATGAGCTCGACCTCGGCACTACCCATGGTTTCGGTGAGGCGCACGATCCAGTCGACCCGCTCGTCGCGCCGGTTCCAGATCAGGCCCAGCGTGCCGCCCGGCCGCAGCACCCGGGCCGCCTCGGCCGTCGCCCGCTCCGGATCGACCCAGTGCCAGGCCTGGGCGACGGTGATCGCGTCGACGCTCGCGTCCGGCAGCGGGATCTGCTCCGCCGTCCCCGGCACCGCCCGCGCCTCCGGCACCGCCACGGTGAGGTTCTCGCGCATCTCCGGCAGTGGCTCCACCGCGACCACGTCGAGCCCCCGGGCGACCAGCGCCCGGGTCAGCTTGCCGGTCCCGGCGCCGAGGTCGAGCACCGTCTCCGCCCCCTCCGGCACCAGCCAGTCGACCGCCGCGTCGGGATAGCCGGGACGCGCCCGCTCATAGGCATCCGCGGCCGCTCCGAACGACCTCGCCCGCACCGCCTTGTCAGCGTGCTTCCCAGGCACGAGGACGATCCTATGCCGCGCGGGCGGCGGCGCAAGCGTCGGCGATGACGTCGACCGCCTCGCGCAGCTCCCGGATGGTGGGGAGGCCGTAGCCGAGGACCAGCGCCGGCGGGCCGGGATGGGCGCGGGTGAAGTCACCGAGGCCCTGGACGCGGACCCCACTCGCGCCGGCCCGCTCGACCACCGCGGCCTCCTGGACCCCGTCGGGAAGCTCGAGCAGGACGTGCAGGCCGGCGGCGATGCCGTGCACCCGCGCGCCGGGCAGCGCCGTCTCGATCGCCTCGAGAAGCGCGGCGCGCTTCTCCCGGTAGTGGGCCCGCGCCGCGCGGACGTGACGGTCGAAGGCACCGCTCGCGATCAGGTCGGCGAGCGCCAGCTCCTCCCAACCGCGGACTGCTGAGCCTCCACGACGCCCACGCCTCCGGCCTCTTCGACGTCGACCAACTCATGGTCATCGACTTGGCGACCGGGATGTCGAGCACCCCGGGACAGGTCGACGACGAGTTGATCGAGCGGGTGCAGGCCCGCCTCGGGGTCAAGGGGACGCTGGAGCTGACCCAGCTGATCGCCTGGGAGAACGCGCGCGCCCGCCAGAACGTCGCCCTCGGCTTCGGCGCCGAGGGCTTCTCCGAAGGGAAGGCCTGCGCGCTCCCCTATACCACCGCCGGCATCGACTCCATGTCGATCACGAACCGGAACTTGACGTCGCCCGCGACCATGCGGTCGTAGGCCGCGTCGATCTGGTCCATGCGGATCATCTCGACGTCGGAGACGACGCCGTGCTCGGCGCAGAAGTCGAGCATCTCCTGGGTCT
>JBOGYZ010000186.1:0-12320 GCA_050697015.1 Solirubrobacterales bacterium
TGCCGACCGCGCGCAGGGCGGCGAGGCCGGGAGCGCCGGGGAGCTCGTCACCGACGCGCTCGCGGACGAGGTAGTCGCTCGGGTTCTGGGTGAGGAGCGCCATCCGCTCCGCCGCTACCCGTCCGCCGACGGGGTCGATCAGCCCGGCCGCGGTGCGCAGCAGCGTCGACTTGCCGGCGCCGTTGCGGCCCATCAGCGCGACCCGCTCGCCGGGGGCGACGGTGAGGTCGATTCCCCGGAGGACATCGCGGGTTCCCTCGCCGCTGTCGAGCTCGACCCAGAGGCCCGCGGCGGAAAGCGCGCCGTCCTTGCGACTTCTTCGGTGCCGGGTGAAGCGGGACGGGGGGGTAATTTCGCCGCTCGGACCCTTCCCCGGGTGGGGGACGGCGGTGGCTGCCGTCGGAGGGGCCGTCCCGCCGTCACCCAGTGTCCGGCGCGCGTCCCGCACTCCCACCGGCAGCGGCTCGACCCCGGCCAGGGAGAAGAGCCGGGCGGCGGGCGTCGTCAGGGTCGGGTCGATTTCCCGCGTCCAGGCGAGGAACTCGCGCGGGGCGCCGTCGAAGCCGATCCGCCCACCCTCGACCGCGACCACCCGGTCGGCCGCCGCCAAGCAGCGCTCGAGCCGGTGTTCGGCGAGCACCACCGCCACCCCCCACTCCTCGTTCAGCCGCCGCAGCAGCCAGATCAGCTCGTCGCCGGCGACCGGATCGAGCTGCGAGGTCGGCTCGTCGAGCAGCACCAGCCGCGGCCGCGTCACCAGCGCCGCCGCCAGCGCCACGCGCTGCAGCTCGCCCCCAGACAACGTGTCGACCGCGCGCCCCAGCAGATGCGGGATCGCCAGCGCCAGCGCCACCTCCTCGACCGCCCGCGCCCGGTCGCCGGGACCGTCGCCGCGCATCTCCAGCGGCAGCTCGATCTCGGCCGCGACCGTGGTCGAGACGACCTGCGTCTCCGGGTCCTGGGCGACGTAGCCGACCGCGGCGGCGAGCTCTCCCGGGCCGGCGGCGATCGCATCCAGCCCGGCCACCTCGACCCGCCCTTCGACCTCGCCGCCGTGGAAGTGCGGCACCAGCCCGCAGGCCGCGCGCAGGAGCGTCGACTTGCCCGAGGCCGAGCGGCCCGCGAGCAGCACGAACTCCCCCGGCGCCACTTCCAGCGAGACGTCGAGCAGCGCGGGCGCCGCGGCCCGCGGGTAGGAGTAGGAGAGCCGGTCGACCGCGAGGGCGGGCGCGACGCCGCGACGGATCGCGAACTCAGACATGGTGCTCCTCCCGCGGCGACGGCGGGGCGGCGCCCCCGTGCCGGGCGGCGCTCAGCACCCGCGCTCGCTCCCGATCGGTCAGCCCCCGAGCGCCCGGCCGCGGTTGGCGTTCGCAGTTCTCCGCGCTATCCGCGGAGAAGTGCGAACGCGGCCGGCGGGGCCCCCGCAGTGCGAGGCCTCGGCGCCGCGACGCTCGGCTCACGCCCCGAAACGGTGCCAGCCCGCTCGCCAGCACCACGACGCAGACCGCGAGCGTCGCGGCGCCGAAACCGATGTGGATCGTCGGGTAGGGATGGAAATCGTCGGCGCCCGCGACCTTGCCGAGGATCGCCGCCGCCAGCACCACCGCGGCGACCGCGTAGAAGCGGGCGTCGTAGCGGCTCGGTTCGCGCCGGCGCCGCCCGCGTGGACCGTCAAGGCTGTACCCGCGCAGCTCGAGCGTCGCGGCGACGTCGACAGCGCGGTCGAGCGACCCGGCCAGGAGGCGCCGCGCCAGCGCCCCCTTCCCCACCGCCGCCGCGCCCGGCCCACGCAGTTGCCCGGCGTCCCGAAGCCGCGCCGCGTCGGCCGCCGCCACCGGCACCAGCCGCGAGACCAGCGACGCGGTCAGCGCCGAGCGCGCCGCGATCGGCCGCAGTGCCCGCAGCACCCGGTCGGGATCGACGCAGGCCGAATAGACGCAGAAGGCGACCATCGTCACCGCGGCCCGCAGCCCGATCGAGACGCCTGCGACGATCGCCTCCAGGGTGATGTCGACCTGGCCGAGGATCGGCAGGTCGCCGAGCCGCGCCAGCACCGTCTCGCCACGGTCGACGACCAGCGCGTTGATGACGATGATCAGGAGCGCCAGCACGAATCCCATCCGCAGTGCTGCGCGGACCGCCGTGCGCGCCCCCGCCAGCCGCCCGGCGAGGCAGGCGGCGACTCCTGCCGCGAGCAACACGGGCGGGCTCGAGTAGAGGAAGGCGACGACGACCAGCGCCCCGAGGTAGGCCACCGCGGCGCCAGGCCGTGCCGACTGCAGCGGCCCGCGACGAGGGATGTAGGCGAACGGCGATCTCATCAGCGTCCAGAGCGCAGCGGCAGCGGCGTCACCGCCCCCGCCTCACTCTCCACCGCGTAATGGTCGCGCAGGTCGTCGGTGTCGAGCGCTTCGGCCGCGGATTCCACCGCCGCGACCGTCCCGCCCGTGACCAGCCAGACCGGCGGGCCTTCGAAATGCCTGGTCGCGGCGACGAGCCCCGCGTCGGGACCGAAGGTGCGCGCCTTCTCACCGCCTTCGTCGAGGCCGACGAGTTCCCAGCCGCCCCGGGCCTGCTCGAACTCCGCGTAGACGCCGCTTTCCCCCGGCCCGCTCTCGATCAGCGCCGCGGCTGAACTGGAGCGGACCTTTGCCCACGGGCCGACCAACACCGTGAGCACCGGCTGAGCGGCCGGCGGCTTCGACCCTTCGAAGGAGGCTTCGGTCGGCACGCCGACTTCCGCGCCCGCGCTCCGAAGCGCCTTTTCAACTGCACCGCAGGCGGGGCCGGCCACGTGGCACGCGACATCAACCAGCCCCGGCGCGTGGCCTTCCCAACCCGTCGTGAACGGCGCCGGCCAGGAGCCGACCACCGCCGGCACATGCGCGGTCGCCGACCAGTCGTGCATGTCCCACCAGATCCGCTCGCCGCCCTTGAGGGAGACCTCGGCGGCGCCGACCGGCGACTCGACCCCGTTCACGTAGAAGAACCAGTCGTAGGGATGACCGCCGCGTTCGCTTTCTCCGATCCCGTCGATCGACTTCACGTAGCCGCCGCCGTAGCGCGTCTCGAGGTCTTCGACTTCACCTTCGAGGAAGCGCATCACGGTGTCGGATTCGTTCGCTTCTCCGGAGGATTCCGCCATCTTCACCGCGCCGAATTCGCGCGTCACCGTGAGGTCGACCGAGCCGACCTTGTCGCCGGGGCCGAGACCGCAGCCGGCGGCCACGACCGCTGCTCCGAGGAGCAGCGCGATCGCGACCGCCGTGCCGCGGCGGGACATCAGCTACCGGCGGGGCACTTGCCGGCGAGGCAGACCGGCTCCTGCGCGGAGGGGATCGCGTCGCCGATCGCGGCGCTGATCAGCGTCGGTTCGGTCAGCGTCACCATCACCTTGCCGCTCGCGTCGGTGGGGCCGGTCGCCCCGGTCACCGTCGCGCCCTTCATCGGCTTGTGCTTGCCCTGTTCGTTGTAGGCGTAGACGTGGACCGCGAACGGCACCCCGGCGGTCGCCTGCCGCGGCGCGCTCAGCACCAGCTCTTCCGGATACGGGTAGGACGGCGCCAGGTCCCAGAGGACTTCGTCGCCCGCCTTGATCTTCACCTTGTTGCCGCTCTTGGTCGCGCCCTTGTGGTTGACCTTCAGGTACCAGGAGGGGCCATTGACCCTGCCGATGCTCTTGCCGACGCCACAGACGGTGAGCCCGAAGCTGTAGTGATCGGAGATCGACAGCGGGGCGAGTTGCTTGATCGTCTGCGCGCCGGTGGCGAGCACACCGAGCGCCGTGTTGCCCGGCACCGTCACCGTCTTGCCGCTGCCGCCGGTGCCGCTGCCGAAGCAGGTCGCCGCCTTGCTGGTCTTGACTTTGACGGTCGCGGTCTTGATCGATCCTTCGGCGAGCACCACGTTGCCCTTGCCGACCACGCGCAGCGTGGCGGTCGTGGCGGAGGCGCTCGCGGTCACGGCGAGCGCCAGGCAGAGGACCAGCGCGCATGCGGATACGGTCCGTTTCATCGTTCTTGGCATATGAGCCACCCTTTCCTCGAGGGTCGTCTTGGCTGGCCGGGGACAGGTCTCCTGGCTCCCGGGGTTTGGGTGGGCCGCGCCTTCCCGGAAGCGTGTGCGCCCCCAGTGGCCGACGCCTGCAAGCGGCGTCCGCGACCTCCTCGACCCGGTCACAGTGGCGGGACCACGCCGGTTTCGCACCGGACTTCCCTTGACCACCGACCGTATTTACACGCCGAGTCTATTAGGCTCAGACCGCTCAGGGCTCGCCTGAGCACTGGGAAGTCCTCGTCCTACTGGGAGGTCTGAGATGAAGCGCTCTGGATGGCGGCACCCCTCGCCCGCCCTGGTGATCGCCTGCCTCGCCCTGTTCGTCGCCCTCGGCGGCACGGTGCTGGCGGCGACCAAGATCGAGGGCAAGACGATCAAGGTCAAATCGCTGCCCGGCAATCGCCTCGAAGTCGGCTCGGTGCCCGGCAACCGCATCGCGGGCCACTCGCTGGACGGCTCCCGGATCAAGGTCGACACCCTGGGCGAGGTACCGAGCGCGGCCCACGCCGACTCTGCCGACACCGCCCGCCGCGCTCAGACCGCCACCGCCGCCGACCACGCCACCGACGCGACCACCATCAACGGCCATGCCGTGGGATGCGCGGCGGGACGGAGGCAGTTCGCGGGAGCGTGCTGGGACCTGGCGCCGAGCGCTGTGGCGGTGGGCGCACCGGAAGCGGCGGCGGCCTGTGCTGCGCAGGGCGGGGATCTACCGACGCTGCTGACTTTCATGGCGTTCGAGCGCGAACCCGGGACGCAGGTGTCCGTGGGGGGCGAGTGGGTAAATCAGATCTCGGCGCTCAGCTCCGACTTGTACGACGGCATCGCCCTGCTGCCATCCGGTGGGATCGTCCTCGAATCACTACAGAGCCACTTCCGCTACCGCTGCGTGACCCCGCTCCTCAGCTGACTGCTCACTAACCTGCGGCGATGTTCGGCCGGGCCGTCGTCGCCTCCTTCCTCTTCCTGGTCCTGGCGAGCACCGCGCAGGCCCAGCCCAACCCGCGCCAGGTCGAACGGTTCTGGACGCCGGCGCGGATGGCTGCGGCCCGGCCGCTCGAGCTGACGGTCGGCCGCGACGGGCGCGCCGACGTCCACCTCGGCCCGCGGTCCCACGCCGCCACCGCCAGCTACTCGACCGTCGAATCGCCGGAAGTCCCACCCTACGCCTGGAACGGCCGGCTCTACGTCCGCCAGGCGGGCAAGGAAGGCTTCTGCTCGGCCACGGCGATCGACTCGCCGACCCGCCGCCTCGTCCTCACCGCCGGCCACTGCGTCAACAGCGGGCCGAAGGACGGCAAGCCAGGCGTCTGGTCGACCTACCTGGAGTTCGTCCCCGGCCTCAACCTCGGAGCCGCCCCATTCGGCACCTTCGTCCTCTCCGGCCGGCCGCTGGCGCCGCCGGGCTGGACCAAGGAAGGCAACCCCGACTTCGACCTCGGCGCCTTCCTCACCGAACCGAATGCCGAAGGCGCGGCGCTCGCCGACGCGGTCGGTGGCGGCGCGACCATCGTCGCCGACCAGGGCCGCCGGCAGCGCTTCGAAGCCTTCGGCTATCCCGGCGGCACCGAACGGATGCGCACCTGCGTCTCCGGCTTCGCCGGCGAGGACCCGGTCACCGCCACGCTGCCGGGCCCGAGCACCTTCGGGGTCCGATGTAACTGGGCGCCGGGCGCGAGCGGCAGCGGCTGGCTGATCGACGGCGGCAGCGAGATCGACGGCCTCACCAGCTACATCACCGAAGGCGACGGAACCCCGCTCACCTACGGCCCCTACTTCTCCGCAACCACCATCGGCCGCCTCGTCATCGGCCTCTAGCGTTCGCAGAACTCCGCGAATAGCGCGGAGAAGTGCGAACGCGCCCGTTCAGGAGTCGAGGAGGCGGCGGTAGAAGCGGTAGTCGCGGCGGTCGGGACGGAGGTTCGAGGCGAGCGCCAGGTGGTGGCGGGCGCGGCGTTTGTCCCCGGTCATGCTCAGCGCGCGTCCCAGGCAGAAGTGGGCGTAATCGTCGACTGGGTGGGTCTCGACCACCGCGCCGAACTCGACCGCGGCGAGCCGGAAGCGGCCGGCCCGGTAGTAGGCACGGCCGAGCGCCTCCCGCACCGAGGTCTTCTCCGGTTCGCGGCGGGCGGCCTCGGCCAGCGGGGCGGCGGCATCCTCGAAGTCGCCCTCCTCGAGCAACTCCATGCCGCGCCGGTAGAGCGTGTAGGTGGGCTCAGCGGCAGGCCCGGGCATCGCCCGATTGTAAAAGCCCGGGGAAATCGGCTTCCGGGAGGGCGCCGGCGCCCGCTGCTACTTCTGGCGGGCGCGGACGGCGGTGCCGTAGGCGCAGACCTCGGTCCAGGTGGTGCCGAGCTCGGAGGTGTCGTAACGGAAGGCGAGGATCGCGTTGCCACCTTTCGCTTCGACCTCCTCGACCAGCCGTTCGGTCGCGTGCTCACGGCCTTCTTTCAGCATCTTCGTCATGCCCTTGAGCTCGCCGCCGGCGAGGGACTTGAGCGAAGCGCCGATCTGCGAGCCGACGTTGCGCGAGCGGACGGTGAGGCCGAAGACCTCGCCGAGGACCTCTTCGATCTCGTACCCGGGGCCGAGGTCGTTCATGGTGGAGATGATCACGGCGGGCAGACTAGCCGGCGGCCCGGAGGGCAAGTGAAGTTTCGGTCAAGGGTCCAGCTCCGGGTGCGCCGTTCAGTCGGCTGCGGTGGCTTCGGCCAGGAACTCGAGCACGGCCGGGATGCCGCCGCGCTCGAAGGCGGCGCGCTGGCGGTCGGCGCCGTTGCCCTCGGCCAGGATCCGCTCGATCTCCACCAGGGCGCCGGCGCCGTCGAGGTCGTCGGCGTAAGGGCGCGCTTCCTCCAGCGCCCGCGCCGCCACCTCCCGCGCCGGGGCCGACTCGCCGCCGCCGAGCATCAGCCGCGCCTCCAGCCCGTAGCGGGTCGCCTGGTAGTAGGACTCCTCCAGCGCCTCGCGCTGGAGGTCGCTGGACGACGGCCGGTCGATCTCCCGCGCCGCCAGCGCCTGGATCAGCGCCGCGAAGCCGGCGTTGGCCGCCGCGGTCGGCTGCACGTCCATCCCCCGCACCTCCACCGTGCCGAGGTTGGGATGTGGCCGCACGTCCCACCAGATGTAGGTGTAGTCGTCGACCCCGGCCGCCACGACCAGCTGGTCGGCGACGGTCAGGAACTCCTCATAGTCGCGGAACTCGCGCGGCATTTCGAAGCGCGGATAGGCGCGCACCTCGGCGGCGCGGGCGCTCGCCATGCCGCTGTCGGCGCCGTCGCGGAAGGGCGAGTTTGCGGCCAGAGCGGCGAGCATCGGCAGGCGCAGGCGCATCGCGTTGGCGACCCGCACAGCGGTCTCCGGATCGGGCATGCCGACGTGGGCGTGGAGCCCCGAGGGCGGCGTCGAGAGCAGGCTCGCGAGGTCCTCTTTGACCGCGTCGTAGCGCGGCTTGGGCACCAGCTGTGCCTCGCCGCCATCGTCGGGATGGACGCCCGAACCGAGCAGTCCGACCCCGGTCGCCCGCACCGCCGTGCGCAGGTCGCGGAGCTCGGTCGTCGCGGCGGCCGGGGCGCCGCAGATCCCCGTCTTCAGCTCGATCTGGGCGGCGAAGATCTCGGTGCTGACGGCGTCCCGCATGGCGGGGCGGAGGTTCTCGATCACCCGCTCGGCCTCAGGGACCAGCCGCTGCACCCCGTCGACAAGGAGGAGCTCTTCCTCGACGCCGATCGTCAGCGGCGGCGAGACACCGAAACAATGCTCAGGCTCTGCTTCTTGTCTCCCCATCACGTCGCCCCGCCTCGCGGGTCCGGGCAACTTACCCGCGCCCGACGATCCCAACCTCGGGCATTAGCAGGCACGCAAAACGAGCGCAACTCTTTGTCTGCGCAATACTGGCGGGACCGGAGTCAGCGAATCCTCACGGATCGGTGATTATCGCTGCCTCCCCTGTGACCGATTGCGAACGAACTTCCTGCAAAGCTGACCATTCCGCACGAAACTGTGACAGAAACTTTAAGCCTAGATGGAGACCCGTCCGATACGCGGTCGTATGCAGACAAAACATTTCAATTGCTCTATGCTGCCGCCCCGATGGGGGGAGAAAGCAACACCGACGACAACGAACTTCTGGTCGCGCTGAGGCATCCGCTGCGCCGGGAGATCCTCCGCACGATGATCGTGAAGGACCCGATCAGCCCGCGCCAGATCTCCGACGTGCTGAAGGAGCCGCTCTCCAACGTCAGCTACCACGTCCGCGTGCTCGCCGACTGCGGCGCGGTCGCCCTGGTTGACATGACGCCAGTGCGCGGATCGATGCAGCACTTCTACTCGCCGACGATCGACGAGCCCTGGGCCCTCGCAGTTCTCGGACTTAGCGAGAACGGCAAGCCGAAAGAGGGGGGCGAAAACGAGGAGCCGGCCCCTTAGGGTCCCGACGATGACAGCACCGGAGGAGAACCAGACCAACGAGGGCGCCGACGCTCGCCTGGAAGCGGTGCTTCTCGGGCGCATCCTCGACCTTCACCCCACCCGCGTCACCACCGACGAGCTGGTCCGCGACCTGACCGGTACCGAGGACGACTTCGCCGCCCGCGACGGCATCGAGCGCGCGATCGTCGAGCTCACCCGCTCCGGTCTCCTCCACCCCCTCGCCGACGACGGCTTCGTCACCCCCACCCGCGCCGCCGTCCGCCTCGGCGAACTCCTCGGCCCTCTGAGCTAGGCCTGTTCGCACTTCTCCGCGCTATCCGCGGACAAGTGCGAACTCACTCGGCGACGAGGCGGCGGAAGTCGGTGCGGAGGCGCTCGGCGAGTTCAGTTGCGGCGTCGGCCGCCGCGGGGTCCTCCTCGTCGGTGCGCGTCACCAGCACCACCTCGGTCGCCCTGAAGCTGCCGACCTGGTCTTCGACCGCCTGGACGATGTCCTCGTCGCCGACCCGCGCCTCGGCGACGACGCCGACCTTGGCCAGCGAGGCGACGGAGATGACCAGGGTTTTCTGGGCCTCCTGGCGGGCGGGCTCGAGGTCGGAGGCCCAGCGGTCGAGGAAGCCGATCCGCGCGGGCGCAAGGATCATCACCTCCGCCAGGTCACGGCTGCCGTCGACGCCCGCCTCGGCAGCGATCGCCGCGGTCGTCGCGGGATCCTCGACCGGCCGGCTGACCACCACCAGCAGGCGGCGGCGCACCAGCGGGTCGGGCGCCTCGCCGATCCCCTCGCGCGGGCGCATCGTCACCACCGCGACGTAGACCAGCCCCACCGAAATCAACGCACCCAGGGCCAGACCCGCCTCCGGGCCGGCGGTCAGGATGCCGACGACGATCGGGACGACGATCGCGGTGACGATCAGCGGCAGCTTCCAAGGTGCCACTGGCCAAGCCTGTCACGGCGGTCGCCGTCCCTGCCCCTTGCTCCTTGGTTCAGGAGCCCTTCGTGATTGCCGCAGGTGCCATCCGCGCCTGCGAGGTGCCCATCCGCACTGTCGCCACCTCCGTTTTGAACTGCGTTTCCCTGGTCCGCCGCCCATTCCCGGCGGACACGTACTTTTACTCCACGGGATTACAGCAATCAAGTAGAAACCGGTAAAACCCCACAAATAAACGAAATTTTAAGATCGTTTCTGGACTTCTTGATTTAGAATGGTTAGCGTTTTTCCGATCGGCGTTTTGCCACCGCTGTGCCCCTTGCCAACGACCGAAGGAAGTCCCCCTTGCCTAAAACCAAGAAGAAGGACGGCGTCGAACAGATCGTCGCCAAAGCCTTCGCACACCCACTCCGCGTACAGATCCTGATCATTCTGAATGAGCGGGTTGCCAGTCCAAACCTGCTCGCCCAGGAGCTCGATCAGAGTCTCAACCTCGTCGCCTACCACGTCCGCGTGCTCGAGAAATACGACTGCATCGAGCTCGTCGACACCAAGCAGCGCCGCGGCGCCACCGAGCACTTCTACCGTGCCACGCGCCGCCAGTTCCTCAGTGACAGCGAATGGGCGCGGATGCCGCAGAGCCTCCGCCCCGGGCTGTCCGGTGCGATGCTCAAATCGATGTTCGACGACATCGAGGAGGCCGTGAAAAGCGGCTCGATGGACGAGAAGGAGGACCGCCACCTGAGCCGCACCCCGATGGTGGTCGACCAGAAGGGCTGGGACGAAGTGTCGGCGCTATTGACCGAGACGCTGGACAAGGTCTTCGCGATCCAGAGCGAGTCGGCCAAGCGCATCACCGATACGGGCGAGAGCGGGATGCTCTCGAAGGTGGAGATGCTCCACTTCCGATCTCCCGATCCGACCTCCTGACCACCGGACCGGGGTAAGTGGCGCCGCTCAGGCAGTGAGCGGCGCCGCGGCCTCCGGCGTCGCGACTACGAAGGAGAAGCTCTCCTCCAGGTAGAGGCTCACCTCGTTCGCGTCGTGGTGCGAGTAGCCGATCGAGAGATCCTGGCCCGATTCGAAGAGGAAGTCGCCGCCGCGCAGGCTCATCGCCACCGCGCCCGAGAGTCCCGGCGACCAGACGATCGGCCCGCCGTCGAGGATCTTCCCCAGGTGGTCGAACAGCGGGAAGCCCCCGTGCTCGGCCGTCTCGATCACCTTGATGTACTCGTCGGGGCCGAGCGCCAGCCCGTAGGGCCCCTCGACGCCCGCCTCGCGCAGTCCCTCGACCGCCCGCGCGACCGAGCGCGGGTAGGCGTCGGCGTCGGTCCCGAGCGGCTCCGGCTCGAACGGCGAGGACTCGATCACGCCCTGGATCCCGGCCTTCGCCCAGCCGTTGAAGACGGCGCCGTTCTCGCAGACGGCGATCTGGTGGGCGGCGTTGTCGAGCGACTCGAGGTCGACGTCGACGGCGCCGCGGTCGTCGTCGCGCATCTCCGAGCGGGCGACGGTGAAGTCGACCCGCACCTCGACCAGCGGCAGGACCCGCCGGCGCAGGGCGCTGACGCCCTCCTCGGCGCCCTCGACCGGCTCCACGCGTCCCAGGTTCGTGGACGAGTGCCCCCAGCCCTGCGGCCCGATGAAGTCGACCAGGCGGCGCGCCGCCAGTGGCCCGGCGAGGCGCTCACGGGCCTCGCCGTCGAGCAGCTTCCAGTTCGAGTCGGTGAGCGGCGCGTGGCCGCGGAGGAGGTGGTTCATCGTCCCTGTCCCTTCATGCTGCCGATTCCGAGTGAGCCCTCGCCGCCCGCCATCGGGGCGACCAGGTCGTCGTCACCGTCACCCTCGGAGGCCGCCTCGGCGTCCTCTCCGTGCTCGACGATGTCGCCCTCCTGAAAGAGCACGCCCGCGGCGATCTCGCGCCAGCGCGGCGTTTTGCGCAGGAGGAACTCCAGGTCCATCGAGAAGTGCTTGAACTCCTCCCCCTGAGCGTCGCTCATGATCGCCCGCGCGTCGGCGTCGGGCTCGACCGCGAGGCGCTGCTGGTACCAGCCGATCGCCTGGCACTCCTCTTCGAGCGAGGCGCAGAGACGGGCGAAGGTCCGCGTCTCGGCCGGCAGCTCCTCCGGCGGCTCGTGGTATTGGTCGAATCCCATCGGTCCTCCTTGACTTATCGAGGCGGGACGGTCCCGCGACGCACCGCGAGATTACCCGCGCCACTGGTTGACGAACCCGATCGGAACAGGAACCACCTGCCGCTATGGTGTGATGCCGGTGCCCCCCGGTGCCGGGGCGCCGCATGGTTCCAGCCGATTCCGAAGAGATACGACCTGACCCCGAAGGGGCGCCGAACGGGCCCGGCGAGGGTCTCGTCGCCGAGTCGCTCCTCTGGCGCCGCCTTCGTGACCAGCGCGATCCGGCGGCCCGCGAGGAGCTGGTCCGCCGCTACCTCCCCTTCTCGAAAAACCTGGCGCTGCGCTACCGCGGCGCGTCGGAGTCCTTCGACGACCTGCTCCAGGTGGCGAACCTCGGCCTGGTCAATGCCGTCGACCGCTTCGACCCCGCCCGCGGCACCCCCTTTGCCGCCTTCGCCTCCCCCACGATCCTCGGCGAACTGAAGCGCCACTTCCGCGACCGCGTGTGGACGGTGCGGGTGCCGCGCGGCCTGCACGACCGGATGGCCGAGGTGGAGAAAGCGACCACGGCGCTGACGGTGGAGCTGCAGCGTTCGCCCTCGGTGAACGAGATCGCGGCGAAACTGGAGATCGAGCCGGGTGAAGTGCTGGAGGTGCTGGAGGCCAACCACAACCGCCGCCCGCTCTCCCTCGACCGCCCGGTCGGCGGCGAGGAGGACGAATCGCCCGCCTCGGAGTGGGTCGGCGACGAGGACGAGGGCTA
>JBOGYZ010000187.1:0-16572 GCA_050697015.1 Solirubrobacterales bacterium
GCTCGCAGGCGCCGCGACCGTCGCGGCGGTCCGCGCCGTCTCGGCGGCCGGCTCGCGGGGGGGCGTCAGCCGCCGACTGAGCCGGCGCAGGCGCCCCGGCAAGGTGATCGCCAGCCGCTCCTTCCTGGTCGACGTCCACCTGCTGGATCGGTAGATGGGCGCCAGGCCCGTGGGCGGGCCCGCGTACCTCGAGATCGAGGTCCGGCCACCTTCTCCGTTCCGGCTCGGCCGCGGCAGCGCCGACCGCACCATGCGCGTGCGAGGCGGCATCGCCACGCGACTGCTGACCGTGGACTGCGCGCCGGTCCTGGCGCGCGCCTGGATGCGGGCCCCCGGCCTGGTCGCCTTTCGCGCCGAGGCGATCGACCCGCGCGTGGTGACGATCCCGGTGTCCTGCGACGAGCCGCGTCCCGCGGGGCGCGAGGAGCTGGCGATCGCGATCGAGCGGATGCGCTTTGCCCTTGGCGTCGACGAGGACATGTCGGCCTTCCACCAGCGCTTCCGCCGTGACCCGCTGGTCGGCCCGATCATCCGCCGTCGGCCCGACTTCCGGCCGCACCGCCGGCCTTGGCCCTGGGAGGCCCTCGCGCAGGCGGTCTGCGGGCAGCTGATCGAGGCGAGTCGCGCGGCGCTGATCGAGCGGCGCATCGTCGGCCGCTGGGGCGCCCGGCTGGGCGAGGGGAGGGAGGCGCTCCGCGACACTCCACCCGCCGCGCTGATCGCCGGTCGGGCGCCGGCCGAACTGCAGTCGATGGACCTCTCCGGCGCGCGTTCGGTGGCGCTGCGCAAGCTCGCCTTGCTGGTCGGCGGCGGCCGCTGTGACATCGGCTCGGCCGAGTCGGACGCCCGCCTCCTGGCGATCCCCGAAATCGGCCCCTGGACGGTCCAGTGCCTCGCCCTCTTCGGTCGCGGCGACATGGACTGCCTGCCCGCCGGCGACCTCGGCTACATCAAGCTGGTCGGCCACCTCGCGAACCTCGGCCGCCGCGCGACGGTCCCCGAGGTCGAAGAGTTCTACGCGCCCTACGAGCCCTACCGCGGCCTGGTCGGCTCCCTCACCCTGGCCGGACTCCACCGGATGGTCAGCGAAGGCCCGAGGCTGCGGTTGGCGGCGTAGGGGAAGGGACGGGGGCTCGCAGGCCGGCGCCCGGTAAGGGTCCAGGCCTCGCAAGCCGGCGCCCGGGAAAGGTCCTGGTCTCGCAAGCTGGCGCCCGGCAAGGGAAGGGCCGTCTCATCCACGGCCCTGGCAGGCTGTGGCCGTGGCCGAGACGGCCGGGGATGTGGGGAGCGTGGAGGGTTCGTTGCGGGCGGGGATGTGGGGAGCGTGGAGGGTTCGTTGCGGGCGGGTCACGGGAGGGACACGGATCCGTCACGGATGTCCCACGCCGTCACAGAGACGCAGGGAAGTCCACACTTTCACCCGTGTTGTCCAACAGTCACGGACGCGCTGCGTGCATCGACCCCCCTATAGGGGGCCAAATACACGCAGCGCGTTTTCGGCCTCTCGTCTCGGGCCCGAAAAGCGCCTCAGAGGACCCGAAGGTGTGACGTTCCCGGCATCTTCGTCGCCGATCCGGGCGAGGTGTGGCTTCACTCGCGCCGAGCCGTCACGGAAGTCCGACCTCCCTCCATCCCTGCACCCAGACCCTGAACCCCCCCATACCCGGCCGTCTCGGCCACGGCCACAGCCTGCCTCACTGTCATCGTCGGCACCACGGTCGGCGGCCGACGTCCGACCGGGTCGGTTGGTTCCCGGGCAGGCGACGGGCTGACCCACAGCCTGCCTGTCGACCCGAGGGTCTGACCAGGCCCCGTTGTGTCGCCCGCCGCCACCCGAGGATCCCCGGCCTGACCTGATAGGAGCGTGGCACCGCCCCGAGTGAGGCCCGTCGACCGGGGGTCCGTCCGAATAGGCGAACCAATCGAAGGGACGGACAGGATGATCGTGATCGGGACGGACACCCACAAGCGGACCCACACCTGCGGCGCGGTGGATGCGGCGACCGGCCGGCTCGTCGGCGAGCTGACCGCGGCGGCCAGGGAGCCCGGCTTCCTGGAGCTGCTCGACTGGGGGCGCGGCCTGGACGTGGAGCGGATCTGGGCGATCGAGGACTGCCGCCACGTCTCCGGCCCCCTCGAGCGCTTCCTGGTGGCCTCGGGGGAGCGCGTGGTCCGCGTCCCCCCGAAGCTGACGGGCCAGAGCCGTCGCGGGGAACGAACGGCAGGCAAGTCGGACCCGATCGACGCGCTGGCGGTCGCCCGCGCCGCCCTGCGGGAGGGCCCCGACACCCTGCCCGCCGCCCACCTCGACGAGGAGGCGCTGCGGGTCAAGCTCCTGCTCGACCACCGCGAGGACCTGGTCAGGGCGCGCTCGGAGGACCAATGCCGGCTGCGCTGGCACCTGCACGACCTCTGGCCCGATCTCGAGCTGCCTGCCGGATGCCTCGACCGCACGGTCTGGCTCGATCGCCTCGCCCGCAGGCTCTCCCGCGCCGGGCGGTCCACCAGGGTGCTCATCGCCCGCGAGCTGGTGGTCGAGATCCGCCGCCGCACCCGCCGGGTCAAGGAGCTCGGGCGTGAGATCGCCACCCTGGTGGAGGAGCAGGCCCCGGCCCTGCTCGGGCTCGAGGGCTGCGGCGCCCTCACCGCCGCCAGGCTGATCGCCGAGACGGCGGGCGCCGGGCGGTTCGCCTTCGACGCGAAGTTCGCCCGCCTGGCCGGCGTCGCCCCGATCCCGGCCTCCTCGGGGCAGCGCACCCGCCACCGCCTCGACCGCGGCGGCAACCGCCGGCTGAACTGCGCCCTTCATCGCATCGCGGTGACCCAGGGCCGGGTGCACGGGCCTGCCCGCGAGTTCCTGGCCAGAAAGCAGGCCGAGGGCAAGTCCCGGCGCGAAGCGCTCCGATGCCTCAAGCGCCACCTGGCGCGCCGGGTCTGGCGACTTCTCCTGGATGCCGAGAGAGGGAGATCCATCGACACCGTCCACGCTCAGAGGGACTTGCAAAAGCCGCAGATCGCGGCAATGGCTTGACATAGGAGCAACAGGGCCGTGGCCGAGACGCCCGGGACGCATCTCGGACGGCCGCACCAGCCCGAACGACCCCGGGGACCCGCTAGGCGCGCCGGCCGCGGGATAGGAATTCGACGGCTTCGGCGAGCGTGTCGAGGATCTCGGTCGCGCCTTCCAGTTCACTTTCGAGATGCGAGGTGCGGAAGGCGACGACGGGCATGCCGGCGGCGGCGGCCGACTCGATCCCGCTCGGCGCGTCCTCCAACGCCAGGCAGCGGGCCGGGGCGACGCCGAGCTCCTGGGCGCCGAGCAGGAACGGTTCGGGGTCCGGCTTGCCGCGCTCGATCGAGTTCGCCGTGATCAGCACGGCGGGCGGCTCGAGGCCGGCGCCGCGCAGCCGCGCTGTCGCCAGCTCGGTCGAGCCGCTGGTGACGACCGCGATCGGGATCGGCCCGGCGAGCAGCTCGGCGGCGCCCGCGTAGGCGATCACCGAGCCGGCGTCGTCGACCTCGTCGCGGTCGATCTGCCCTTGCTCCGCGTCGCGTTCCTCCTCCGGCACCAGCCGCGCGACCGTCTCCCGCGTCGGCCGCCCCATCGCGAAGCGGTGGGTCTCCTCCGGGTCGTGACCGCGGCGGCGCGCGAACGCGCCCCAGGCCCGCTCACTGGAGGCGACCGAGTCGATCAGCGTGCCGTCGAGGTCCGCGAGGATCGCGGCGGGGGTCCAGATGCTGGCGGTCTCGTTCACGCCGCGATCCTATGTATGTTGACCCGGTCGAGCGGTCGAGGGAACTGCGGTGCGAACCCGCGACTGACGCGCAACGGTGATGGACGGCCCCGGATTCGATCCGGGCGTCCGAGTCCGAGTGCCGACCGCCCGACAGACATAGGACCCCTCGCTCTCGCGAACGGACAAAAGGAGATCCACCGATGCAGTTCCTCAAACGCCGGCTGGCGGCATTCGTCGTCGTCGCCCTCGGCGCGCTCGCAGTGCCGGCCTCCGCGCCGGCGACCTCGACGCCCGAACAGATCAGCGCCGCGATCGCCAAAGGCCTCCCCTACATGGAAGGCACGCAGGCCGAAAACGGAAGCTTCCCCGGCTTCGGCGGCGACTGGTCGCTGACCTCGTTCTCCGCCGCCGGCAAAGCCGCCGCCGACCTCCACTACAAAGGCGAATCGAAAAACCCCGACGCCCGCAGCTACTACGGCAGCTCGACCGAATACGGGAGCCCCACCTGGCCCGGGGCCGGCGCCGCGGTGACCGAATACGAGCGCGCCGCGCTGGTCGCCTACGCGGCCGGGATCGACCCGGCCCGTCCCTCGAACCGCCAGAACCTCCTGGCCCAGATCGTCGCCGAGTACCAGGTGGCCAGCCCGGGCTACTTCGGCAGCACCTTCAACGGCACGGTGTTCGCGGTCCTTGCCCTCACCGGCTCGAAGAGCCAAGCGGGTGCGCAGCGCTTCCCGCAGTCGTTGCTGAACCTCTCGGTCGCGGCGATCAAAGCCAACCAGCACACCGACGGCGGCTGGACCTGGGAAAAAGCGGCGGGTAGCGAAACGGCGCTCAAACGGCCCTCCGAACCCGACCTGACCGGGGCGGCGATGGCGGCGCTCTGCGGTGCCGGGGTCTCGAACACGGACGCCACCGTGGTCAAAGCGAAGGCCTACCTGGTCGGCCTGCTGGAATCCTCGACCGGCGCGTTCGGCTCCGAATTCGGCGCCAACACCGACTCCAGCTCCTGGGCGGTGCAGGGGCTGAACGCCTGCGGCATCAACCCGCAGGGGACGGAATTCACCACCACCGCCGGCAAGACCCCGATCGATTTCCTGCTCGCCGAGCAGCTCACCACCGGCGGGTTCAAGTACCAGCCGGCGAGCACCGGAGTGAACCAGTACTCGAGCCAGAGCGCGATCCGAGCCCTCGCCGGTGCCGGCTTCACCGCCGCTCCACCGACGCCGAAAGTCGGCGAAAAATGGCTGGCGGCGAGCTCCTTCGCGACCGGTGCGACGGAATCCGACCCGCTGGCGCTGGTGATCGAATACGGCGGCACGCTGAAGGTGTGCTCGGTCTCGGTCGCACCGAAAGCGGCGACCACGACGCTGGCGACGGTGCTCGAAACGGCGATGACCGCGGCGACGCCGAGCGGTTGCGTGACTGGCCTGCAGCCGACCACCGGAACCGGCGCGATCACGCAGGTCAACGGCTACCCGGAACCGAAAGTGGCCGCGTGGAACGTCTCGATCGATGGCGCGGCCGCGGTCCAGGCGAAACGCGGCACGGTCATCCACGTCGGCGACACTCTTTACCTGAAGTTCGAATAGGCGGGGACCGGCCCCGGGGTGCCCCGGGCCAGCTGGTGCCTCCGGCCATAACTGCGAACTCGGGATCGGAGCGGAATCCGCGGCTCTCGGCACCGCCTACCGGCGCGCGTGCGGCTTACTCCGCACGCACTTCCTCACCTTCGCGGCCGAGTGGGCGTGGCGGCGCTTGCAGGAGAGCTGCCTGCGCGCGCTGGACTGACTCTGCTTCTTCTTCTTGGCGGCGGACCTGGCGGCCGGGCCGCGCGGGCCGTGTTCGCCCTTCGGGCCCTGGGTGCCCGTCGGACCGGCGGGGCCGGTGGCCCCCGTCGCGCCGGAAGGAGCTGTGGCGCCGGTCGCTCCGGTCGCACCCGTCGGACCCGCGGGGCCGACCGGCCCCTGGCCGGTCGTGGCCGGGACGCCGATGCCGCTGAGCACGACCGGCGGTCCGTAGTTGCCGTTCGCGTTCAGCAGATGCAGCGCCGCCGTGGCTTCGCCGGTCGTGGCCGGAGCGAACCGGACCTGCACCGTGCAGCCCATGCCGGGTTCGATCGGCGCACCCTGACAGTCCCCCGAGGAGATCACGAAATCTTCCCGCTGAGGCCCGGTGATCGAGAAGCGCGGTTCGAGCGAGGCTTCTTTGATCCGGACGTAGACGCCTAGGCCGCGGCCGATGCTTCCTTCGGCCTGCCGGCCGAATTCCATCGCGCCGCTCGTCGCTTCCAGGCCACCGGCGGCCGGAAAGCGCAGCTTGACGAAGTCGCCGAGTTCGACTTCCTGGTCACCGGGCGGGGATTCGAAGGTCTGGGCGCTCGAGACGACCCACTGATGTCCCGCGCTGTTGGCGGTGCCGTTGATCGCGGTGACCACTCCTTCCCCGTTGACGGAGATGCTGCTGACGCACGGGAGTTCGGCGGCCGAGGCTTCGGTCTCCGCCGCTTCGAGGACTTCGACGATCGTCGATCCGGTCGGGGCGACGACCCGGCAGAGCCGTGGATTGCCGAACCCACTGTCGACCAGGAGGGTCAGCGGCACCGGCGCGCCGGTCGGGACTTCCGGGCCTTCGACGAACCGCGGCGGGTAGGCGATGAACCTGCCACCGGCGAGGGCGCGAAGCGCGTCCTGGGTCGCGTAGAGGTTGAGGAAGCCTTCGCCTTCACCCGCTTCGTATTCGAAGCTGCCCGCGTTCGGCCCCGTCTTGCGCTGCAGCGAGAGCAGGTAGTCCTGGGGCGACTTACCCAGCGGGGTGGACCAGGGGGCTTCCTGGGTGTCGACTTCGCACGTCTTCAGACCGTCCAGCGCCCAGGCGTTGGTGTCGACGTTGGGACCGAAGGGAGTTTCGAAGCTGCCCGCATTCGGGTCGTACCGCGATTCGAGGAAGGCGATCCCCCGGGAGACGGCGGGGTCGGCGGTCGTGGCGCCGGTGGTGCAGAGCGCGGCAAGGGCGGCGCCGGAGATTTCGGCTTCGCTGTGGGCGCTCGGCGAGCCGGCGGTGAAGCGCCAGCCACCGTCTTCGTTCTGGTTGCGCCGCAGGTATTCGGCCGATTTCGCCAACAGCGCCCGCGGCGCTTCGACCGCCGACATCGCGAGCGTCCCGAACACCGTCTCGTTCACCGAGCCGTCGTTGCCAAAGCTGCCGCCGAAGCGGTAGAGCGAGGCCAGTTGGGCGACCGCGTTCTGCTGGGCCGAGAGGGCGGACGGCTGGAGCCCGCCCGCGTAGGAGTTGAGGATGATCCGCGCGAAGTCGCCGGCGATCTTGCCGCTGGGGTTCTGGTTGACGTTCGGATTGGTCGGTTCGGCGAACGGGGTCGACGTCCATTCACCAAGGAAGAAGTCGTCGAGGCCGGGGGCGCCGGGGTCGGGACCGTGCACATCGGCGGGGCTGATCCCGGCCTCGGCGAGGGCGCTCATCGACCAGTCGGCACCGAACCCTTCGAGAGCGCCGGTCGTGAGGTTCTGTTGGCCGCGGATCCAGCCGGTCGCGGATTGGATCGAGTCGGAGATTTCGTCCTGGGTCGCCGCGGCGGCGCCCGCCGGGGCAAGCCCGAGCACCGCGATCACGGCCGCCAAGAGGAAGGCCAGAGGGTGACGTTTCATGTCGTTGCTCCTTATTTGGGGCGACGACACGCACGCACGGGGGCGTGAGGGTCGACGCCTATACGCGAGACGTTTGACTCCTCACGACCGGATCTTCGGACTTGGGGTCTGCCTCGCGGATCTCCTTCCCGAGCCTTCTTTTCCTCGGCTCAGTGGACCTGACGATCCGCTCGTCACCCTCACCGCTGCGCGTCAGTCCCGGTCTCTCACCGGATTCCCCGCGTTCGTGAGCGGGGCGATTCCTACCACAGCCGCCACGAACGGGTCAAGGCGCCGCCGAGTCGATCGTCGGTCCTTGACCCTTGCGCTAGGGTCGCCGCAGAAAGATCAGGGATCGGTGGCAAGGGAAGTCCGGTGAGATACCGGCGCGGGCCCGCCACTGTGACCGAGGAAGCCCGTCGCAGGCGCGATGCGCGGCCACTGGTCCACCGACCGGGAAGGCGCGACGGGATAGCTCGGAAGCCAGGAGACCTCCTCCGACCCCCAAACCGTCGACCGCCCTCGCGGAAAGGGGCCAGGCATGCGCAAGACCATCGCGACGATGACCGTCGCCTTCCTCTCTCTAGTTCTCTTCGTGACGGCCGCAGCCGCGGCCCAGACCCAGGTCAACGTCCGGATCGAGGGCCGAGCCGAAACGCTCTTCGAGGGCCCGGTCCTGGTCGAATCCGACGGCGTCCAGGCCTCCTCCGACACCCAAGCCCGCAGCTGTAACGGGATCAACTCCCTCGACCCCGAGAACGTCGTCCCGGCGTCGACGCCGACCGCCGCCTCGGCCGACGCGCTCGGCCTGATCGGCGAAACCTTCGACGGCCAGTGGTACCCGGGCTTCGACGACTACTTCATCACCCGCTGGGGCCCCGACCTGCAGAGTCCGGGCGAAGCCGCCTACTGGGGGATCCTCGTCAACGACACCTTCTCCAGCGTCGGCGGCTGTCAGTACCAGCTCGACGGCGGTGACGAAGTCCTCTGGGTGTACGACGCCTTCCAGGGCCAGCCGAACCTCGCCCTCTTTCCCGAAGCCGCCCACTACGCCTCCGGGCTGCGGCCCTTGACCGCCACGACCGGCGTGAACGAACCGATCCCGTTGGAAGTCGCCGGCTACGCGGACGACGAAGAAAACCGTCCTCCGGCCTCCCCTGGCCGCGCCGGCTCAAGTCCGTTCCTGAACGCGGAAGTGGGGCCGGTCATCACCAGCGCCAAGGGGTTCGAGAGGGTCAACGCCAAATCCTCGGCGACGGTGAAATCGAACGCGGAAGGGAAAGCCACCATCACCTTCACCGAACCGGGCTGGCACCGGGTCAAGGCGACGGTCGCGAGCGAAAGCGCCGAAAGTGCCATCCGCTCGAACCGGCTCGACATCTGCGTCACCGGCGGGGTGGCGACGAAAGCCCTCGAAGGCGCGACGGGCTGCAACGAACTCCCGGCCGCCGACCAGGTGCGGGTCGCGCCGCGGATCGCCGGCGAAATCGCCGCGCCCGGCACTGGAGGCGGTGGCGGTTCCGGAGGCGGCGGGGGGACCGGCGGTGGAGGCGGTGGCGGAGGAACCACCGGTGACGCCTCCCAGCCGAACGCACCCGCGTCCGCCAAGGGAGGGTCCTCGCAGGCAGGGTCGCTGAAGGTGAGCGTGCCGAAGGTCGACCGCAAGCTTCTCGCCCGAGGAAAGGTCGGCCTCGGCTGGAAGGTGACCGATCCCGGCCCGGGCGTCCGGCAATGGACCGTCTCCTCCCTCACCGTCGGTCAGAAGGGCGCCCGCTGGGTGCCTCGGGCGAGCGGTAGCTCGAAGACCGCGGCGACGATCCGCCTGCCGAAGGGCCACGCCTACAAGCTGCGCTTCGCGATCACCGACGCGAGCGGTCAGACCTCGACCATCGCGCTCGGCAAGGTGAAGGTGCCGAAGGCAGGACACCCCCGCCCGCGATGAAGCTCGTGGTCGCGACCGCGATCGCCGCCGCGACGCTGGCCGCGGCGGGAATCGCGATCGCGCTGACCCCGACCCACCAGGCGCTGATCGACACCACCGTGAGATATCTGCAGGAAACCCAGGACACCAGCGGCGGCTTTGCCGAGCCAGGGGACAAGCCGAGCCAGGGAATCAGCGCCTGGGTCGCGCTGGCGCTCGCCTCGGCCGGCATCAACCCCCAGGACCAAGCCCGGTGCGGCAAATCCGCCTTCGAATACCTCGAAGAGCACTTCCCCGAAGGCCTCGCCGAAGAACTCGCCTGGCCGCGGATCGCCGTCACCTCCTTCGAGCGCGAACTGCTGGTCGTCGACGCGTCCGGGACCGACCCGCACGACTTCGGCGGCTACGACCTGGTGGCCGAAATCCTCGGCCGGCAACTGGAAGACGGCTCCTTCCCCTACACCCCCGACGGCACGCACGGCGAATCCAACGACACGATCTTCGCGATCCTGGCCCTCGGCCCGGTCCACGAGCCCGCGGTCGCCGAAGCGATCGCCGCGGCACGAGAATGGGTCGTCTCTGCCCAGCTCGAAGACGGAGGCTGGTACTACTCGGGCAGCAACCCGCACAGCGAAGTCGACATGACCAGCGCCGCGATCGAGGCCTTGGTGGTGGCCGGGCCTCCCGCCGAAGAACCGGCGCACGCCGCCTACGAAGAAGCGATCGCCGAAGGATTGGAATACCTGAAGAAATCGCAGCTTCCCGATGGCGGCTTCCCGGCGCTGCCGGGGACCACCGAAGGCGGCGAATCGAACGTCGCCTCGACCGCCTGGGCGGTCCAGGCGATCTGGGCGGCCGGCCAGGACCCGGAAACCTGGACGAGGGGGTCCGAAGCGCGCGAACCGCTCGACTACCTGGAATCGATGCAGCAGCCCGACGGCCACATCCGTTGGAAGGCGAGCAGCGACATGAACGGGATCTGGATGACGGCCTACGTCACCCCGGCCTTCGGTGGACACGCGCTGCCGATCCCGCTCGCCGCCCGCGTCAACCAGTCCGCCCAGCAAGGCGAAGCGGCCGCCTGCCTGAACACCGGTGACGAAGAAGGCGACGCGTCGCAGCCGCAGGAAGGCGTCATCGCCGGGGGCGGCGGCCACCATGCCCCCGCGTTCAGCCGGCCGAAGGCGGGCAGCAAAGGGAAGACGCCGGGGGGCGCGCGGGTCGTTCGCGGCCAGGGCCTGCGTTCGCGGGACCACAGCCCCGACCGCCGGCGCGGCGCCAACGTCGACCAGGCGCGGGGGACGGAGAAGGTCGAACCGCAGAGCGCCGCCGAAGCCGATCAGGAAGTCGAAGCGGTCGCCGCCGGCCCGGCCGGGACCTCCGACACCGGCTCGGGGGGCGACGGCGCCGACCGGAGGGGATTGGGCGAGCGCGGCGCGCCTTTGGCGGTGGGAGACGCGCCCCGGACCGACCCATCAACCACCGGTGAAGAGATCAGCGGCACCGTGATCGGCTCTCCCGACGGCGATGAAAAGGGCAAGCTCGCCTACGGCGCGCCGGGGCTTCGCAGCGCCGGCGCGGGCGCCGTCGGGGAGCCTTGGACGGCGATCGGGATCGGCGCGGCGGCGCTGCTGGCGGCGCTGCTCGGGGCGGGCTGGGAGCGACGTAGGGGGAGGCTCGCGTGATCGCCGCCGCGCTCGACCTCGGCGACGCCCTCTCCCATATCGCCACCGCGCTGCGGGTGCCGGTGCTGATCGCCGCCGTCGTCGTCCTGCTCCTGTGCGCGCTGGAGCTGGGGCGCTTCGCCTTCGAATGGTGGCGGCGGTGGCGCAACCGCCACTTCGACCTCGGCGACCTCGTCGCCCATGCGATCGCCGAACCGTCCCACGCCCGCTACGCACGCAGTCCGATCACTGCCCACGCGGTGGCGACGAT
Organism: Solirubrobacterales bacterium; assembly: GCA_050697015.1. GTDB lineage: Bacteria > Actinomycetota > Thermoleophilia > Solirubrobacterales > 70-9 > VAYN01. The sequence continues at coordinate 11,238 of JBOGYZ010000187.1, forward strand.
CGCCGGTGCCCCGGCCGCCGACCGCGGCCCGGCGACCGAACGCGCCCTCGTCGACTACGAGCTGGCCGTGCAGCGCTGCCTCGACCGCACCCGCCTGCTCGTCCGCGGCGGCCCGGCGATCGGCCTGATGGGCACGCTGATTCCCTTGATCCCGGGACTGGCGGCGCTCGCCGGCGGCGACGTCTCGACCCTGGCCAACGATCTGCGCGACGCCTTCGGCGCGACCGTGGTCGGCCTCCTGGTCGGCACCGTCGCCTTCGCCCTCACCCTCACCCGCACCCGCATGTACACCGAAGACCTGGCCGGCCTCGAACGAGGAGCAGCGCGGATCGAGCCGCCGACGGCGGTCGCCCGATGAGCCGCATCGGCCTCGGCCGCCACCGAACGATCGCCGACGACGCCGGCGACCCCCTGGACGGCCTGGTCAACCTCTTCGACGTCGGCATGATCCTCGCGATCGCCTTCCTGATCGCCGGCCTCGGCCTGACCCTCAACCTCAAGACCGACAAATTCGAAGCCCGCCACGGCACCGCCCCGAAAGCCACCGCCAAGGCCGCGGGCACCGAAAAGGTGATCCCGCACCCGGCTAGCGCCCCCCACGCCAGCGGCCGCGGCACCCCCGTCGGTCAGGTCTACCGCCTTCCCGACGGCCGCCTCGTCTACGTCAAGGGCGGCGAGCGGCACGGGCGCTAGCCGCGTCGACGGGCTTATTCCCCTCGCGCTTGTCGCAAGCGCTCCAGGTCCTCCAAGTCGCTCGGGCGGCCGGCCTGTTGCTTCAAAGTCACGAGATCCGCGTAACTCGCCACCTTCACCGTAAGTCCGTCCAGATCGACCCCAACAGCGGCCGGCGAGAGCATCGCCCATAGTTCGCTCTCCCCCTGCCATTGTCGCCCGTACGTAACCATGGAAGCCGACGGCCACCCCACCGATCACGATGTAGTCGACCGACGCGGCCGCCAGTTCCTCGAGGAGGCCCTGGATATCGAGTTCAGACACCGCGCTGGCGGCGTCCCGCCTCGGCCATCTTGGACATGAAGCGGGAAAGCTCGAAGACCTGCTTCATGCGTTGGGCAGGCTCGAGCTCGAGGTAGTCACGGCGCAGGCGGGCGCCCTCGACCTCTCCGTCGGGCGTCCAATTGCCGATTCGACTGGGTCGGACCGCCATCAAGGCGATTCTACCCGCCACCCCTCTGCTTCGACCCACATCCCGCGGCGGTGACCGCGCGGCTCAGGTTCGCCTTGCGGCTGTTGTGGCCGACGGCCATCACCTTCGCGTTGACCGGTGCCTGGCAGAGGTCGCGCGAGGCCTGCAGCAGTCCGTGTGTCGCCGCTCGGCGCTGGCCTCGGCGACCACATGCGCCGCCCCGCCGCGGCCTGATCAGCGGGACTGCGGCGCCCGCTGTTGGGCGGCGTGGGCGGCGGCGGGTCGGCTGAGCGCGATCTTCTTCGAGACGCGCTTCGTCTTGCCGGAGGCGCTGAAGGCGACCGAGACTCCGACCTTCGCCTTCCCCACCTGCCGCAGCTTGCGGCTCGTCGGCCCCTTCGGCGCGACCACCATCCGGTACTGCCCGGCGGCGGGGGTGCCGAGCGATTCGGCGCGGACCGCGGCGCCCCTCAGCTTCAACAGGCCGGCGGTGTTCACCTTCGCGGTCAGCACCGCGGAGCCGTTGGCGAGACGGCGTACCCGCGTCACCCTCAGCGTCAGGGGCTTGGGCACCGGGGTGACTTCCTTCGGCGGTTCGGTGGTCGGCGGCGTCGGGGTGGGCGGCGTCGGGGTGGGCGTAGGCATCGGCAGCGGCGCGCACGTTTCTTCGATCCCCGCCGGGAGGATTTTGGTGAAGGACGCGCCGTATGCCCGCTTCGCCGCCTCACCGAAGTAGGGCCCGTAGAGGTAGCCCGGCTGATTTGCGTAGCCGTAGGCGGTGAGCGAGAGCACCGTCGGCGGGCTCGCGCTGGTCCCGATCCCGACCGCCCAGGGCCCGCCGCTCGCCCCGCGGGTGAAGTCGCTGGCGATTTTCATCGGCTCCGGCGAGAAGGTGGAGTTGGTGTCGGGTCCCGCGTAACCGGTCGTATGCGAGTAGAGCAGTTCGCCGTTGTAGGGCGTCTCGGCCGGATAGCCGAACTGCGTGTAGGACTGATTGCAGGCCTGGTCGAAGCCGATCCCGAGCGCGCCGACCGCGCTTTCGACGTCTTCGCCCGCTTCGTTGTCCTTCAGGCCGACAAAGGCGAGGTCGCCTCCCTCGTTGGGGGTGGATCCTGACTTCGCCGTGTTCTTCCAGGTTTCGGTGGTGGTGAAGAATTCCGCGTGCCAGATGCCGTGGGGCGCGCTCTGGTTGCGGTAGCCGGGAATGAAGATCATTTCGGTGTTGGTCTTCGTCCCCGTTTCGGGGTCGATCACGCAGTGGCCGGCGGTGAGGACGACGTTGCCCACCGGCGTATCGATCACGCTGGCCGAGCAGACGTAGTCCTCTTTTTTGTATTCGTTCGCTTTGATCCGGATTTCGTAGGTGCCGAAGAGCTTGCCGTTGGCGCTGTTGGGGAAGAGGGTCGATTCGGACGCGTCGACTTCGACCCCTTCCAGGGCGCCGGACTGGCCGGCGACGGCGACGCGGAGGGCGGCCGTGCTCGCGGCCTCCGACGGGGCGGCGGACGGCGCTTCCGAGGCGGCGGCCGCTTCCGAGGCGGCGGGCGGTTCCGGGTCCGGCAGCGTGATGATCGGCAGGGGTTCGGCCTCTTCGAGCCGCTCCTTGGTCCAGTGTCCCCAAGGCCACTGGTGCGAGGGCGCGAGGGATTCGACGACGGCGCCTTCTTCGGCGGATTCGGCGGCGGCGAGGGCGGGGAATGCGAAAACGACAGCGACGAGCGCCGTCATCACCGCGTACCCCGAGCGCCGAGCGCGCCTACCGATCAAGTTCGTCTTCTCCTTGCGGCGCCGTCCGGCCCGCGTCCAGAAATTTCGTACCCATTTTTACGAACACAGCCAGGGTAACGCCTGACCCGCATTCTGGAAACTGCGGATTTGACCGGTGGGCGTTATCCGTCGCTCGCGGGCGGCGGGGGCTCGGGGGTCGAGCGGCCGGATTCGATCCGGGCGCGCAGTTCCGGGCCCCGGCCGGCAGCGACCGCGCGGGCGGCGCGGGCGGCGCTCAGCTCGACGTGGTGATCGATGGCCAGGTCGAGGAGGTCCTGTTTTTCGATGTCCTCCTTGGCCCAGCGGAGGAAGACCCAGGCGAAGATGCCGAGGGCGAGGAAGGTGCAGTCGCCCATCAGGATCGCGCCGGAGGTGCTCTGGTCGGCGATCGCGGTGATCCCGGCGGCTTCGGCGGTCGCCGTGTAATCGGGGTAGAAGACGACGTCCGACCACATGAAGACGTTGGCCATCACCATCGCCGGCAGCCAGATCCCCACCGTGTAGAGGGCGTGGGCGCCCTTGCCGAACCACTGCGGTTTCGGCAGCGGGCCGAAGAGCGGCATCCAGAGCAGGACGCCGGTGGCGAGGAAGAGCATGTGCTCGAGGACGTGCAGCGAGGTGTCGGTGAGAACCGCCTGGTAGAGGAACGGGACGTGCCAGAGGTAGAGGTTGAAGGTGAAGACGGAGATCGCGACCACCGGATCGGTGAGGCGGCGCAGCGGACGGCCGGCGCGGAAGGTGAGGAGCGGCTGCAGCAGCGGGCCGGTGAAGCCGAGGACGATCAGCAACGAGGCGACGTCGGCCAGCATCAGGTGCTGGATCATGTGGACCCAGAGGAGCTTGTCGGCCTGGTCGTCGATCGGCCCGGCCACCGAGCCGCCGACCACGATGATCCCGAGCGCGAAGCAGAGCTGGCGCCAGATCGGGACCGGGCGGCCTTCGTCGGCGAGCCGGTTGGCGCGCTTCAGGTAGGCGGCGGCCACGGCGAGCGGCACCGCGACCTCCATCACCGACCAGAAGGTGTCGACTGCGTCGGCAAGCGGCAGCGCGCTCATCGGCGGGCCTCCGCGGAGGCGGGATTCAGGTTTGGTCTGGCGATGGAGACGGCCGCTAGGACGAGCAGCGCCATGAGGCTTCGGACCGCGATCGCCTTCCGCGCCCGGAGGCGCCGAACGTCGCGAATCGGCATGTCCACAAGAATAGGGACATGGACGAAGACGCCCAACGCCGCCGCAGGCGGATCGCCATGCTCGCCATCGCGCTGCCGATCCTCGCCGGTTTCGTGATCGCCGGGATCGTCTACCTCGCCGGCGGTGAAGAAACCGACGTGACCAAGCCTGAAGGCGAGGCGACGGCGGCGCGGCAACTGGTCGAAGGCGCGACCCCGGCCGAAGCGGGCACGCCCGCGCCGCGGATCCGCCTCACCGAAGGCCGCAGCGGCAAGAGTTTCGACGGGGCCTCGCTGGGAAGCGAGCCCTACGCGGTCCTCTTCATCTCCAGCCGCTGCGACGGGATCGGCGGCTTCCTCTACCGGGTCGCGGCGGAACTGGGACCTGGCGAAGGAGCCGTGCTGGCGATCTCCGCCGACCCGGACGTCGACTCGGCGGGCGCCGTCCGCACCTTCCTGTCCCAGAACCACATCAAGGCAGGCGGCGCGGTCTACTTCCTGATCGGCTCAGAAGACGAACTGCGCGGCTACTGGAACGCCTGGGGCTTCGACGGGCCGGCGGCGAGCTGCGCCGAGTCGATCCCGGCCCACCTCGTCTCCGGCGCGGGCAAGAACACCGGCCTCCTCGACATCGAGCCCGACTCCCCCGCCACCCTCCTCAGCAGCCCATTGCGAGGCATGGCCAAGTAGGACAACGGCCGGGCCCGGCTTCCGCCGCCCCGGGGAAATGCGCGGGAAACCCCGACCGCCGGTGGTAGCGTCGTCCCCGGGTCTCTACAACGCCGATTCGAGGAGAGTGCGTCATGGCTGGAACGCTTCAAGGAGCCTGCCTCTGCGGCAGCGTCGCCTACGAGGTCACCGATCCGGAGGCGATGGGCGTCTGCCATTGCTCCCGCTGCCAGAGGTGGACGGGCTCGAGCCTCTCGGGTGTCGTCGTCGCCGAGGACAACTTCCGCTTCACCGACGGCGCCGACCTGGTCGAAACCTACGAATCCGAGTTCGCCCCCCGCAACTTCTGCAGCAAGTGCGGAGCCAGTATCTACGACGACCTCGGCGGCAAATACTTCGTCGCGGCCGGCCTCATGCGCGACCTCGACATGAAGCCGGAATTCCACCTCCAGGTCGCCTACAAAGCCCCCTGGGAGGAGATCGGCGACACCGCCCCCCAGTTCGACGAGAACCCACCGGCGTAGGGCGGGACGACGCTCGCTGACTTAGGGGCGCTGGGACGCCCTCAACTCAGCGAGCGTCGGAAC
>JBOGYZ010000188.1:0-9449 GCA_050697015.1 Solirubrobacterales bacterium
TCCTGGGCGTCTCGTGGCGGCCACAGCCTGCCAGGGTCGCCACGAGACGCCCGGGACCTATCTCGGACGGCCGCCCCCACCCTGAAGGAAATCCCCTAGCGGGCGGCCCAGGCGTCGGGCTCGGCGGTGAGGGCCTCGACGCCTTTCGGCAGTTCGCCGGAGACGAGGTCGGCCAGGGTGACCTCCTCGAGGACGGAGCGGATATTGGCGCGGACGGCGATCCAGACCTCGCGGAGGCTCTCCGCGTTGCCGGCGTATTCAATCGTCTCCGGCGGCATCGACTGGACGTTCGCGATCGGTCCCTCGACCGCGCGGACGACGTCGGCGACGGTCACCTCGGCCGCCGGGCGGGCGAGCCAGTAGCCGCCTTTGGCGCCGCGACGAGCGCGCACCAGGCCCTGATGCTTCAGCTCCAGCAGGATGTGCTCGAGGAACTGGAGGGGGATGTCCTGGGAGGTCGCGAGGCGCTCGCCCTTGACGGGCTCGCCCTCGCCGGCGGCGGCAAGCTCGACGGCGGCGCGGACGGCGTAATCGGCCTTGGCTGAGACACGCATGTGGTCAATTAAAACAACCGGCCGGGCGCCGGGTGCGTTCAGGTCGCCGACTGGGTGGCGGGACCCGACTCCTCAGCCGCGGCCGCGAGGCGCTCTTTCTCGCGCCGGTAGCGGCGATTCATGTAGTGCGGCGCGTACAGGACGGAGCCCAGGAGGAGGGCCGCGACGCCCGCCGCGATCGGCCAGACGGTCGAGTCGCCCTTCTGGATCGTGACGATGCCGGAGGCCATCAGGACGATGCCGAGGGCGATGCGGATGAAGCCCTGCGGGGCCTTGTCGGAGAGGGCCGCGCCGATGATCACACCGGGGATCGAGCCGATGAGGATGTTCCCGGCGAGCCCGAAATCGACGTTGCCGGCGACGATATGGGCGATCCCGGCGGCGGTCAGGAGCACCGCCGCGTGGACGATGTCGGTGCCGACGACGCTCTTCGGCGTCATCCGGTAGACGGCGATCAGCAGGATCGCGATCACCGTGCCGGAGCCCGCCGAGGTGATCCCGATGACAAAGCCGGTGGTGGCGCCGATGACGACGGCGGCGACCTTGTGGCGTTTCTCGACCTCGAAGCGCTCGCGCTCGTCGATCAGCCCTTTCAGGATCAGCGCCCGGGTGAGCGTCACCACTCCGACCATCAGCAGGGTGCCGCCGAGGACCGCGTAGACCAGCGAGTTCAGCCGGTCCTCGGAGATGTGCTGCTCGAGCACCGAGACCAGGATCACGCCCGCGACCGCGGCCGGGACGCTGCCGAAGCTGAGCCACCGGACCAGCTCCAGGTTGACTTTGCCCATCTTCAGATGGCGCCAACTGCCGACCATCTTGGTGATCGCCGAGTAGACGATGTCGGTGCCGATCGCGGTCGTCGGCGAGGTGCCGAAGATCAGGATCAGGAGCGGGGTCATCAAGGATCCACCGCCCATGCCCGTCATCCCGACGAGCACGCCGATACAGAGTCCGAATAGGACGATTGCCGGGTCCATGATTTCTGGGGTGAAGCGGTTGGTGAATCAGGCTCCGCGGTGCTTCTCGACTTTCTCGACCTTCCGGGTCGAGAGTGCGGAGTACGGCAGGATAGCGGGGTGAGCGTCGCTGCGCGAGGTCTCTCCCACTCCTACGGCGAGCTGCGCTCGTTGCGACGCATCGATCTCGCGGTGGCCGACGGCGAGGTGGTGGCGCTGGTCGGGCCATCCGGCTGCGGCAAGTCGACGCTGCTGGAAATCGTCTGCGGGCTGCGGGAGCCGAGCGAGGGCGAGGTCGAGGTGGGCGGCGCGGCCGACGGGGCGGGACGGCTCGCCCACTGCGCCTACATGCCCCAGCGCGACCTTCTGCTCCCCTGGTTCTCGGCCCTCGACAACGCGGCCCTGGCGCTGCGCAACCGCGGCGCCGGGAAGACGGAGGCGCGGCGCGAGGCGGGCGCGCTCTTCGAGCGCTTCGGCCTGGCGGGCTTCGAGGCGGCGCGCCCGGGCGAGCTCTCCGGCGGCATGCGCCAGCGGGTCGCCTTCCTGCGCACGCTGGTCGCCGGCAAGCCGGTGCTGACCCTGGACGAGCCCTTCGCCTCCCTGGACGCGATCAGCCGCGCCGAGATGCAGGAGTGGCTGGCGGGCGCACTGCGGGCCGAGGCGCGCACCGTCCTGCTGGTCAGCCACGACATCGAGGAGGCGCTCTACCTCGCCGACCGCGTCGTCGTCCTCTCCGCCCGGCCCGGCGGTATCGTCGCCGAGCTGCAGGCCCCCCACCCTCGGGCGGAGGATCGTGACCACGCCGTCACCGATCCGGCCTTCGTCGCCGTCCGCGAGCGCGCCCTGGTCGCCCTGCGAGAGGGCTCCCGATGAGGACAGCGATCCGCGTCCTCCTCCCCGCCGCGCTGATGGCGGCGCTGATCGGCCTCTGGCAGATCGCCGCCTCGACCGGCTGGATCGCCGACGCGCTCAACCTCGAACCGTTCCTCGTCCCCTCCCCCGCCGAAGTCGGCGACGCGCTCTGGAACAACCGCACCCTGCTCTGGGAAAACACCTGGGTGACGCTGCGCGAGATCCTCTTCGGCCTCCTCGCCGGCGCGGTCGTCGGCATCGCCCTGGCGACCGCGATGCGCTTCTCGCGCCTGCTCCGCGACGCCGTTTACCCGCTCACCGTCGCCGTCCAGGCGGTGCCGATCGTGGTGATCGCGCCGATCCTGGTCGTCTGGTTCGGCTACGGGATCGGGCCGAAGGTGGTGATCGTCGCCTTCGCCGTCTTCTTCCCGATCACCGTCAACCTGCTCGACGGATTCCGCTCGGTCGACCCCGAGGCGGTGAAGATGATGCGCACGCTCGATGCCTCGCGCTGGGCCATCTTCCGCCGCGTCGAAGCGCCGACCGCGCTGCCCAGCTTCTTCAGCGGGGCCAAGGTCGCGGTGGCCGTCGCGCCGATCGTCGCCCTCTTCGCCGAGCTCGCCGGCTCCAACTCCGGTCTGATGCGGCTGATCATCCAGGACAATGCCAACCTCGAAATCGCCCGAGTATTCGCCTCGACCGTGATTCTGATCGCGATCGGGGTGCTTCTGGTCGGCCTGACCGCCCTCGCACAGCGCCTCGTCATCACTTGGCGGTAAAACCTCAGGGGATGAAGCCCTTTGCCGCCCGGGCGACCACGGTCGTCCTCGCCCTCCTGATCCTCGCTGCCGGTCTCGCTGCCTGCGGCTCCAAGTCCAGCGACACGAAGGGTGAAGCCGAAAAGCTGACGCTCGATCTCGACTTCTATCCCAACCCCGATCACGCCGGGATCTACATGGCGGAAAAAGAAGGGTTCTTCGAAGAAGCGGGGCTGGAAGTGGCGATCAACTCGCCCTCGGACCCCGCGGCGCCGCTGAAGGAGGTCGCGGCGGGGCGCGCCGACCTGGCGATCACCTACGAGCCGGAGGTGATGCTGGCCCACGAAAAGGGACTCGACGTGGTCGCCGTCGCGGCGCTCGTCAACCGGCCGCTGACCTCGCTGATGTGGCTGAAAAGCTCGGGGATCAAAAGCGTCGCCGGGCTGAAAGGCAAGACCGTCTCCTTCGCCGGGATCCCCTACCAGGAAGCGTTCCTGAAGACGATCCTCGCGCGCGCCAAAGTGCCCGCCTCCTCGGTGAAGGCGGTGAACGTCGGCTTCGGCCTCCTGCCCTCGCTGATCAGCGGCTCGGCCCAGGCGATGCTCGGCGGCTACTCCAACGTCGAGGGCGTCGACCTGCAGCAGCGCGGCAAAGATCCGGTGATCACCCCGGTCGACCAGCTCGGCGTGCCGACCTATGACGAGCTCGTGATCGTCGCCCGCCGCTCCACCCTGGAAGAGGAGGGCGAACGGATCCGCCTCTTCCTCAGCTCCGTCCGGCGCGGCACCGAAGCGGCGGTGGCGGACCCGAAAGCGGCGAGCGAAGCGATCCTCGCCGCCAACACCGACCTCGAACCGAAACTGGCCGAAGGCCAGGTGAAAGCGACGCTGCCGCTGCTCAGCGCGCGCACCGCCGGCAAGCCCTACGGTTGGATGAACCCGGAAGAGTGGGAAGCGTTCGCGGGCTGGATGCGCGACGAAGAACTGATCGGCGAACAGCCGAAAGCGTCCGAACTGCTCTCGAACGCCTACCTGGTCGACGAAATCCCGGAATAGTCGAGTGAGCCGGCCGCGATCATGCGGCTGATCTCCTCCGGGCGCAGCGCCTCGCGGAAGAGGTGGCCCTGGCCGAAGTCGCACTCGAGGCGGCGCAGCTCGGCGAGCTGCACGTCGTTCTCGATCCCCTCGGCGATCACGTCGAGGGAGAGCGCCCGGGCCATCCCGATCACCGCCTCGACGATCGCCGTCCCCTCCTGTTCGACGCCGAGCGTGTCGACGAAGGAGCGGTCGATCTTCAGCGCGTGGAAGGGGTAACGGTTGAGGTAGGCGAGCGAGGAGTAGCCGGTGCCGAAGTCGTCGAGTACGAGGCTGACGCCGAGCTCGTTCAGCGCCTCCAGCGAGGCGACCGCGGTGGCCGACTCCTCGACCAGCACGGTCTCGGTGATCTCCAGGCGCAGGTGCTGCGGATCGAGGCCGGTCCGGGCGAGCACCTCGGCGACGCTCGCGGCGAGATCGCGGTGGGCGACCTGGCGGGCGGAGAGGTTGACGGCGACGTCGAGCGGGCGGTCGTCGGGGCGCAGCTCATGCCATTCGAGGATCTGACGGGCGGCGCGTTCCTGCACCCAGCGGCCGATCGGCTCGATCAGGCCGCTGTCCTCGGCGATCGAGACGAAGTCGGCCGGGTCGAGCAGGCCGCGCTCGCGGTGGCGCCAGCGGACCAAGGCCTCGAGGCCGGTGACCTCGCCGCTGCGCAGGTTCACGATCGGCTGGTAGCGCAGCTCCAGCTCGTCGCGGTCGATCGCGCCGCGCAGCTCGCGTTCGGTCTCCAGGCGGCGGGCCGCGGTCGCCCGCATCTCGGCGTCGAAGAGGACCGAGCGGTTGCGCCCGCTCTCCTTCGCCCGGTACATCGCCGCGTCGGCGTCACGGATCAGGAGCTCGGCGTTGGTCGTCTGGCCGGAGGCGAGACGGGCGACGGCGATCCCGATCGAGGCGCTGACGAAGTGGTCGACCCCCTGCATCGAGAAGGGCTGGGCGAAGGCGGCGGCGACGCGCTCGGCGATCGCGACCGCCTCGATATCGTCGGCAAGGCGGTCGATCAGGATCCCGAACTCGTCGCCACCGAAGCGGGCGACGATGTCTCCCGGGCGCAGGTGGGCGCGCAGCCGGGGGGCGACGGCGCGCAGCAGGGCATCGCCGGCGTGGTGGCCGAGGCTGTCGTTGATGAGCTTGAAGTGGTCGAGGTCGAGGAAGAGGATCCCGACCGGCGAGCCGGAGACCGAGGCGCGGCCGAGCGCGTCGTCGAGCGAGTCGACGAAGCTGAGGCGGTTCGGCAAGCCGGTGAGGGCGTCGTGGAGGACGCGGTGGCGGAGCGCGCGGTCGGCGGCGTGGCGCTCGAAGGCGTCGGCGAGCACGTTGGCGGAAGCTTCGAGGAAGGGGACGTCCTTGGGGTCGAAGCGCCCCGGCTCGGCGGAGTGGACGTCGAGGACGCCGAAGGGGTGGTCTTTGCCGTCGATCATCACCGCCAGGGAGCTGGTGGCTCCGAGCGTGCGGACCGCGGGCGGCATCGTGAAGCGCTCCTCGTCGGTCCAGTCGGCGATGATCACCGGGATGCCCGAGTCGAGCGCGGCGCCGGCGTGGGATTCGCGGCCCGCGGAGACGCGGCGACCGGAGGCGATGGCGCTGTCGTCGAGGCCCGCGCGCAGGTTGAGCCGGCGGCCGTCGCGCCCGACCTCCCAGATGCAGGCGAACTCGACTCCGTCCAGATCGCCGATCAGGCCGACCGCGTCGCGCATCAGCGCCTCGGGATCGCCATTTTTCAGCGCCCGCTCGCCGAGCCGCGCGACCACCGCCTGCTGGGCGAGGGAACGCTGCAGGTCGATCTCGGCGGTCTTGCGCTCGCTGATGTCGTAGAGGACCCCGTGCCAGACCGGGACGCCGTGGGCGTCGGCCTCGAGCACCGCCTCGTCGAGCATCCAGACGATGCGACCCTCCTTCGTATACATGCGGTACTCGATCGGGCGGGTGTCACGGTTGCCGAGCGCGTCACGGCTTTCCACCGCCAGCGCCCGCATGCGGTCGTCGGGGTGGACGACGCGCGCCCAGAGGCCCGGATCGGCGAGGAACTCCTCGGGCGTGAAGCCGAGGATCTCCTCGACCTGCGGGCTGACGTAGCGCCAGCGCCCGTTCTCCCCCAGCTCGGAGGCGTAGACGATCACCGGAAGGCGATCGACGATGCGACCTTCGGGCCAGTTTTGTTCGGAGCTGTCCGGCATCCGTGTCTCTATCGACACCGAAGCGAAGCACTTGACTCGGCAAAGTTAAAGAACGGGTTCCTGCACCTAAATACTCGGGCGTGGGCGGCCAGTATTCGCAGCGGCCGCCCGCGGAAGGGAGGGCCGTCTCCCGTGGCCGAGACGGCCGGGTATGAAAACGGCGGAGGATCTGTGAGGGCGTGACAGAGACGCCGGTAAGTCCACGCTCCCTGGCGGGTTCTTCCACGATCTGTCGGCGCCGACGCCGACCCCATGTCCTTAGTAACCCTGTGGGCGACCAAGGACATGGGGTTGGGTCGCATCTCGGACGAGCTCGCCGTGGTCGGGCTAAATCTTCGGCGGTCGCTGCCGATGACCGGGGCCGAAGCCCGCGATGAGCATCCTCGACCCGACCCAACTCACCCTGATGCGCGCCATCTCCGGCGCGACTTTGCGCAACACCGTGCTGTCGAACAACATCGCGAATGCGGACACGCCTGGGTTCCAGCCGAGCGACGTCGATTTCCACGCGGCGCTGAGCGGTGCGCTCGGGGAAGGACCGGAAGGGATCGAGGACGTGGCTTTCGCGCCGGAACAGCTCAACACCGGTGCGGTGCGGGCCGACGGCAACGGCGTCGACAGCGAAGCCGAAGCGGCCAAACTGGCCGAAAACGGGCTCGAAATGGAGGCGCTGGAGCAGGTCGCGAGCTCGCGCCTTCAGATCATGCGGACTGCGATGGGGATGAACGGCTGATGGCCCTCTTCGACGCGCTCAACATCTCCGCCTCGGGGCTCACCGCCCAGCGGCTGCGGATGGACGTCACCTCGGCGAACCTCGCCAACGCGCAAACCACCCGGACGCCGCAAGGCGGCGCGTACCGGCGCCAGGACGTGGTCCTGCAGGAGTCCTCGGGCGACGGCAGCTTCGCCGGGGCCCTGACCGGCGCGCTCGGCGGGGGCGGCGGGGAACCGGCCGGGGTCGAAGTCGCGGCGATCGTCCCCGACACCACTCCCCTCCGCCAGGTCTACGAACCGGGCAACCCGCAGGCGAACGCGCAGGGCTACGTCGAAATGCCGAACGTCAATCCGGTCGAAGAAATGACCGACCTGATCGACGCCTCGCGCTCCTACCAGGCCAACGTGACCGCGATGCAGACGACCAAGCAGGTCTTCTCGAAAACGATCGAACTGCTCTGATGGCCATCCCGATCTCAGCCGTCAGCAAAGCCGCGGAGCAGATCGCGCTCGGCCCGCAGCAGTCCGTGGCACCGGCGAAATCGGCGCAGCCCACCGACCCCGCGGGCGGCTTCGGCTCGATGCTGACCAACGCGATCGGCGACCTGGAGAAGACCCAGAACGCGGCCGCGACCCAGGCGCAGGAGCTGGCCACCGGGCAGACGAACGACCTCAGCTCGGTGATCACGTCGGTCCAGGAAGCGCAGCTCTCGATGCAGTTCGCCTCTCAGGTCCGCAACAAAGCGGTCGAAGCGTATACGGAAATCTTCCACACCCAGATCTGACGTGACCCAGATCAAAACCGTCCTCTCGCGGCTCACGATGCGCGGCAAACTCGCGCTCGGCGGGGCCGCGCTGGCGCTCGTCATCCTCGCCTTCGTCCTCTTCCAGATGGCGACGAAGCAGAGCTACACGACCCTCGCGACCGGGATCGAACCGGCGGAAACCGGGCAGGTCACCGAAGCGCTCGAAGCCAAGGGCATCCCCTTCCAGCTGCAGGACAGCGGCACCGCGGTCGGGGTGCCGAGCGCCGACGTGTCCCAGGCGCGGATCGCGCTGGCCGAAAGCGACGTTCTCGGCGGCAGCAAACCGGGCTTCGAACTCTTCGACTCCCAGCAGTTCGGCGCGTCGGACTTCCAGCAGAAAGTGACCTACCAGCGGGCGCTGGAGGGCGAACTGGAACGGACCATCAACCAGGTCGAAGGGGTGAAAAGCTCCAACGTCCAGCTGACGCTGCCCGAAGAACAGCTCTTCTCCGAAGAAGCGATCAAACCGACGGCGGCGGTGCTGATCGCGTCGGACTCCGGCGGCCGACTCGGCGCCGGGGCGGTGCGTGGGATCGCCCACCTCGTCGCGGCCAGCGTCGAAGGACTGAACCCGAACGACGTGACGATCACCGACGGCAGCGGAGCGACGCTCTGGCCCGCGGGCGAAGGAGGCGGCTCGCTCGGCGGCGGGGTCTCCAAACAGGCGATCGAGGCGCGCTACGACGAGGGCATGGAAACGCGGCTCGACGGGCTCCTGGCACGGACCATCGGTCCCGAAAAGGGGCGGGTGCAGGTGCAGGCCGAAGTCAACGCCGACCGCACCACGCAGTCGAAGCTCGAATACGCCAAGAGAGGCACCCCGCTGGCGCGCCAGGCCGAACACGAGTCGCTGAAAGGCGCGGGGACGACCGCGGCGGGCGGCGCGGCCGGGACCGCCGGGAACATCCCCAGCTACGCGGCCGGGACCGGCGCCGCGGGCGGGCCGTCGAACTACAAACGGGCGAAAGAAGAAACCCAGTACGGCGTCGACAAGACCGTCACCCACACCCAGGTCGCGCCGGGGACGGTGAACCGCCAGCACGTCGCGCTGATCGTCGACAAAACCGTGCCGGCGGCGGAAGTCGTGCAGCTCGAAAAAGCGATCGAAGGCGCCGCCGGGATCGAAGCCAAACGGGGCGACACGCTGACCGTGAGCCGGATCGCCTTCGCCAAGCCGCCGGAAGCGACGGCCCCGGCCGGGCCGGGTATCACCGAATACATCAAGTACGGGGTGATCGGGCTGGCGGGCGTCGCCTTCCTCGTCTTCGCCGCGCGGCACCTGCGCAAAAAACAGGACGAAGTGCTGGCCGAACCGATCTGGCTGAAGGAACTGAACGCGCCGACCTCGCTGGCCGAGCTGGAAGTGCACCGGCCGAGCGACGACTGGGACGAGGACCCGACGCGGGTGAACAACGCCGACGAGGTCGCGGCGATGGAGTCCGACAAAGTCGCGCAGCAGCTGCGGGCCTGGATGAAGGAGTCCTAGCGTGGCGGCCCGCTCGAGGACCCGCTGATGGCGGCGCCGAACGAGCTCGTCC
>JBOGYZ010000189.1:0-9872 GCA_050697015.1 Solirubrobacterales bacterium
CACAGCCTGCCAGGACCGCCATGAGACGCCCGGGACCTATCTCGGACGGGCGCACCGGCCGGGACAACGCCGTCCCCCCGCGAACCCCGCCGTCCCGCCGCCCTCGGCGCGCCCTCAGAGCAGGGAGGTCTGGCGCGTCTTCCAGGCCGGGTCGGGACGGCCGGAGCCCTCCAGCTCAAGCAGCGCCTGCTTGCGGTGCAGGCCGCCGCCGTAGCCGGTGAGCGAGCCGTCGGCGCCGATCACCCGGTGGCAGGGGACGATGATCGACACCGGGTTGCGGCCGTTCGCGGCGCCGACCGCGCGGGCCCGCTGCCACGGTTCGACATCGGTGCGGAAGACGTCGGGATCGACGCGGGCGGCAAGCTCGCCGTAGCTCTCGGTCTTCCCGTAGGGGATATCGAGCAGCGCGCGCCAGACGGCGCGGTCGAAGGCCGTGCCGCGCATGTCGGTGTCGACTTCGAAAGCCCGCAACTCACCGGCAAAGTAAGCCTCGAGCTGCTCGACCACCGCGGGCATCGGCGCCCGCGCCGACTCCGGCGGGGTCTCCGTCTTGCCCGGGAACCAGAGGCCGCGCAGCCCCGCCTCGCCGCCGACCAGCAGCAGCTGCCCGATCGGGCTCTCGTAGATGTCCCAGGTGATTTCCGCGTCGCGCATGCGTCCTCCTTGCCTTGCTCGCTTTGTAGTCAAACGGGCGCGGCGGCGCAAACGTGAGATCGGCATGCAATGCCTAGGATGAGCGGGTGAGTCAGATCGACGTCGACACGGTCCGCTCGACCCCGGCGGTCGCGATCCGGCCTCCCGGGCCGGACGATCGCGAAGCCTTCATCGCGGCGATGAAGGCGAGCGCCGAGCTGCACCGCCCGTGGCTGACGCCGCCGGTCACCGTCCCCGAGTTCGACGCCTGGCTCACCCGCGCCAACCGCGCCGACTTCGATGCCAGCCTCGCGATCCGCCCCGAGGACGGCGCGATCGTCGGCTACTTCAACATCAGCCAGATCATCCGCGGGCCGCTGCAGAGCGCCTTCCTCGGCTACGGCGGGGTCGCCGGGTGGAGCGGCGGCGGCTACATGACCGCGGCCATGCGCCTGGTGCTGGAGCGCGCCTTCGCCGATCTCGCCCTGCACCGCCTGGAAGCGAACATCCAGCCCGGCAACGCCGCCTCGATCGCGCTGGTCGAGCGCTGCGGCTTCGTCCGCGAGGGGTTCTCCGAGCGCTACCTGAAGATCGGCGGGCACTGGCGCGACCACGCCCGCTTCGCGATTCGCGCCGAACAGTGGCAAGCGTGGCGGAGCTGAAGCGCTGCGCCTGGGCGGGCGACGGCGCGCTCATGCAGGCCTACCACGACGAGGAGTGGGGCGTGCCCGATCGCGACCCGCGGGCGCTCTGGGAGAAGCTGCAGCTCGACGGCTTCCAGGCCGGGCTGGCCTGGATCACGGTGCTGCGCAAGCGTGACGCCTTCCGCAAGGGCTTCAAAGGCTTCGACCCGGCGAAGGTCGCCAAGTTCGGCGAGAAGGACGTCGAGCGGCTCCTCGGCGACGCCGGGATCATCCGCTCGCGATCGAAGATCGAGGCGACGATCGGCAACGCCCGCGCCTACCTGGAGATGCGCGAGGCGGGCGAGGACTTCGCCGACTTCTGCTGGTCCTTCGTCGACGGCGAGCCGCTGCGCGGCGACGGGATCGAGTTCCCCGCGAAGACGCCGCTCTCGGAAGCGTTCTCCAAGGAGCTGAAGCGGCGCGGCTTCAAGTTCGTCGGCCCGACGATCGTCTACGCCTGGATGCAGGCGGTCGGCGTCGTCAACGACCACAGCACCGACTGCTTCCGGCGCGATCAGGTCTGAAGAGATCGCCTGAAGCGACTGACGTTGCTGACGATGTCGTAGGGGTGCTCGACGCGGGTGGCGCCGTCGGGAGTCCAGCCTTCGCGTTCGTAGAAGCTCGCGGCACGGTCGTTGCCGTCGAGGACCCAGAGGAGGGCTTCGGTGAAGCCCGCCTCGCCGAGGCGGCGGCGGGCCTCGGCCATCAGCAGGCGGCCGACGCCTCTTCGGTGGCGGTCCGGGTCGACGTACAGGGCGACGACCTCGCCGACGCCGGGGGCATCGGCGTCGCGCGAAGGGCAGAACGTGGTGAAGCCGAGGAGCACCTCCTCGCCGCCCTCCTCCCCCACCGCGAGCACCGTCGTCGGCGCCGCCGGATCGCCGGACTCGAACGTGTACCGCGCGGCGCGGTCACGCGGGTCGAGGGCATCGAGGTACTCATCCGGCATCAGCCCCCGGTAGGCCTCCTGCCAGGAGCGGACGTGGACCCCGGCGACGGCGAGCTCGTCGCCGCGGCGCGCCTCGCGCAGCCGGATCACTCCTCCTCCAGCAGCATGGTGTCCTCGTCCCCGTTCCGCGCCTCCGCCGTGTATCCCGGCCCCGCCCACTCGCGGATCGTCGACCCGTCACGGGTGACGTAGGGCTCGATTTGGTCGTGGCGGGCGTGCTCCATATGCTCCTCCGTAGGTGAGCGAGGGGACAGCAAACGTATCCACCGAAGGCGCCGGGACGACTTTCGTCCTGATCCCCGGCGCCGGGGCCGACCCGCGCGTCTACGGGGCGACGATCGACGCGCTGCGGGAGCTCGGCCATGACGGGATCGCGCCGCCACTGCCGCTCGACGACGCGGCCGCGACCCCGAGCGACCACGCCGACGCGATCCTCGCCGCGCTCCCCGACCCGCCGCCGGCGCCGCTGGTCCTCGTCGGCCAGTCGCTCGGCGCCTACTCGGCGACGATCGCCGCCGCGCGCCTGCGCCCGGCGCGGCTGATCCTGCTGGCGCCGATGATCCCCGCCCCGGGCGAGTCGGCGGGCGACTGGTGGGAAGGCACCGGGTACATGGAGGCTGTCGCGGAGCGCACCGAACGCCTCGGCCCGCCCTCGAAGTGGGACGAGGCAGCGATGGCGGAGGTCTTCTACCACGACGTCGACGAGGCGACGCTCGCCGCGAGCGCCGAATACGAGGGCGTCCCCAGCCGGGGCCTCTTCGAGGAGCCGCTGCCGCTCGATGCCTGGCCCGACGTGCCGACGACGGTGCTGATCCCGCGCGAGGATCGCATGTTCCCGCTGGAGTTCCAGCGCCGCGTCGCGCGCGAACGCCTCGGCCTCGAGATCGAGGAGATGGAGGGCGGCCACCTGCCGTTCCTCTCCCGCCCGCGCGAGCTCGCCGAGCGCCTCGTCGCCCTCTCCTAGTTGTTCCTTTTAGGCCTCACAGGCGCATAAGGAACAGCCGGCCGGGGCGAATTGAGGCGGGCCTTAGGTCGCACCCATACCTTGGGGAGCCGTGCTTCGCCCCCGTCGCCCCCTCCCCCTCCCCCTCGCCGTCGGCGCGCTGGTCCTCGGCCTGCTCGTCTCCGCCTGCGGCGGCAGCGGCTCGACCAACGGCGCGATGACGCTGCCGCGGGTCGCCGGCGCCGACGCGGTCCCGGCCCGGATCGCGCCGCCGATCGAGCTCACCGACCAGTACGGCAAGCGGGTCGACCTGGCGCACCTGAAGGGCCACTCGGTCCTCGTCGCCTTCCTCTACACCCACTGCACCGACCTCTGCCCGATCGTCGCCGGCAAGCTCCACACCGCCTACGCGCACCTGAAGAAGGCCGAACGGCCGCTCTTCCTCGCCGTCTCGGTCGACCCGGCCCACGACACCCCGGCGAGCGCCGCCACCTTCAACAAGCGCCACCGCACCGTCGGCGAGATCGACTGGCTGCTCGGCTCGCAGGCCGAACTGGAAGCGGTGTGGAAGGCCTGGGGCGTGAAGCCCGAACACAACGCGAAGGACCCCGAGGAAATCGAGCACAACGCCGAACTCTTCGCGATCGACCCGCAGGGCCGGATCCGGGCGCTCTACCCGCCGAGCTTCAAGCCCGAAAAGCTCGCCGAAGGCACCCGGGCGCTGGCGCAGCTGTGAGGCGCGCCTGGCGGGCCGCGCCACGGTCCGCCCGCTGGCTCGCGGTCGGGGCCCTGGTCGCCGCGGTGATCGGCGTCGCCGAGCTCGCCAGCGGTGGCGGCTCGACCGAGGACGGACGTGCCGCTCCGCCGCTCCCCGCGCAGGCGCTCCGCCCGCCCGCCGTCGACCTCGCCGCGCTGCGCGGCAAGCCTGCCCTGGTCGACTTCTTCGCCAGCTGGTGCGAGCCCTGTGCGGAAGAGGCACCAACGCTGCGGAAGCTGTCGGCCTCGCTGGGCGGCCAGGCGACCGTGGTGGCGGTCGACTGGGACGACGCCGGCGGCGCCGCGCGGGCCTTCGTCCGCAAGCACGGCTGGGACTTCTCGGTGCTCGCCGACACCTCCGGCGCGGCGGGCGAAAAGTACGGCCTGGTCGGGCTGCCGACCTCCTTCGTGCTCGACCCGCGCGGGCGCATCGTCGCCACCTTCCGCGGACCGCAGAGCGAGGCGAAGCTCCGCCAGGCGCTCCTCGACGCCGCCTGAGCGCAGCGCCCAGGACCGCGAAGTCCCTGCAAGTACCCCACCAATGGGCTAGCCGACCGGAACATCGGGGCGGGGACGTGTTGCAGGATCAGATCTCATGCAACTACGGAAGGACGACATGAACCACGTCAGCACCCGGCCGGTCACCCTCCGGATGATCGTCGGGGCGGCGGCCGTGGTGGCCGCGCTCCTCGCCTTCGTCCCCGCCGCCAACGCGGCGCGCGATCCGATCACCGGCGGCACCACCGACCTCCACCTCAAGAAGGGCTTCGTCAAGAAGCTGACCAACCTCGGCGTCGGCCTCGCCGGCGTCGGCACCGGCCAGGTGAGCGGCTCGGCGATCACCCTGCCGGTCACCGAAGGGATGTTCGACCCGACCAACGCACAGGGCCACATCACCAGCCCCGGCGGCTTCCAGCTCGTCAAGGGCGCCCGCTCGGTGGCGATCACCGACGTCGAAGCGAACACCGTGCAGAGCTACGTCCGCGCGAACGTCGCCGGCGCGAAAATGAAGCTCGGCACCTTCGCCAACCCGACCAACGGCCGCGAAGGCTTCGGCGCGCGGGTCAAGGCGAGCCAGCTGACGCTGACCCAGAACGCCGCCAACCGGATCTCCAACAAACTCGGCCTGCAAGGCTCCCAGCGGATCAACCAGCGGGTGATGAGCAACGAGTTCAACATCACCGTGCCGGAGACCGTGACGCTTCTCGGCCAGAACGAAGCGACGCTGGAAACGGCCCCCGGGATCATCAAAAAACTCGGCGAAAAGGGCGTGCAGCCCTCGGGCATCAACCCGATCGCCCCGGCCAAACAGCCCAAATTGGCCAACTTCACCTTCCCGATCACGGGTGGGATCGTGAATCCGAACCTGACCTCCGGCCAGGTGACGACGGTCGGTGGCGTGGAAATCCTGAAGAAAGGGAAAACCTCCTCGCCGCAGATGAAGATCACCAACGTGGTGCTGGAACTGCAGCAGAAGACGGCCACGGTCGAACTCGAAATCCTGCCGACCCCGGGTCAGACCGGTCGGTCCTCGATCGTCGAACTGGTCTTCCCGACCAACTCGATCAACACCAACCAGACGACGCGCCAGATCACGGTCGCCAAAGCCGAAGCCAAACTGCAGGCTCCGGCCGCGACGGTGCTCAACACGACGTTCAACGCGGGCGACGAAAAAGCGCCCCCGGCGACCAGCGAATTCGCCGCGGGTGAACTCTTCGGCACGTTCTCGATGACCCTTCAGGCCCAGTAGGGCGCTCGAAGCGGATGTGCGCGCGGCGGCGCCGGGGCAAACCTGGCGCCGCCGCTTTTTTTGTGCCATTAGATGAACCATTCATCAATTGATATGCTCGGCAGATGGCGCAAGGCCCGCCCGAGGAGGTCCAGATCGCGACGCTGCTGGCGCGCGTCGGTGGCGCCCAGGCGAGCGCCTTCGCCGCCCTCCTCGCCCCGCTCGGCCTGCGCCCGAAGCAGTTCGGGCTGATGAACGTGGTGGCGCTCGCCGAGGGGCCGTCCCAGGGTGAGATCGGCGCGGCGATGGGGATCGACCCGAGCGGGTTGATCGCGACGATCGACGACCTCGAGGAGCGCGGCTGGCTGGAGCGGCGGAAGGACCCGCGCGACCGCCGGCGCAACGTCGTCGTCCTCACCGAGGCGGGCTCGGCGAAGCTCTCCGAGGGCCGCGCCGCCGCCTTCGGGCGGGCGAAGGAGCTGACCGCGCCGCTCAGCGCGAAGGAGCGCCGCGCGCTGCGCGACCTCCTCGCGAAGATCGCATAGAGAGCAGCGCCCCCGCCACCAACAGGACGACGGCGGCGTTCAGCGCCAGGTCGGCGAGGTTCATGCTGCCGCCGTGGGCGCTCGGCGCGAGCCAGTCGACCACTCCCCCGCGCAGCGGGCCCGGGCCGCGGACGAGGCGGTCGAGGCCGTTGCCGAGCGCGCCGCCGAGGAAGAGCCCGAGGGCGATCGCGGTGATGCGATCGAGGCCGCGGAAGCGCACGATCGCGACGCTGAGCGCGACCGCGGCGACGACGGTAAAGATCGAGATCAGGACCGTGTGTCCCGCCCAGTTGCCTCCCGGCCCGGCGAAGTTGCGATAGAGCTGCAGGTGGAGGCCGCCGACGACGTGGACCGGCCCGTCGGCAAGCGCCCGCGTCGCGATCTGCTTGGCGACCTGGTCGGCGATCAGGACCGCGGCGGCGACCGCGAAGGCGAGCCGCCGATACGCCGTTGAACCCCCGTCGCGCCGTCGCCGTAGATCGGGCATCAACCAAAGCTACAAGGAGGCGACGGTGAGAAGGACCTACTTCGCGGTCGGAGCACTCGCGCTGGTTGCGCTGCTCGCGATCGCCGGATGCGGAGGAGGCGGCAGTTCAAGCTCGGAATCGACCTCGGAATCGACCACGGCCGAAAGCGCGCCGCCGAAGTCCGAACCGACCTCAAACTCCAAGCCCGCGCCGGAAACCAAGGGCAAGGTCGCGGTCGTGAAAGTCATGGATACCTCTGACCTCGGCAAGGTGATCGTCGATTCGAACGGCATGACGCTCTACGACTTCCACAAGGACAAGGGCACGACGTCCGCCTGCTACGGCGAATGCGCCGTCGCCTGGCCGCCGCTCCTGACCTCCGGCGAACCGAAGGCGCAAGGCGGCGCGGAACAGTCCCTGCTGGGGACGACGAAGCGCAAGGACGGAACCGTGCAGGTCACCTACAACGGCCATCCCATCTACGGGTTCGTCGAGGACAAAAAGCCCGGCGAAACGAACGGCAACGACTTCAAGGGCTTCGGCGCCCAGTGGTACGCCCTCGAACCGAACGGAGAAGAGCCGGCCGACGGCTGAGCCCTAGGGCTCCTCGTGGACGACGACGTCGACGATCCGCGCCGCGCCCTCGGGCCGGTTGCGGCGGATCTCCTGCTCGAGGCGGCGCGCCATGTCGTGCGCCGCCTCGAGCGTCGCCTCGGGGCGGGCGACGACGTCGATGAAGACGACGAGGCCCAGGTCGGTCGCCAGCAGTTTGAGACGACGCGGCGGGGCGCCGGTCCGCTCCCGCACCAGCGCCGCGATCCAGGCCGTCGCCGCGTCGTCCTCGACGACGGTTGCCATCAGCGGCGCCTCCAGCGGCTCCAGGTGCGTCTGCACGTCGTCGACGTCGGAGTCGCGGCGCAGCGCCGCCTCGATCCGCTCGGCCACCTCGTGAGCGGCGGCGAGCGGCGTCTCGGCCTCCAGCTTCAGGTGCATGGAGACGTCGCAGCGCCCGTCGCTCGTGCGTCGGTAGACGGCGATGTCGTGGGCTTCTTGGACGGCGGGCTCGGCGAGCGCGATCGCCAGGGCGCG
This sequence comes from Solirubrobacterales bacterium, assembly GCA_050697015.1. GTDB lineage: Bacteria > Actinomycetota > Thermoleophilia > Solirubrobacterales > 70-9 > VAYN01. The sequence goes on from JBOGYZ010000189.1 coordinate 7,795, forward strand.
GGCGCGCAGGTCGAGGCCCTCGCGCAGCGGCTCGACGTGGACGACGACATCGGAGTCCGGGAGCGCGGTGTGGACGGCCGCCTCGACCCGGTCGGCGACCAAGTGGCTGGCGACCAGCGCCTGGTCGGGGGCGGCACCGATCGTCGCGTCGGCGAAGTAGAGACCGCCGGACTCGCGCAGGCGGAGCTGGCGCAGCTCGACGTCGTCGAGCGCGCGGATCGCCGCTTCGGCCTCGGCCTGCGCCTCCAGCGGTGAAGTGTCCATCAGCACGCGGGCGTTCTCGTAGATGAGGCGGGAGGCGGCGGTGAAGATGATCGCGGCGACGAGCAGCGAGGCGATCGCGTCGCCCTGCTGGAAGCCGAGCGCGACGGCGCCGATGCCGAGAAGGACGGCGAACGAGCCGGCCATGTCGCCGGCGAAGTGGAAGGCGTTGGAGCGCAGCGCGGCGGACTTGTACTCCTTGGCGCTGCGGACGGAGACGGTGACGCGGCTGATGTCGACCGCGAGGGCGACCGCGATCACCACGAAGACGTACCAGCGCGGATCGAAGCCACCGTCGCCGCCTTCGCTGAGGCGCCCGACCGCCTCGATCACGACGAAGACGCCACCGCCGGTGAGGATCGCCGCCTCGCCCAGTGCCGCGAGGTTCTCCGCCCGCCGGTGCCCGTACGGATGCTCGCGGTCGGGCGGCTGGCCGCCGAGGCGGACCGCCAGCAGGGTGAGGATCGCCGCGACGACGTCCCCGCTCGACTCGATCCCGGCCGAGACCAGCGCCAGCGACCCGGTCACGATCCCGGTCCCCAGCTTCAGCGCGACGAGGACGACCGCGGCCCCGATCGAGACCAGGGCGGTCTGGGTCTGCCCGCGGGGAGTGGCCGATCGACTCACGTGGGGAGCCTATGGGCCGCCGTCGACCGCAGGATGCGCGACACGTGGTCCGGTTCGTACTTGATCTGCCCGTGGGTGAAGCGCAGCTGCGTAAGGCCGGCCGCGGTGTGCGCCTGGTCGCGTTCGCGGTCCGTCTTCTGCTCGGCCGGGGTGCGGTGGTAGGTCAAGCCGTCGGTCTCGATGACGAGGCGCAGGTCCGGGAAGTGGAAGTCGACTTCATAGCCGGTCACGTAGACCGAGGTGCGCGGCACCGGCAGACCGGCCCCTCGGACGAGCGGCAGGAAGGCACGCTCGAGTTCGGTGCGCGTGTAGCGGAAGGTGGCGCGGTCGATGATCGCCCGCAGCCGCGCGACCCCCGGCTCGCCCTGATGAGCGTCGAGCGCCTTGCGCAGGTCATCCGTCTTGACGAGTCCAAGTTTGTCCGCCTCGTTCATCGCCCGCTCCATCCGCGGCGTGTCATGCCGGGTGGCGAGATCGATCAACGTCTGCGCCGGCGAGGTGATCGGAATGCCTTCGTAGAACCCGTACCAGCCGTCCCGTAGCGCCGGGCGTCGATGAACCTTTATGCCCGGGATGCGGACCGGATCCGGCGAGCATCTTGAGACCTCGATACCCGAGGCCCGCTCGACCCCGATCTTGAAGAGCGCCGCCGCACTGGAGTGGCTCAGCGCCGCCATCCCCGGTCCACCGCAGGCGAGAACCGCCGTCATCCACCTTCCTTGCGGGGTGAGCTCCGGCCTCCCAACCGCATAGATCCCGCGACCGACGACATGGAGTCGTCCCCGAGCGATGCGGTGTTGGATGCCGTGACGGGTGAGGCCGAGCCGCATCAACTGGTCGCGCGTCACCACTCCGTGCTGACTGCGCGCCAGCGACCACGCGGTTTGGCCCGACGTTCGTGCATTTGAGCCGGTCATAGGCGGCTTAAGTGCACGAGCGGCGGATTCTCTCCCCCCTGGCGGGGGTCGGCGGCGGGGTTTTTCGCGCTTAGAGCGGGCGGAGGCGGTCGAAGCGGGTGGCGGGGCCGCTCGGATGGAGGCGGGCTTCGATGCGTTCGAGGAGGCCGGAGGCGATCAGGGACTCGACCGCGGCCTCGATCTCGGCGGCGCCCAGGCCCTCGCAGCGCTCTTCGAGGTCCGCTTCTGCTCGGCCCTCGTCGCCGGCAAGGAGAACGGCTCTCAGAACCTGTC
>JBOGYZ010000190.1:0-12637 GCA_050697015.1 Solirubrobacterales bacterium
GGCCGCGCCGGCGCGGCCGTTGACCTTGGCGATCTCGAAGCGGGCATCGCAGCCCTCCCAGAGCAGCGCGCACATCTGCCGGTAGTCGAAGGTCGAGAAGGTCCAGGGGAGGCGGTAGCGGGCGTCGCCGTGGGGGGTGTGCGTGACCAGGGTGTCGAAGCGCTGGCGCTCGGCGTCCATCAGCTCCAGTCGCCGCATCCACTCGGTCGGGATGCCGCAGGCGGAGGTCTGCCGCTCGCCGATCTCGTAGCGGTCGACGATCAGCACGTCGGCGCCGCTCCCGGCCAGCTCGCGCGCCACCGCAAGGCCGGCGAAACTGGCGCCGCAGATCAACACGTCATGGGTTCCCGTGAGGGGCGTCCGTTCGGAGCCGGACTTGGTGGCGCGTTTAGGCATCGCAGGCAGAGTATCGGCGCCGCACGCCCGGACGCGGAGGCCGCGTCGCGAGGTCGCCGGTCATGATGACCGCGACGCGGCCGGAGCGAGGACGTGGCGGCAAGTGATTTCTGCCAGAATGCCCAACCCGATGGCGACCGAGACCCTAACCCCTGCGCCCAGCGCCACTCCCGTCGAGGGAAGCGGTGGGCTTCTGCTCAACATAGACGGCAAGATCGTCCCTAATTACGCGGCGACGATGGTGTCGTTCGACGAGGGGGACGTCGTCAACGGCAAAGTTGTCCGTATCGACAAAGACGAGGTCCTTGTCGACATCGGCTACAAGGCCGAGGGGGTCATCCCGAGCAACGAGCTCTCGATCCGCAAGTCGGTCAACCCGGCGGAAGAGGTCGAGCTCGGCGAGGAGGTCGACGCGCTGGTCCTCACCAAGGAGGACGCCGAGGGTCGCCTGATCCTCTCCAAGAAGCGCGCCCGCTTCGAGAAAGCCTGGCGCCGCATCGAGGTCGCCGCCGACTCCGGCGAACCGGTCGAAGGCAGCGTCATCGAGGTCGTCAAGGGCGGCCTCATCCTCGACCTCGGGGTGCGCGGCTTCCTGCCCGCCTCGCTGGTCGATATCCGTCGCGTCCACAACCTCGACGAGTTCATGGGCCAGACGCTCGAGTGCAAAGTCATCGAGCTGAACCGCTCCCGCAACAACGTCGTCCTCTCGCGCCGCGCGGTGCTGGAGGAGGAGCGCAAAGAGGTCCGCGAGCAGATCCTCGGCCGGCTCGAGCCCGGCCAGGTGGTCGAAGGCAAGATCTCGAACATCGTCGACTTCGGCGCCTTCGTCGACCTCGACGGGATCGACGGCCTCATCCACATCTCCGAGCTTTCCTGGAGCCACGTCAACCACCCGTCCGAAGTGGTGGCGATCGGCGACACGGTGCGGATCAAAGTCCTCGACATCGACCGCGACCGCCAGCGCATCAGCCTCGGTCTGAAGCAGACCCAGGAGGACCCGTGGCAGCGGGTCATCTCGACGCACCGTCCCGGCGACGTGCTCGAGGGCACGGTCACCAAGGTCGTCGCCTTCGGTGCCTTCGTCGAAATCCTGCCGGGGGTCGAGGGCCTGGTCCACATCTCCGAGCTCGCCGACCACCACGTCGAGAACCCCTCCGAAGTGGTCGAGCCGGGCGCCAAGCTGAACGTCAAGATCCTCGAGATCGACGAAGACCGGCGTCGCCTCTCGCTCTCGATCAAGCGGGTCGAGGGCCAGAACATGCCGATGCAGGACCTCAGCGCGCAGATCGCTGCCGCCAACGCCGCCCAGGGGGGCGATGCCACCGACGGTGGTGCCGAAGAGGCCGCGATCGACCTCGCCGAGGACTCTGCCGTCGAGAACCAGGAAGTCGAGTCGCCGGCCCTGGAGACCGAGACGGTCGCCGCCGAGGTGCCCGAGGGTGCCACCGCGGAGGCCGCGATCGAGGACGCTTCCCGCGCCGAGGCCGCCGAGGCTCCGGCTGACGAGACTCCCGCCGCCGAGTCGAACGAGCCCGTCGCGGGTTCTGAGGACAATGGCGAGGGGGATGCAGGCGAGGCCCACGAGGGCGAATCGGTCGCCGACCGTCCCGATTCCCCGGACAGCGCCGACGAGGCCGCTTCCGGCGACGACGACAGCAGCGAGTCCTCCGAGCAGGACTAGCGGTGAGCGGGGCCGTGTGGCGCCGCTGACGATCGGGCTGACCGGCGGCATCGCCGCGGGCAAGTCCGAGGCGCTCGCGGCCTTCGGCCGACTGGGGGCGGTGACGCTCTCCAGCGATGCCGTCGTCCACGACCTGCTCGAAGGCGAGCCGCTGCGCCGGGAGTTGGCCGAGCGCTGGGGGCCCGAGGTGGCTCCCGCGGGCGCCCCGACCGACCGCGGCGCGATCGGCGGTATCGTCTTCGCCGATCCCGAGGAGCTGACCTGGCTCGAGTCGACGGTCCACCCACTGGTCGGCGCCGAGACCGCCGCCTGGATCGCCGGGCTCCCCGACGAGGTCGAGTTCGCCGTGATCGAGGTGCCGCTGCTCTTCGAGGGCGGCCGTGAGAAGGTCTTCGACACGACCGTCTCGATCGTCGCCGCCGAGGACGTCCGCCGCGAGCGTGCCGCCGCCCGTGGCCACGCGCTCGTCGACGCCCGCGAGGCGCGCCAGCTCACCCAGGAGGAGAAGGCCGACCGGGCCGAGCACGTGATCGTCAACGACGGTTCGGTCGACGATCTCGAGGCGGCCCTGTCCGCGCTGCTCACGAAGCTGAGGGGATGAGCAGCAGGACACGCGCACGCCCCCAGGTACGCCGTCGACGCAGTCGCTGGCCGATCTTCGCCGGGATCTTCGTCCTCCTCGGACTGGTCGCCGGCGTCATGATCGTCAACGGCACGGTCCACAAGGCGATTGACGAATTGACCCTGCCGCTCGACCACGAGGACATCATCCGCCAGCAGGCCGATGAAAAGGGGGTGGACGCGGCGCTGATCGCGGCTGTGATCGACACCGAGTCGAAGTTCTCCGCCGCCGCCAAGTCCAGCGCCGGCGCCCGCGGCCTCATGCAGATCACCCCGGAAGCGGCCCAGGACATCGCCCGGCACAGCGGCGCGACCAGCTTCCACACCAGCGATCTCTCCGATCCCGAAATCAACATCAAATATGGGACGTATCTGCTCGCCGAACGGATCGCGTTCTACGAAGGGGACGTGGTCGCGGCGCTGGCTTCCTACAACGCCGGGCCCGGCCCGGTCGAAAAGTGGGGCGGCAGCGACATGACCATCGACGACATCAGCTATCCCGAAACCCGCGCCTACGTCGAACTCGTGCTCGAAAGGCAAAAGGAGTACCGGGAAAAGTACGCTTCGGAGCTTGGCTATCGGGGGGGATAAGCCGAACCCGCGGGTTTGGGCGTTGGCGTTGGCGGTCGGCATCGTGCTGGCCGACTCGTCGATCGTCGTCCTCGCGCTGCCCGATATCTACCGGGACCTCGACACCTCGGTCTTCGGCGTCACCTGGGTCCTCGTCTCCTTCAACCTGGTGATGGCCGTCGCCGCGGTGCCGGCGGCGATGGTGGCGCGACGGGTAGGGCCGGGACGGGCGGCCGCGGTCGGCCTCGCGATCTTCGCCGGGGCGGGGCTCGCCTGCGGCATCTCCGACCACCTCTCGACCCTGATCATCGCCCGCTCCGTGCAGGCGCTCGGCGGCGCGCTGGCAGTCACGGCGTCGCTGGAGCTCCTGCCGATGGCGGTCGGCTCGGAGCGGCGCGCGACCGCCGTGTGGGCGACCGCCGGGGCCACCGGCGCTGCGATCGGTCCGGCGGCCGGCGGCATCCTCACCCAGCTCGTCTCCTGGCAGTCGATCTTCCTGATCCAGGTGCCGCTCGCGCTCGCCGCGGCGGTGCCGATCCTCGCCGTCGCCCGCCACGAGATGTCGACGCGGGTGATCGAGGCGGAGATCTCCCGCCGGGTCGGTAAACCGCACCTCTGGGCGAACGTGGCGCTGGCGATGGTCTCCGCCGCGATCGCCGCCGCGCTCTTCCTCCTCGTCCTGCTGCTGATCGAAGGCTGGCGGCTCAGCCCGATCGGCGCCGCGATCGTCGTCTCGGTGATGCCACTCGCGGCGGTGGTCGGCGCGCGCGTCTCCGGCTGGGTGGAGGACGAGCGGGCGCGCGCGGCGGCCGGCGCGGTGCTCCTGGCCGGCGGTCTCGGCGGCCTCGCGCTGCTGCCGAAGGCCGAGGTGGCGCTCACCGTGCCGCCGCAGATCCTGATCGGGATCGGCCTCTCACTGGTGCTCTCGGCGCTGACCGAGACGGCGCTCTCCGGCCGCGCCCCGCAGGCGATCCACGGCGGCTGGACGATCTCCGCCCGCCACGCGGGCGTCGTCGTCGGCCTGCTCGCCCTCACCCCGGTCTTCACCCACGACATCGCGGTGCAGCAGAAGCAGGCGATCAACGCCGGCACCTCGGTGATCCTCGACTCGCCGATCCGCCCGACCGTGAAGCTTGGCTTGGCGCAGAAGATCAGCGACCATCTGGAACTGGAGGACGGCAAAGTGCCGAATCTCGGCCACGTGTTCGATCCCCTGCCGGAAGACGAAGTCGAACGGAGCGAAGTGGTGGACCTGAGGGAAGAACTGCAGGAGCAGCTGAACGCCGGGGCGACCCACGCCTTCAGCCCCTCGTTCGGGATCGCCGCGCTGATCGGCCTCCTGGCGCTGATCCCGATCGGCCTGGCGCGGAGGATCGATCTGTGAGCCGGGGGCGGATCCTGATCGGTGTCGCGCTGGTCCTTTCGCTGGCGCTGGTTGGTGTCTACGCCGCCGCGGGCGGCGCGTCCTACGAACCGGTGAAGGTCCAGAATCCGTGCGAACCGCGGGCCGAGAAAGAAAACAGCGGCGGTCTCGAAGGCCTGGCCGAGGAATTCACGCTCTCGGCGCTCGACGGGGCGGCCTGTCGGCTCGGCGTGAGCCGCGAGCGTCTCGCCCGGGCGCTCGCCTCGAGGGAAGCCCGCGAACGCTTCACCAAGCGCTTCCACATCGACGACGAGAAATTGACCAGGGCGATCCGCGCCGGGCTGGTGCGGGCGGTCGACGATGCCGAAGAACGGGGCAAGCTCCCCCCGTTCGTGGCCGGGCCGATGCGCGGCGTGGTGGAACACGTGCCGCTGGAACAGGGGATCGAACTCGTCCAGGATGCTGAAAAGATCCTCAATGGCGAAAGCTTCCTCGGCGGGATCGGCGACGTGCTCAAAGAACTGCTTCCCTGAGGCAGGAAATTCCAGAGTCGCGAGACGGCGGGTCGTTGCCCCCGGGAGCGCTCGCCGACCGGGGTCGTTCCCGTCGCTCAGCGCTCGGTCGCGCGCCAGACCCAGAGCATCGCCAGCGGCTGAAGCGGCAGGCGGGCCCAGAGCGCCCAACGGGGAATCTTGCCCGCGACCGGGATCTTCTTCGGGCTGACCGCCATCCAGACGTTCGCCGGGAAGACGGCGAGCAGCAGCGCGATCAGCCCCCAGCGCCCGCCGTGCCGGGTGGCGGGGTGGAGGACGGCGAGCCCGCCGACGATCTCCGCGACCCCGGAGATGGCCACCGACTCCCTTTTCGGGAACGGCGGCGGCACGATCGCTTCGTAAGGCCGCGGCCTTAGGAAGTGCATGATCCCGGCGAAGGAGAAAAAGGCAGCGAGAGCGGTACGCGAGAGTCTCATGGCGCCGGAGTTTGCCATCCCCCCGGCGAGTTCGCCCGCCCCCACAGGCGAGTTCGCAGTTCTCCGCGCTATCCGCGGCTTTCTGCGAACGCGACCTCTGGCGAGCCGCTCCACCCGGCTCGCTATCTTGATTCGGTGCCCGATTTCAAGCTGAACACTGCCTATATCCCCACCGCGGACCAGCCGAAGGCGATCGCGGGACTCGCCGAGGGCCTCGAAGCGGGGGAACGGTTCCAGACGCTGCTCGGCGCCACCGGCACCGGCAAGACGTTCACGATGGCCGGGGTGATCGCCGAGACCCAGCGCCCGGCGCTGGTCATCGCTCACAACAAGACGCTTGCCGCGCAGCTCTGCAACGAGTTCCGCGAGTTCTTCCCCGAGAACGAGGTCAACTACTTCGTCTCCTACTACGACTACTACCAGCCCGAGGCCTACGTCCCGGCCCAGGATCTCTACATCGAGAAGGACAGCTCGATCAACGACGAGATCGACCGCCTGCGCCACGCGGCCACGGCGTCGCTGTTCGCTCGGCGTGACGTGATCATCGTCGCCTCGGTCTCCTGTATCTACGGAATCGGCTCGCCGCAGATCTACAACGAAAAAATGCAGCTCTTCCAGGTCGGCAAGGTGCTCGACCGTGACGAAGTGCTGCGCAAGCTGGTGAAGATGCAGTACCAGCGCAACGACTCCGTGCTCGGCCGCGGCCACTTCCGGGTGCGCGGCGAGGTGCTCGAGATCATGCCTTCCTACGCCGAGACGGCGTACCGGATCGCCCTCTTCGGCGACGAGATCGAGGGGATCCAGCACTTCGACCCGCTGACCGGCGAGGTGATCGACGAGATCGACCACGTCTCCGTCTGGCCGGCGTCCCACTACGTCACCAAAGACGAGACGGTCGAGCGGGCGGTCGAAGAGATCCGCGCGGAACTGGAATCGCGGACCGCCGAACTCGAGAACGAAGGCAAACAGCTGGAGGCGCACCGGCTGCGCCAGCGGACTATGTATGACCTCGAGATGATCAAAGAGCTCGGCTTCACCTCGGGAATCGAGAACTACTCCCGGATCCTCGACGGCCGCGAACCGGGCACGCCCCCGCACACCCTGATCGACTACTTCCCCGACGACTTCATCTGCTTCGTCGACGAGAGCCACCAGACGATCCCGCAGATCGGCGGCATGTACGAGGGTGACCGCTCCCGCAAGACGACGCTTGTCGACTTCGGCTTCCGCCTGCCCTCGGCGATCGACAACCGGCCGCTGAAGTTCGACGAGTTTCTCGAGCGGGTGCAATCGCTGGTGATGGTCTCGGCGACGCCTGGGCCGTTCGAGAAAGCCGAAGCGTCGCGGACGGTCGAGCAGATCGTCCGCCCGACCGGGATCGTCGACCCCTACATCGAGCTGCGCGCGACCCGCAACCAGATCGACGACCTGATGAACGAGGCGAAAAAGGTCGCCGAGAAGGGCGAGCGCATCTTGGTCACCACGCTGACCAAGAAGATGGCGGAGGACCTGACCGCCTACCTGCTCGAGTACGGGGTGAAAGTCCGGTATCTCCACTCCGAGATCGACACGCTCGAACGGATCCAGATCGTCCGCGACCTGCGGCTGGGGGAGTACGACGTGCTGGTCGGCGTGAACCTTCTGCGCGAGGGTCTTGACCTTCCCGAGGTGTCCTTGGTGGCGATCCTCGATGCCGACAAGGAGGGCTTCCTGCGCGGCGAGACGAGCCTGGTGCAGACGATCGGGCGCGCGGCGCGAAACGTCAACGGACGGGTGCTGATGTACGCCGACAAGGAGACCGACGCGATGCGCGCGGCGATGCGCGAGACCGACCGTCGGCGCGCGATCCAGATCGCCTACAACGAGGAGCACGGGATCACGCCGACGACGGTGCGCAAGGGGATCTCGGAGATGTCGGAGCTGCTGGCGATGGAAGACCGGGCGCCGGCGCGGAAACGCCGCAAGCGGACCGAACGCTGGGACAGCCCCGAGGAGCTGGAGAAGACGATCGTCTCGCTCGAGGAGGAGATGCTGGCGGCGGCCGACGACCTGCGCTTCGAGGAGGCGGGCCGGATCCGCGACGAGCTGCGCGAGCTGCGGCGCGACCTCGAGGGAATGACGGCGGGGGCCTGACGATGCCGGTCGATGTCGCCGAAGCGGATTTCGAGCGCGACGTCCTCGAGCGCTCCAAAGAGGTCCCGGTCGTGGTTGACTTCTGGGCCGAGTGGTGCGGGCCCTGCCGTCAGCTGAGCCCGGCGCTCGAAGCGGCCGAGAGCAAGCGCGACGGGGAGGTGGTGCTGGCGAAGGTCGACACCGACTCCAACCAGGCGCTCGCGCAGCGCTTCGGCATCCAGGGAATCCCAGCGGTGAAAGCCTTCCGCGACGGCCAGGTCATCGACGAATTCGTCGGCGCGGTGCCGCCGGCCAAAGTCGAAGACTTCTTCGACGGCCTCGCGCCCTCGCGGGCCGACCAGCTGCTGGCGGCGGGCGACGAGCTCTCCCTTCGCGAGGCGTCCGAACTGGAGCCGCGTCGCGCCGACATCGCTCTGGCCCTCGCCAAGGCTCGCCTGGCGCGCGGTGCCGAAGCCGAGGCGTTGGAAGCGGTGGACGGGTTCCCCGATGATTTCGGCGCCGCCGGAATCGCCGCGAGGGTGAAATTGGCCGCCGCGGGCGTCGTCCCCGAGGCCTGGTCGTCCCTGGACGCCGGCGAACGCGAGGCCGCCCTCGACGCCCTGCTCGAGTCGCTGTCCCAGAACGGTGACGCCGCCGACGATCTGGACCCGAGCGAGCGCCGAGATCTGATCCGCAAGGCGATCATCGGCATCCTCGCCGACCTGGACCCGGCCGACCCCACCGCCCGCGAGTACCGCCGCAAACTCTCCGCCGCCCTCTGACCCCCCCGGGTCGAGTTCGCACTTCTCCGCGCTATCCGCGGGTTTTTGCGAACGCATCAGGCGGCTTGGGCTTGGCGGCGGCGGTCGAGGTGAGCGGCGATGCGCATGGCGACCCCTCTCGGTTCGCGGCGAAGCCGGGTGCCGGTGATCCGGATCGTCTCGATGCCCGCCATCGCCAGCTCCTCCTGGCGGTTGCGATCTTCCTCGAACGAGCGTCGACCCCGGTGGTGCTCCCAGCTGTCGAGTTCGACCGCGAAGCGCTCCTCCTCCCAGTAGAAGTCGAGCTCATAGCCCTCGATGAAGTTGTTGACGGAAGGGCGCCCGACGCCGACATCGGCGAGCGCGGCCAGCATCCTCTTCTCACCGCCGGACCTGGTGAACCCCTTCTCGCGGTAGATCGTCATCGCCTTGAGCAGCGGAGTGCGGCCCCGGTGCCCACGGACCTCTTCGGTGATCAGATCGACCGCCGCGAGATCGAGCAGTTCGAGGCGGTCCGCCTGGTCGATCGCCCGGTTGAGGCGAAACGGGTTCGCTTCCGATGCGTAGTCGAGGAGCGTTCTTGCGACACCGGTGACAGGGAGTCGCTCGGTCTCGGCTACGTCGTCTTCGCGAAGGGCGGGGCAGTGGTGTAGTCCGATCGCGTCTTGTGCGTGCCCACGCCAACGGACGCTTACGTGCACCGGGATCTCGAGCTTCTTCTCGAAGCCCCAGAGCCAGATGGCGGATTGGTGGCTGACCAGGGCCCCGCGGCCGCGAAAGAGCACTGCCGCCATGCAGAGTCCGTGGGGACTGAGTCGTTGATGGCCGACCGCGAAGACACTGCGGTGCCAAGCGTGGAGTCGACCGCATGCGGCAGCGCGATCGATGGCATCTTCCGAGTACCCGAGCGTGTTCAGTTGTCCACGGGTGACGACTCCGTACTGTCGAGCCGCAAGCGCCGCGAGATCATGATGCGTTTCCATGGCGCACCAAGGGCCGAGCGGGCACGAGTTCTCCCCCCTGGACCGCTTGAGTTCGCAAAAAACCGCGCATAGCGCGGAGAAATGCGAACGCTAGGGAGGGAGGGGTCGGTCGAAGGGCGGGGGAACATCTGTTCGCTTGGGTAGACTCGTTATTCGTGCCTGCTTCAGAGAAGATCGTCATCTCCGGTGCCCGGGAGCACAACCTCAAGGACATCTCGCTCGAGCTTCCTCGTGACGCGCTGATCGTGATCACCGGGCTGTCCGGCTCGGGCAAGTCGAGCCTTGCCTTCGACACGATCTACGCCGAGGGTCAGCGGCGTTACGTCGAGTCGCTGTCGTCGTACGCGCGGCAGTTCCTCGGGCTGATGGAGAAGCCCGACGTGGACTCGATCGAGGGCCTTTCGCCGGCGATCTCGATCGACCAGAAGACCACTTCGCGGAATCCGCGGTCGACGGTCGGCACGGTCACCGAGATCTACGACTACCTGCGGCTGCTGTGGGCGCGGATCGGCCATCCGTTCTGCCCGAACTGCGGCGAGGAGATCACCGGCCAGACCCAGGAGCAGATCGTCGACCGGCTGATGACGATCGAGGACGGCAAGAAATTCATGGTGATGGCGCCGGTCGTGCGCGGGCGCAAAGGCGAATACGGGAAATTGCTGGAGCAGATGCGGCTCGAGGGTTATTCGCGGGCCGAGATCAACGGCGAGCTGCGCCGCCTCGACGAGGACATCGTCCTCGACAAAAAGTTCAAACACGACATCTCGATCGTGGTCGACCGGCTGGTGATGAAACCGGAGCTGCGGCGGCGCCTCAGCGAGTCGGTCGAGGCCGCGGCGGGGATCGCCGCCGGACTGATCGAAGTCGAGTTCGTCGACTCCGACGAGCCCAAGATGCTCTTCTCCGAGCAGTTCGCCTGCCTCAACTGCGGTACCTCGATCCCGGAGCTGGAGCCGCGGATCTTCTCCTTCAACTCGCCGCACGGCGCCTGCGACGGATGTCACGGGCTCGGCTTCCAGAAGGTGATCGACCCGGAACTGGTCGTCCCCGATCCGACCCTGTCGCTCGGCGAGGGCGCCCTTCAGCCCTGGAACCGTGGCGTCACCGCCTATTGGCGAAGGCTGATCGCCTCCGTCGCCGAGGCATACGACGTCGACGTCGACACGCCCTGGTCGAAGCTGACGAAGGCCGAGAAAGAGATCTTCCTCAACGGCACCGGCGAGGAGCGCCATCAGGTGACCTACACGAACCGCTTCGGCCGCCGCCGCTCCTACAAGGTGCGCTTCGAGGGGATCGTCAACAACCTCCAACGGCGCTACGAAGAGACCGACTCGGAGACGAATCGCGAGCGGATCGAGGGCTACATGGCCGAGCAGCCCTGCCCGGTCTGCCACGGTGCCCGGCTGCGGCCGGAGAGCCTCGCGGTCAAGGTCGGCGGCCTCAGCATCGCCGAATACTGCGACCTCTCCGCGCGGCGCGCGAAAGAGTGGATCGAGGAGCTCGAGCTGACCGAGACCGAGCGGGCGATCGCTCGGCTGATCGTGCGCGAGGTCACCGAACGGCTCACCTTCCTCGACAACGTCGGCATCGGATATCTCTCGATGGCGCGGACGGCGCGCACGCTGTCCGGTGGCGAGGCGCAGCGGATCCGGCTGGCGACCCAGATCGGTTCCAGTCTCGTGGGAGTGATGTACGTGCTCGACGAGCCTTCGATCGGCCTCCACCAGCGCGACAACGAGAAGCTGATCGCGACGCTCGATCGCCTGCGCGACCTCGGCAACACGGTGATCGTGGTCGAGCACGACGAGGGCACGATGATGGCCGCCGATCACCTGGTCGACCTCGGCCCAGGCGCCGGTGAACACGGTGGTCACGTGATCTCCGCCGGCACGCCGAAGAAGGTCGCCAAAGACCCTGCGTCGCTGACCGGCCAGTACCTGTCGGGGAAGAAAAAGATCGAGGTCCCGGAGGAGCGCCGCAAGCCGACCGGTGCGCTGGCCGTGCGCGGTGCCCGCGAACACAACCTCAAGGACGTCGACGTGACGGTTCCGCTCGGGGTCTTCTGCTGCGTCACCGGCGTTTCGGGCTCGGGCAAGTCGACGCTGGTGAACGAGACGCTCTATCCGTCGGTCGCCAACCGCCTGCACCAGGCGAAACTGCGCCCCGGCGCGCACGACGGGATCGACGGCCTGTCGCAGATCGACAAGATCATCAACATCGACCAGTCGCCGATCGGGCGCACGCCGCGTTCCAACCCGGCCACCTACACCGGCGTCTTCGACCACATCCGCCAGATCTTCACCCAGACCCAGGAGTCGCGGGCGCGCGGCTACAAACCGGGCCGCTTCAGCTTCAACGTCAAGGGCGGTCGCTGCGAGGTCTGCAAAGGCGACGGCCAGATCAAGATCGAGATGCACTTCCTGCCCGACGTCTACGTGCCTTGCGAGCAGTGCCACGGCAAGCGCTACAACCGCGAGACGCTCGAGGTCCACTTCAAGGGCAAGAACATTGCCGACGTGCTCGACATGTCGGTCGAGGAAGCGGTCGGCTTCTTCGAGAACGTGCCGAAGATCGCCCGCCGACTGCGCACCCTGCACGACGTCGGCCTCGATTACATCCGCCTCGGCCAGCCGGCGACGACGCTCTCCGGCGGCGAGGCGCAGCGGATCAAGCTCGCCACCGAGCTCTCCAAAGTCGCCACCGGCGACACCCTCTACATCCTCGACGAGCCGACCACCGGCCTGCACTTCGCCGACGTCGCCCGCCTGCTCGAGGTGCTCGGCCGCCTCGTCGACGCCGGCAACAGCGTCGTCGTGATCGAGCACAACCTCGACGTGATCAAGACCGCGGACTGGCTCGTCGACCTCGGTCCCGAGGGGGGCGAAGGCGGCGGCGAGATCGTCGCCACCGGCACCCCCGAGGAGGTCGCCGCGGTCGCCGGCTCCTACACCGGCAGCTTCCTCTCGGGCCTGGTCGAGCCGGCCAAGCCCAAGCGCGGCGCCAAGCGCCAGCTGCCCGTCGCCGCCTAGCCCGGCCGCCGCGCCACCGGCAACACCCTCTACATCCTCGACGAGCCGACCACCGGGCTCCATTTTGACGACGTGCGCAAATTGCTCGAGGTGCTCCACGCGCTGGTCGACCAGGGCAACACCGTCGTCGTGATCGAGCACAACCTCGACG
>JBOGYZ010000191.1:0-13244 GCA_050697015.1 Solirubrobacterales bacterium
GCCACAGCCTGCCAGGGCCGTGGACGAGACGGCCCATCCCTTCCCCGGGCGCCAGCTTGCGAGGCCACGTCCCTTTCCCGGGCGCCATCCGGCCAGCCGGCGATTCTCACCGCGGGTGCTGGCCCCGCCAGGCGACGTAGTCGGAGCGGGTCTCCGGGCGGCCGATGTAGGCGCCGAGGCTGGACGCCACGGCGAGGCGCCGCACGTCCCAGGCGCGGGCCGCGTCGAGCGCGTTCAGCAGGCCCGCCGTGTCGTGGCGGAAGAAGGCGACCGGGTCCTCACCGGGGATGCTGCCCGCGAGGTGGACGATGCCGGTGATGTCGTGGCGCTCGCCGAGGGCGAGGAAGGCGTCGCGGTCGGTGACGTCGAGCGTCTCCACCGTGACCTTTCCGGCAAGGAACGGCGGCACCTCGGTGCGGCGGTGGGAGGTGACGACGGCCTCCTCGCCGCCGTCCACGAGCGCGCGGGCGGTGTGGGCGCCGATCATGCCGAGCCCGCCGGTGACGAGGATCATCGGAACACCTCGTAGCGCAGGTGGGTGACGCCGGGGGCGGGGACGGCCTCGGTGAGGTTGAGGCGGACGTGCTTGGGGAGCTCGCCGAAGAACGGGCGGCCGCCGCCGAGGAGGATCGGCACCTGGTGTAGGACGAGCTCGTCGACCAGGCCCGCCGCCAGCGCCGAGGTGACCACGCCGCCGCCCATCAGCCCGACGTCCTTGTCGCCGGCGAGCGCGCGCGCCGCCTCGACCGCCGTCTCGATCGTGTGGGCGAGCGTCTGGCGCTCGTTGATCTCGGCGACCTCGCCGTGGCTGAGGACGACCAGCGGCGCCGTCGGGTGGGGGCTGCCGCTCTTGAAGTGGCTCGAGTGGTCGTAGGTGGTGTGCCCGCAGATGACCGCGCCGTCGCGCCCGGCGAGCTCGTCGAAGATGCGCGCGCTCGGCTCGCTCAGCTTGAACCCGCTGCCGAAGACCGCGCTCGGCGTGTCGCCATTGAAGTACCAATCGAACAGCATCGGCGCGTCGCCGAGACCGCGGCCGACGCCGCCGCCGGAGTCGCGCGGGTCCTTGCCGCTGATGTAGCCGTCGACGGAGACCGCCAGGGCCGCGATGACCTTGCTCATGTGACTCTCCTTCCTGGAGTTCCTTAAAGAGACGCCGCGACCGTATCACGCTGAGTTCCCTGAAGGAACCCAAATGCTAGGCTGCCCCCGTGCAACGCACCGACTTCGGCGAGATGGCGTGCTCGATCGCCCGTACCCTCGACGTCATCGGGGAACCCTGGTCGCCGCTGATCCTGCGCGACGTCTGGGTGGGGATGAAGCGCTTCGAGCAGATCCAGTCGGACCTCGGCATCTCCCGCAAGGTCCTCACCGAGCGCCTCAACCACCTGGTCGAGCACGGCATCCTCGAGCGCCACCCCTACGACAAGCGCCCGCGCTTCGAATACGTCCTCACCGAGCGCGGCACCGAGCTGATCGACATGCTCATGGTGATGGTGGGTTGGGCCGACAAATGGCTCGCCGGCAAGGCGGGCCCGCCGGTCCTCTACCGCCACCACGCGTGCGGCGAGATCAGCCAGGTCGACCTCCGCTGCGCCCACTGCGGGGAGCCGATGCACGCCGGCGACGTCGACCTCCTGCCCGGCCCGGGCGCCGCGAGCTGATCCGCCCCGCGGTCAGGCATCATCCCGACATGGAATTCGAACGCACCGACTTCGTCTCGGTCCCGGTCGCGGACATGGCCAGGGCCAGAGCCTTCTACCGCGACGTGCTCGGCCTCCACAGCCCCGACTGGGACGACGGTTGGCCGGAGATCGAGACCGGCAACGTCTCGCTCTACCTCGTCGACCCGACCGTGATGGGCAACGAGTTCGCGCCCCACACGGCACCGATCGCGCTTCGCGTGAACGACGTGGCCGAGGCCAAGGCCGAGCTCGAAGGCCGCGGCCTCGAGTTCGCCGGCGAGCACGACACCGGCGTCTGCAACATGGCCTTCTTCAGCGACACCGAGGGCAACGCGCTGATGCTGCACCGTCGGTACGCGCCGGTCGAGTAGTCGCGTCGCGCCTGATCAGCAGGGGTCGGTCGCCCGCTTGAGCTGCCACCTGGCGTCCGGCCCCCAGACCAGGACGAGCCCCTCGGGGGAGTACAAATGCCAGTGTTCGAGGTCATCGCCTGGCTCTTCCTGCGGAAGCGAAATCACCTTGAATTCGGAACCGTCGGAGAAGCTGAAGGTCAGGCTCCCGGTCTGCTCGTCGAGTTCGACGTCGACGACGACCTTGCCGAGGATTTCGTCGGGGTCCGAGGGTGAATAGCCCGCCCATTGCGTCGCCAGCCACCACTCGCCGCCACCGGTGTCCTTCAGTTTGAACTGGATGGTCTCTGGATAGGCATAGTTCGCCTTGAAGATCTGGCCGCGGACGCGGGCGAGAATTTCGGTCGGCGAGATATCGGGAATCACGGTCGGCGCCATCTGTCTTCCTTCCATGCTCGCAGCCAATTAATCAGATCTCCATAGGGCAAATGACGACGTTCTCCAAACACGCGCTTCTCGGCGTGAAAGTCATGCGAAGCCCGGACTATCTCGGATTCATCTAGGCCCACCTCGCGACAGGCCTGCCTCCAACTGTTTGCCGTCCCGAGCGGGAGTCACCCCGCCCCAAGGGCGGAGCGGATCGGATCTCACCCCCGCGTATGCCTTTCGCCACTCGCAAATCGCCGGTTCTTTGCGGGAGACGGCGCGGCTGCGCGCGCCTCAGTCCTTGGACGTCAGCGCCCGCAGGAAGTCGGGCACGCGGCCCTCGCCGAAGTCAAAGTAGCGCGCCCAGTCGGGACGGATGCTGATCCGCGCCATCCGGTCATAGGTTTCGCGGACGGCCGCTTCGAAGCCGGCGAGTTCCTCGCCCTCCATCGACTTCGCCGCCGCCTCGAGGTACTCCGGCACCACGCCGTCGACGACGTCGATCTCGGCCTCGCCGCGCAGCAGCAGGGAGCGGGTCGGGTTCGGCGTGTCGATCGTCAGCGCGACCCGCGGTCGGGCGCGGAGCGCCTTGTACTTCGGCGCGGTCGGATGGGTGGCGACGACCACCGCGTCGCCGGTCCAGAGGAAGCCGATCGGGACCACGCGGGGCGTGCCGTCGATCCCGTCGTAGGCGAGACGCGCGAGCGTTGCGGTGCGCAGGATCTCCTCCGCGGGTGCCAGTTCGGTTTGCAGTTCTTGGGCGTCCATGGTGATCAAGGTGTCCTCCTGGCTTCGGGGTGTTTCCCGGTGGTCGTAGCCGACCCGCCGTTTGCGACATCGACCCCGCCAGGTTATGGTCGAGCCGTGCCGAGCATTCTGATCTCTGGCGCCAGTCGGGGGATCGGCCGGGCGACCACGCTGCGGCTGGCCCGCGCCGGCTGGATCGTCTACGCGACCGTGCGGCAGGCGGCCGACCGGGAGGAGCTGGTCGCCGAGGCGGCGGGCCACGAGGTGCACCCGCTGCAACTCGACGTCACCAGCGACGAGCAGATCGCGGCGCTCGGCGAGGCGCTGCCCGAGCGCCTCGACGCGATCGTGAACAACGCCGGGATCGTCGTCTCCGGCCCACTCGAGTCGCTCTCGGCCGACGACCTGCGCGAACAGTTCGAGGTCAACGTCGTCGGCGCCGTCGCCCTCACCAACGCGGTGCTGCCGCGACTGCGGGCGGCGCGGGGACGGATCGTCTTCGTCTCCTCGCTCAGCGGCATCGTCTCGACCCCGATGACCGGTGCCTACAACGCCTCCAAGTTCGCGATCGAGGCGATCGCCGACGCCTGGCGGCTGGAGCTGCGGCAGTGGGGCGTGAAGGTGATCCTGGTCGAGCCGGCGATGACCGACACCGACCTCTGGCGCAACGCGCCGGAGACCCTGGAGGCCGAAGCCGCGGCGATGAGCCCCGAGCACCGCGACCTCTACGGCGAGCACCTGGCGGGGATGCGCAAGACGATCCCGAAAATCCAGAAGCTGGCCAAACCGGTCGAGACGGTGACGGCGACGATCGAGCGGGCACTGACCGCGACCCGCCCGAAGGCGCGCTATCCGGTCGGGGTCGACGTCAAGGTCCAGGCGGCGCTCAGCGGCGTCACGCCGTCGCGGGTGATGGACGCGGTGAACGGGAAGCTGACCGGCACCCCCGGCGCGAAGCGCTGAACACTTCCGAGCGCCTGGGCGAACCTTCGCCGCCTCCTCTCCGTAGACCCACCAACGAGAAAAGGTCAGGGCAGTCGTGGGCTCCCGCCTCGATAAAGGAGAGCGAAGATGGACACCGATCAGCAAGTCGATTCAAGCGGCGCGCGCCTCTTGGTCGTCGTCGCCCAGGCGGCGCGCGGAGAGGAGCTGCGGCGCAGCCTGCTCAGCCTCTCGCGCGGTCGTCAGCTCGAGGTCGCCCTGCTGGCGCCGGCCTTCGCGAGCTCGGGGCTCGAGTACCACACCAGCGACGTCGACCGCGGCATCCGGCGCGCACTCGCCCGGCTCGAGGAATCCTTCGACTCCCTGCGCTGGGGCGAGATCCTGGTGACGCGAAGCGAGGTCGGCGAGGCCGATCCGATGCTGGCGATCGACAGCGCCCTGGTCACCTTCGAGGCCGACGAGATCGTCCTCGTCCCCTCGCCGGAGCGGGACCAGTGGGCGGAGAAGGAACTGCTCGAGCGGGTCTGCGAGCGCTTCGGCCTGCCGGTGTGGGAGATCGTGCTGAGCGAGGACGCACGCGTCCTGGCGACGACTCGCGGCTAGGGTGGCGACCCCCGCTCCTCCCAAGCAGCGGACCTCGCTCGGCGCGCTGATGACCACCGGCCCGGGCCAGGCTCGCTGATACGGTCGCGGCATCAGCGATCTCGATCTGGTCAAGGTGCGGAGCTTCGTTGCGGTAGCCGAGCGGCTGCACTTTCGCCGCGCCGCCGAGGACCTCCACATCGCCCAGCCGGCGCTGAGCCGGCAGATCCAGGCGCTCGAGCAGGGGCTCGGGGTGCGGCTGTTAGAGCGGGACCGGCGCTCGGTGACGCTGACCCCGGCGGGGAGACAGCTGCTCGAGGACGCGGTGCCGCTGCTGGCGGGCGCCGACGCGGCGCGGCGACGGGTCCAGCGGGCGGCGCGCGGCGGGAAGTCGCTGGTGGTCGGCTTCCGGACCGGGATCACCCCCGCCGAGGCGGTGCGGCGGTTCCGCGCCGCCGAGCCGAGCGCGAACGTGGAGATGCGGCGGCTCGAGTGGGACGACCAGGAGGAGGCGGTGCTCGGCGGGCGGGTCGACGTCGCCTACGTGCGGCGGCCGGTCGCCGAGCGCGGGCTGCGGCTGGTCCCCCTATATAAGGAGCGGCGACTGGCGGCGCTGATGGCCGACCACCCGCTCGCCGGGCACGAGTCGATCACCGAAGCCGACCTCGCCGAGGAGCGCCACCTGCGCTATCTCGAACCGGTGAAGACCGGGCCGGGGCGGACGACGATCCTGCGCGGGGTCGAGGAAAAGCTCGAGTACGTGGCTGCCGGGCAGGGGATCATCCTGCTGCCGCTCTCGGCCACGCGCCACTACACCCGCCCCGACATCGTCTACGTCCCGGTCACCGACGCCGCGCCCGACGAGGTGCTGTTGGCGATCGAGACCTCGCGCCGCTCGCGGCTGCTGAGCGCCTTCGTCGAGGCGGCGCGGTCGGTGGCGGCGGAGGACCCCGACGTCCTCGTCGCCGCCTGAGCCTCAGACCAGGAGGGTGCCGCCGTCGACGGTGACGACCGAGCCGGTCGAGTGGGGGTTCGCCATCACGTAGAGGTACGCCGACGCCACGTCCTCCGCCTCGCCGACCCGGCCGACCGGCAGCGACCCGGCGATCTCCCCGTAGAGCGTCTCGCGGGCCTCGTCGCCGATCGAGTCCCAGAGGTCGGTGCGGATCACGCCCGGCCGCACCACGTTCACCCGCACGGGCGCCAGCTCCAGCGCCAGGGCCCGCGCCATCCCCTCCATGCCGGAACAGATCAGCGCGCCGACGCCCCAGCCCGCGCTCGGCCGCGGCCCGGCGCTGCCGGAGGTGAGGACGATCGAGCCCGACGGAGCCAGCCGCGGCGCCCCGTGCTTGACCGCGTTGTAGGCGCCCCAGACGCGCAGCTCGAGCGCGCGCTTGGCGTCGGCGGCCGGGGTGTCGGCGACCGTGCCGAGCTGCAGCGACTCGCCCGCGGTGAAGACGAGGTGGTCGAGCGTGCCGGCGCGCTCGAAGAGGGCCGCGAGCGCCTTCCCGTCGAGCAGGTCGACGACGTGGCCCTCGGCGGTACCGGGCAGCTGGGACAGCGCCGCCTCGACGCGCCGCTCGGTCGCCGAGGCGACGATGACCGCGGCGCCCTCGGCTGCCGCCGCCTTCGCGGTCGCCAGGCCGATGCCCGAGGTGCCGCCGAGGATCGCGATGCGCTGATCTTGGAATCTCACTGACGTTCTCCGTTCGTTGGTGACGGGAAACATCGTGCGGTCCTGGAGGGGCCCTGTCCAAGACCGATTCGGGCACGAGTGATGTGATTACGGCATCAACCGCGAGCGAATCGTGCGGGGCGGGGCGACGGGAGGCGGACCAGCGCCAGGGCGAGCGCCGGGATCCCCGCCGCCAGCATCCCACCGTCCCGCTATTGCCGGTGGGTGTCAAGAGGATCCCGTCGCCCGGCGCTTGGCCGGGCGACGGGCGAGGGAGGATCCGTTGGAGGCAGGCCGCCCTCGTGAGTGTCGCGGCCACCCGGCAAAGCGCCGCGACGCAGCAAGAGTACAAAGTTGATCGAGTTAGTCAAGTAAAAGGTGCGGGTAGTGGAGGTCAGCGGCCCCTGGTCGCGCCCGATGAACCACACGCGTCGACACCTTGCTCTCGCTGTCTCCCTCGCCTGTCTCGCGGCGATGGCCTTGGCCGCGGGCGCGTCCGCGGCGGGGTCGCAGGTATCGCTGACGGTCCGCGCGAAGCCTGCCGGGAGCGACCGGATCCTGGCGACGGGGAGGGTGACCCCGGCGCCCCGGGTCGCGCGCGTCGAAGTCCAGGCCCACCGACCGCAGGGGTGGCGGAAGCTCGCCGGCGGTCGGCTGACCTACGGCGCCTTCAAGATCTCCACCCACGCGACCGGGACGCTCGTCCTGCGCGCGCGGGCCTTCCAGGGGAAGCGGCTGCTCGGCGTCTCGGCGGTGCGGAAGCTCAGCGTGAAGGCGCGAGGCCCGAAGGGCGGTCCCGGTCCCGGCGGCGCCACGGGCGGCGGCTCACCCTCGGGAGGCGGCAACGGCGCCGGGCCGCTCCCTCCGCCCGCCACCGAAGACCCTCTCGGCGCCGCCTCCCTGATGGCGACGATCGACGGCTACTCGCGCCTGCCGAACCACCTCAGCGCCACCGCGAACAGCTTCGCCGCGGAGGACGAATTCCAGGCGAACCTCGCGGCGGCCGGCCTGCGGCTCGGCGAACAGGCCTTCGAGTTCCCTCGCTTCGCGGTCGAAGCGGTCGGCCTCACGGCCGGATCGACCGCCGTCCCCGCGACGGCGATCGCGCCGCTCCTCTATTCGGGGACGACGACGGCGAGCGGCGTCACGGCGCCGCTCTTCAACGGCGGTAGGGCCGCCGCCACCCCGGCCTTCACCGCGAGCGAAGTGGGCGGCCAGATCGTCGTCGTCCGGGTTCCCTACGAACACAACTCGAAAGCGGTCGGCCTCTACCCGGCGATCGAAACCGCGGTCGAAGGCGGCGCGGCGGGATTCGTCGCGGTCACGCAGGCGGTCGGCGACTTCCCGAAGTGGGAAGACGTGAACGCCCGCAACGGCACCGGGCCGCTGCCGGTGCTGATGGTCGGCAAGCGCTCCGGCGCGGCGGTGATCGCGGCGGCGGAAGCCGAAGAAGACGGCACGCTCACCCTCGCCGCCGACACCTCCGGCGTGGCCTGCGATCGCGATGTCTGGGGCGAACTCGAAGGCGCCGATCCGAACCGGCGCGTCTTCGTCGGCACCCCGGTCACCTCTTTCACGCCCTCGGCCTCCGAACACGGCAGCGGCATCGCGATCACGGTCGGCCTCGCGCGCCACTACGCGGCGCTGCCGAAGCCCCAGCGGCCGGAGACGCTCGTATTCATGGCGCTCGGCGGCCACGAAATCGGCTGGCTCGGGCTGCAGGCGCTGCTCGCGAGTCCACAGGGACCCTGGTTCCAGGAAGCCGACGCCTACGTGCACCTCGGCTCTGCCCTCGGCGCGCCGATCGCCGAAGAGAAGCCGGACGGGACGATCATCACGACGCCGAAACCCGACCCGACCGGGCGCCTGCACGACTCCGAGAACCCGCTGCTCGAACGCGGCATCATCGAAGACTTCGAAGCGGCCGGCGTGCCGACGCCGGAAACGCCGCCCCACACGGCGAGCGGCGGCGAGCAGACCAACGCCTATGCGGCGGGCATCCCGACCGTCTCCTTCAGCGGCGCCAGCCTCTTCTTCCACACCGCCGGCGACGTGCCGAGCACGGTCGACCCGACGATCCTCGCGCAGGACGCCGACGCTTTCCGCCGCGCCGTCGACCGGATAACCGCGATCCCGGCGGGCCTGCTGAAAGCCGAAAACGCACACGCGGCGCAGCTCGGCAGCGAAATCGATGCGGCGGCCCGGGCCCCGGTCAACCCGACGAAAGGCGCCGGCGGCGTCCTCGGCTCCGGCGGCATCGGCGGCCCCCCAGCCACCCCGGTCCCCCAGTGTTGATGGGCCGAAAAACCACGATATGGCGCACTTTTCGGCCCGTCAACGACGCTGGGGGTCGGGCTGCTTGGGGGTGCCGACCAGGACGGTGGCGCCGACGGCGACGCAGTGGAAGGCGGATTCGCAGCCGAAGCCGCTGAGGGTCGGTTTTTTGCCCTCGACCCCGGCGAGCGTCTCGTAGGAGTAGTCCGCCCGGTCGTCGGTCGTCGTCGCAAGGACGACTTTCGCGCCGTGTTTGCCGCCGACCAGGCAGACCCCGGCGACCGCGACTGCCCCCGCGACCCCCACTCCCCCTGGCAGCGGGGCTCCAACGAGAACACCAACGGCCTGCTACGCCGGTACCTGCCGAAGGGCACCGACCTGGCCGCTCGCGGCCAGGTCGAGCTCGACCGGATCGCCGCCGAGCTGAACGGGCGCCCCCGGGAGACCCTGGGCTGGACGACGCCGGCTCAGAAGATGGAGGAGTTGTTTCGTTGACTCGTTGAGGCCGCCGACCGAAAGTGCGAACTCGCTCGGTTCAGCCGTCGGCGAGGGCGCCGCGGAGCAAGGTGAGGAGGGCGCCGGTGACGGCCTCGGTGTCGGCGGCACCGGTGCCGAGGCGGCGCACGCCGAGGCCGGTGATGAGGGCGACGAAGGCGCTCGCGTGGCGGGCCGGGTCGGCGACGCCGAGGGTGTCGAGGGCGCTGGCAGCGAGCGCCTCGTAGGCGGCGAAGCAGCGGGCCGAGGCCTCCTGTAGCTCCGGGTCGCGGGCCGCCTGCAGGTGAAGCTCGAGCTCGGCCAGGGGACCGGGGCCGCCGCCCGGCCGGCCGATCAGCCCCTCGACGTCGGTGGCGACCTCCTGCGGGGTCGGGTCGCGGTCGCGCAGCGCCGCGGCGATCGCCTCCAGCCGCTCGACCTCCTCCCCCACATATAGGAGGAGGCTCTCGCGCAGCAGCGAGGCCTGGCTGGGGAAGTGGTAGGTAAGCGAGCCGAGCGAGATATCGGCCGCCGCGGCGATCCGCCGATTCGACAGCGCCGCGGTCCCCTCCTCGGCGAGCAGGGCGAGCGTCGCGCGGAGGATCCGCTCGCGCGTCTCCGGGGCGCGGCGCCGGTCGATCGCCCCCGGCGCCTCACGTCCTTTGGTCGGGGCAGGCACTGCCCGGCATCGTACCCAGATTGCTCGTTCGTTCGAACGATCTAGTATCTTCCGCGAACCGATGGACACCTTCGGGCAGGAGATCAATGGCACCGCGACGACCGAGGCTGGGAGGCCGAGCGTCGCGGTGCCGCCGTTTCCCGACGCCGCGACGGCCCCGGACCTCGCCTTCACCGGACTCGCCGAGCAGGCCCGCCTCCTCGCCGGACGCGAGGTCAGCTCGCGCGAGCTGGTCGAGCTGTCGCTCGCCCGGATCGAGGAGTCCCAGCCGCGCCTCAACGCCTTCCGCGTGGTCTGCGCCGAGTCCGCGCTCGAGGAAGCCGACCGGGCCGACGCTCGGCTGGGCGGCGGCGACCGCGCGACGCCGCCTCTCCTGGGGGTGCCGATCGCGATCAAGGACGACGTCGACCTCGCCGGCCACTCGACCGCGTTCGGCTGCGGCGGCACCGTCGCCGAGTGCCGGACCGACGCCGAGCTGGTCCGTCGCCTGCGCGGCGCCGGGGCGATCATCGTCGGCAAGACGCAGGCGCCCGAGGTCGGCCAGTGGCACTTCACCGAGTCCCCCACCTTCGGCGCCACCCGCAACCCCTGGCACGAGGACCACGCGCCGGGCGGGTCCAGCGGGGGCGCCGCCGCCGCGGTCGCCGGGGGCCTGGTCGCGGGGGCGATCGGATCCGATGGCGCGGGCTCGATCCGCATCCCCGCCGCCTGGTGCGGGCTGGTCGGGTTGAAGCCGCAGCGCGGGCGCATCTCCACCTGGCCCGACGCCGAGGCCTTCAACGGGCTGACCGTCCTCGGACCGCTGGCGCGGAGCGCCGACGACGCCGGCCTGCTCCTCGACGCGGTCGCGGGCAACGTCCCCGCCGACCTCCACCACGTCGCGCCCGCGAGCGAGCCCTTCGCTGACGCCGCGGCGCGTGAACCGGAACGGCTGCGGATCGCGATCAGCCTGAAGGTCCCCTTCGGCATCCACGACCGCCTCTGCGACGAGCACCGCGACGCGACCTTCGCGATGGCGGAGCGCCTCGAAGAGCTCGGCCACGAAGTGGTCGAAGAGGACCTCGACTACGGCCTCGTCGCCCCGGCCCTCGTGCCGCGCGGCATGGCCGGTGTGCGCGACTGGGTGCGCGACCACGACATCGACACCTCGGCCCTCGAGCCCCGCACCCGCGTCCACGCCCGTCTCGGCGGGCTGCTTTCGGGACCTGCGCTGCGCGCCGCCCGCGCCGCCGAGCCCACCCTGCGCCGCCGCCTCGGCCGCACCTTCGAGCGCCACGACCTCGTCCTTACCCCGGTCACCGCGACGCCGCCGCCGCGCATCGGCCAGTACGACGGCCGCGGCTACTGGGCGACCGGCGGCTCTGCCAGCGAGTCATGTCCCTTCGCCTTCCCTTGGAACGTCACCGGCTGGCCGGCGATCAGCGTCCCGAACGGCCTCACCGCCACGGGCCTCCCGATCGGCGCCCAGTTTCTCGCCCACGAGGGCCAGGAGGCCCTGCTGTTGTCCCTGGCGCGGCAGCTCGAAGCAAGCGCCTAGCGCTCCGTCCGCCGCGGCCCACCCGCGGAGTCCGCCCACCGTTCAAATCTTCAGTGGAACTTTGTGGTCGCTATAGCGCCCTCAAACTTTCCACTGAACTTCTTGATCGATCGATACAAGGGTGAAAGGTAACGGAGTCATCC
Source organism: Solirubrobacterales bacterium (assembly GCA_050697015.1). Lineage (GTDB taxonomy): Bacteria > Actinomycetota > Thermoleophilia > Solirubrobacterales > 70-9 > VAYN01. The sequence continues at coordinate 11,512 of JBOGYZ010000191.1, forward strand.
CCGGGCTGATCGAGGGTTCTATTGGGGGGCATCAAGTAGCGGTCCGTTTCGATCAACACGGTCGTACGTGAGGGGATACATTCCAGTCCAATAATCGAAGAATTTCGAGACTCCGGAAGCAACCACGATGAGTGTGCAAGCTGAAATTTTCAAATGGGTTCAGGGCTTCGAGTCATGGAAACAAGAGCTCTTCATTCGTGCTGCGGCTGCGCCCGAATTAGCGCCGGAGGATGTCGGTACCGTCGCGGACCTGTTGCTGGGAGAGCAGCAGGGCACCACTCGACCACGGGAGATAGAGCGCGAGCACCTGATCCAGGCGGATGGCGTGGACGAGCCGATGGTGATCGAGTGCGTCACCGACTTACAGAACGTCAATGCGCTTCAGGATGGGCAGACCCTGAGCTTTGAGCCACAGGGCGTAAATGTGGTCTGGGGAGCGAATGGTGCGGGGAAGACGGGTTACTCCAGGGTCCTGAAGAAGGCAGGCCGCACTCTCTATGCCGAAGAGGTGTTGTCGAATGTCTACCTCGACGACGACCAGGCGCCGAAGGCGACTCTGGTGGTCAAAATCGGTGACGCACAACATCGCGAGGAGCTGGATCTGAATGGCGAGCCTCCTCCGATATTCGGTCGCATCCACATCGTGGACTACCGAGTCGGGGAGGTCTATCTCACCAAAGAGACCGAAGTGGATTACGTGCCGGCAAGCCTCTCCAGCTTGACCCGTCTCGCGAATGGGTTGAACGCAGTGAAAACCGAGCTGCAAAGACGTCGAGATGAGGTTGATGTCCGAGAGGTCGATGCCCGCTTGTTCGGTGACGGGACGCGGGCTGCGAATGCCGTGGCGGCGCTCGACGCCGAGAGCACGGAAGCCGAGATCCGAACCTTGGCTGAACTGAACGAGGAGGAGAAGAAAAGGCGAGCGTCACTGCGTAGACTCTTGCCGAGATCGATGCCAAGCAGGCGCCTAAGTTGCGTATCGCGGCGGAAAGAGAAGCCGGCGCGGCGAAAAACCTTGGCGACGACTTGTCAAGGGTGGCTTCGTCACTCGATGCCCAGGCGCTGGACGCGGTGCGGGAGCGTGAGAGGTCTCTGTCTGAGGCGCGCGAGGCGGCGGAGTTGGTTGCCAAACAGTTCGACGGCCAACCGCTCGGTTCGATCGGGAGCGAGCCTTGGCGTCTCATGTGGAGCGCGGCGCGCGAGTACGCGGTCCATCTGGGTCAGTCACTCCCACCGGACCATGATCCTGCGCACTGTCCTCTCTGTATGCAGGAGTTGGACGAAACCGCACGCAACCGCTTGCGGGCCTTCGAGGAGTTCGTTGCCGGCGATGTCAACGCGCGTCTGGAGAAACTTCAGAAGGAAAAAACGGATGCCATCGACGGCCTCCACGACATCGACGCCATTCGCGACCGCAATCAGGGCGCTATCGATCTGCTCGGAGGTGAGAAGGGAGAGCTCGGGGTGCTGGTCGGTGAGTGGCTCGACTCGGCGAGTGGCCATATGGGTCGGATTCGGACAGGCGAGACGTCTGACCTTGATCCACTTCCGTCGCCCCCCGATCTGACCGCTTGGGTGAATGCACGGCGTGAAGAGGTACAGCGGCACGCTGACATCGAGGCCGACAAGGACAGCGAGAAGGCTCGGCTCGAACTCCAGGAGCTCAATGGGAGGCACAGCCTGAGCGAGCACCTGGGGGAGGTTCTCGCTCGGCTCAAAGGGCTGAAGGAGGT
>JBOGYZ010000192.1:0-10235 GCA_050697015.1 Solirubrobacterales bacterium
CTCGGCCACGGCCACAGCCTGCCAGGACCGTGGCCGAGACGGCCGCGTCCCTTACCCCTCCGGCCCCCGACTAAGCGGCGCCGCCGGCCATGGCCGGGAGGATGACGACGGTGTCGCCGTCGCTGACGCTCGTGTCGAGGCCGTCGAGGACGCGGACGTCCTCGTCGTTCAGGTAGACGTTGACGTAGCGGTTGAGCTCGCCCTCGGTGTCGAAGAGCTGGGCGGAGGTGTCCGGGTGCGCGGCGGTCAGGGCGCGGAGGACCTCGCCGACGTTGCCGCCGGCGGCCTCGACCTCGGGGGTGCCGCCGGTTTTCGGCCGCAGGACTGGTGGGATGCGTACGGTCGCCATAGGGCGGTGATCCTAGTCGAGCCGGGACCGCTTAGCGGTCCCCGCCGGCCCCGGCGCAGAAGAGGTCGTAGTCCGGGAACTGACCCATCTCGGACTCCGGAATCTCCGGCGCGTCATCGCCGCAGATCGGGCAGTTGGGATCGCGGCGGACCTTCAGCTCGGTGAAGTGGGTGCCCAGCGCCTCGTAGAGGAGCAGGCGGCCGATCAGCGGTTCGCCCTTCCCAAGGATCAGCTTGATGACCTCGTTGGCCTGCAGGGTCCCCATCGTCCCGGCCATCACGCCGAGCACGCCGTTCTCCGAGCAGCTCGGGGCCAGCTCGGCCGGCGGCGGGGTCGGGAAGAGGCAGCGGTAGCAGGGGCCCTCGTGGGGCATGAAGGTCGAGATCTGCCCATCGAAGCCGAGGATCGAGGCGGAGACGACCGGCTTGTTCTGCCGCACCGACGCGTCGTTCAAGAGGTAACGGGTGGGGAAGTTGTCGGCGCCGTCGACGATGATGTCGTAGCCGTCCATGACCTCGAGGATGTTGCTCGCGTCGAGGCGCCCATTGTGCTCGATCACGTTGACGTCGGGGTTCAGCCCTTCGATGAAGATCCGCGCCGAGGTGGTCTTCGGCATCCCGATCCGCTCGGTGTTGTGGATCACCTGGCGCTGCAGGTTGGAGGCGTCGACCACGTCGTCGTCGACGAGGCCGATCGTGCCGACACCGGCGGCGGCGAGGTAGAGCGCGGTCGGCGCGCCGAGACCGCCGGCCCCGAGCAGCAGCACCTTCGCGTTCAGCAGCTTCAGCTGGCCGTCGACGCCGACCTCGGGGAGCAGGGTGTGACGGGAGTAGCGCTCGCGCTGCTCGGCGGTCATGCCGGAGGCCGAGACGACAGGCAGCCCCTGCTCCTGCCAGAGCATGATCCCGCCGCCGACCGAGGCGACGTCGGTGTACCCCATCGCCATCATCTGGGCGGTGGCGATGCCGGAGCGGTTGCCGGAGCGGCAGTAGACGATCGTTCGGGCGGACTTGTCGGGGGCGACCGACTCGATCTGGTCGGCGAGCATCGCCGGTGGCACCAGCTTGCCACCCTCGAGGTGGGCCTCCTGATACTCGTGGGGCTCGCGCGTGTCGATCAGGACGACGTCGCCGCCCTCGATCTCCTGCGCCGCCTCGAACGGTGCGATCTCCTCGATGACCTGCGTCTGCTCGGTTCCTGCGCCAGTCGCCATTTCTTAAATCCCCTAATTCGGATCAGCTTTACTTCAAAAAGTATAGCGACACCCTCCGGGGTCGTGTCAAGGCCCCGCAAACCACGGCGCGGAGCCAAAAAAAAGCGCCCCGGCCGTCGTCCAGACTGGACGGCCGAGGCGCTGACTTAGGTCACCGGACGAGACCTAGCCCTTCGGGAGCGCTCCTACAGAGAGGGGCGCATCTGACGAAGTCTGCGAACCCGCTCCTCGATCGGAGGGTGGGTGGAGAAGAGGCCGGCCAGGCCTTTCCCCTTGAAGGGACGGACGATGTAAAGCGGCTCGGCAGCCTGGTTGACCTGCATCGGCATCGCCGCCGCGCCCTGCTCGAGGCGCAGCAGCGCGCTCGCCAAGGACTCCGGGTTGCCGCACAGTTCCGCGCCGCCGGCATCCGCCGCGTACTCGCGCTGCCGCGAGATCGCCAGCTGGATGATGCTCGCCGCGATCGGCGCCAGGATCACCAGGGCAAGCGCCGAGATCAGGCCCAGCGGACCGTTGTCCTCGTCGCCGCCGAAGAACATCAGCATGTAGGCGACGTAGGTGATCGCGGTACCGATCGCCGAGGCGACCGACTGGATCAGGATGTCGCGGTTGCGGACGTGGGTGAGCTCGTGGCCGAGCACGCCGCGCAGCTCGTCCTCGGAGAGCAGTTTGGTGATCCCGCGAGTGACCGCCACGGCCGCGTGTTTCGGGTTGCGACCCGTCGCGAAGGCGTTGGGCTGGTCGCTCGGGATCATGTAGAGGCGCGGCATCGGGAGGTCGGCACGCGTCGTCAGTTCGCGCATCATCTGGTAGAGGCGCGGCGCTTCCGATTCGTCGATCGGTTTCGCGCGACTCGAGGCCAGGGCCAGTTTGTCGCTGAAGAAGTAGGAACCGAGGTTGATCACCAGGGCGATCACCAGGAACAGCCCGGCGCCCTGGGGGCCTCCGACCAGCGCGCCGATGACGACCAGCAGGCCGCCGAGGGAGGCCATCAGGATCGTCGTGCGCAGCGTCGCGCTGAAGGTCGATTGCTTGGTGGTTTTCATCTTTCGGGTCTCCTCATGGAGAAATGTTGTTGGCGAAGTATTCCGTTGGACGAGCGTCTGCACCATAGGGGGCACCCCCTGAAGAGGCCTGGGGAAGCCCCTAGTGACCGTGGGGTCCCGGCGGCCCGCCTAGGCTTGGGCGGTGCGAAGAAGGGCGCTCTTCACCCAGGTTCTGGTCGTCAACGCGGTGCTGCTCGGGGCGGTGGCGATCGTCGCCGGGGCGATCGCCGGGCTCTCCACCGTCGAGGTCATCGGCATCGCCGCCCTCGCCGTCGTCGCCGGCGCCGCCGCCAACGCGATCCTGCTGCGGCAGCGCTTCGCCCCGCTGGAGGACCTGATCGAGGAGATGGAGCGGGTCGACCTCTCGCGCCCCGGGTCCCTCCTCCCCCGCTCCATCGACGGGGTCGGTGAGACCGAGGAGGTCGAGCGGCTCGAGCTCGCCTTCCTGCGGATGATGCGACGCCTGGAAGCGGAGCGGCGGCGCGCCGGCTCGGCCGCCCTGCACGCCCAGGAGGAGGAGCGGGCGCGGGTGGCGCGCGACCTCCACGACGAGGTGAACCAGTCGCTGACCGGATTGCTGCTGCGCCTCGAGGCGGCGCGCGAGGCGGCGCCTCCGGAGCTGGAGCCGGAGATCGCCGAGACCAAGGCGCTCGCCAACCAGGCCATGCGCGAGCTCCTCTCGCTCGCCCGCCAGCTCCGCCCCACCGCGCTCGACGACCTCGGACTGGCGGCGGCGATCGCCGGGTTGGTCGAGCGACTCGAGGAGGGTGAGATCGCGGGGACGGTCGAGGTCGACGGCGATTTCTCCGATCTCGGCGACGACGCGCAGCTGGTCGTCTACCGCGTCGCCCAGGAGGCGCTCTCGAACGCCGCCCGCCATGCTGACGCCGCCCACGTCGCGGTGAAGCTCCGCCGCGACGCCGGGGGTGTCGAGCTGACCATCGCCGACGACGGCCGCGGCTTCGCCTTCGCCGAGTCCGAGCGCGGCCTCGGGATCGGCGGCATGCGCGAGCGCGCCCTGCTGGTCGAAGGCGAGCTGACGATCGAGTCCCGCCCCGACGCCGGCACCACCGTCCGCCTCACCATCCCAACTCCAGGTTGATGGGCCGAAAAACCACGATATAGGTGGTTTCTCGGCCCATCGACGGAGATGCCCTTATGAGGGTGCTGATTGCCGACGACCATGGGATCGTGCGGTCCGGGCTGCGGCTGCTGCTGGAGCGCCAGCCGGACATCGAGGTGGTCGGCGAGGCGGCCGACGGGGCCGAGGCGCGGGACCTGGCGATCCGCCAGCGGCCCGACCTGGCGATCCTCGACGTGAAAATGCCGAAACTCACCGGGCTGCAGGCGACGCGGGAGATCAAGCGTCAGGCGCCGGAGGTGTCGGTGCTGATCCTCTCCATGCACGACGACGAGCGCTACCTCTTCGAGGCGCTGAAAGCGGGCGCCTCCGGCTACGTGCTGAAGGCCCAGGCCGACACCGACCTGCTCGCCGCGATCCGCGCGGTCGAGCGCGGCGAGCCGTTCCTCACGCCCGAGGCCCAGCGCACGCTGATCAAGGACGTGCTCGAGCGCGGCTCCTCCGGCGAAGAGGAGCTGACCCCGCGCGAGGAGGAAGTCGTGAAGCTGGTCGCCGAGGCGAACACGACGAAACAGATCGCCGAGCTGCTGCACCTCTCCGAGAAGACGGTCGAGAACCATCGCGCCAACGCGATGCGCAAGCTCGGGATGCGCGACCGGGTCGAGCTGGTGCGCTACGCGATCCGCCGCGGGCTGATCGAGCCCTAGCACCCAAAACCGACCTCTCCGATAGGATTTGGTTCCGATGTTGTTCTCGACCAAAGCCGAGTACGGCGTACGCCTGATGATCGAGCTCGGTCGTCAGCCTGGGTCGACCCCGATCTCGCTGAACTCGGTGGCCGAGGCAGAGCACCTGCCGCTCTCCTATCTGGAGCACCTGGTCGCGAAACTGCGCAAGGCGGAACTGGTCACCTCGACCCGCGGCGCCCACGGCGGCTACCGGCTCGCCAAGCCCGCGGCGGAGATCAGGATGGACGACGTCGTCCAGGCGCTGGAAGGGCAGATCGCGCCGATGGAGTGCTTCCACGAGACGCCGGAGGGCCGCGTGCTGTGTTCGCACGAGGAGGACAACTCCGCCGGCGGCTGCGCGACCAAGCTGCTGTGGACGCGGGTGCAGAACGGCGTCAACAAGGCCCTGGCGGGCACGACGCTGGCGGAGCTGGTCGAGTTCTCGACCCCGCACCCGCAGCCGACGGCCGAGGCGCGGGAGAAGCCGCCCGTCGTCCACGCCCTCTAGGCCGCGGCAAGCGTCACAAAAACTTCCCGAAAGACCCCAGAAACGGAGCGAAATGGCTGAGCTGGAGATACGCAACCTGCACGTCAAGATCGAGGAGAAGCAGATCCTCAAAGGTCTCGACCTCGACGTCGAGAAAGGGCGCGTCCACGCCCTGATGGGGCCGAACGGCTCCGGCAAGTCGACCCTCGCCAACGTGATCATGGGCCACCCCGCCTACGAGGTCACCGAGGGCACGATCACGTTCAAGGGCGAGGACATCACCGAGGCCGCGCCCGAGGATCGCTCGCAGGCGGGCCTCTTCATGGCCTTCCAGTACCCGGTCGCGATCCCCGGCGTCTCCGTCTCCAAGTACCTGCGGATGATCATCAACGCCCAGCGCGAGGCGCGCGGCGAGGACCAGATCAAGATCAAAGACTTCGCCCGCACCGCCCAGGAGGCGATGGAGCTGGCGAACATCCCGAAAGACTTCTCCAGCCGCTACCTGAACGACGGCTTCTCCGGCGGCGAGAAGAAGCGGATGGAGCTGCTGCAGCTGGCGCTGCTGAAGCCGGAGATCGCGGTGCTCGACGAGACCGACTCGGGGCTCGACATCGACGCTCTGCGCACGGTCGCCGATGGCGTCAACAAGTTCTCCGGCCCCGACATGGGTGTCCTGATCATCACCCACTACCAGCGGATCCTCAGCATGGTGAAGCCGGACCAGGTCTCGATCATGTTCGAGGGCCGGATCGTCAAAGAAGGTGGCCCGGAGCTGGTCGGCGTGCTGGAGGAGAAAGGCTACGGCTGGATCCGCGAGGAGGTCGGGGCAGGCGCCGCCGCCTAGCCCCGCGCGGTCATGGAGCAGGCGACGGCCAAGAGCCCCGGCGCGACGGGTACCTTCCCGATCGAGCGGGTGCGCGAGCTGTTCCCGCTGCTCACCCGTGAGGTGAACGGCGTCCCGGTCGCCTACCTCGACAGCGGCGCGAGCTCCGAGCGCGTGCTTGCCTCGATCGAGGCGGTCGCCGACTACGAGCGGCGCCACCACTCCAACGTCCACCGCGGATCCCACACCCTCTCGGCCGAGGCGACCGAGGCCTACGAGGGGGCGCGCAACATCGTCGCCCGCCACATCGGCGCCGCCGACCGCCGCGAGGTGGCCTTCGTCCGTAATGCGACCGAGGCGCTGAACCTCGTCGCGCGGGCCTGGGGCGACGCCAACGTCGGTGCCGGCGACCGCATCGTGCTCACTGAGATGGAGCACCACTCGAACATCGTCCCCTGGCAGCAGCTGGCGGAGCGGGTCGGGGCGGAGATCGACTGGGCGCCGATCGACGACGAGGGAGTGCTCGACCTCGACGCGCTGCGCGGGCTGCTCGAACGCGGCCCGAAGGTCCTCGCGATCGCCCACGTCTCCAACGTCCTCGGCACCGAGAACCCGCTCGCCGAGATCAGCGCGATGGCCCATGACGCGGGCGCGATCGTCGTCGCCGACGGCGCCCAGGGTGCGCCGAAGCTGCCGCTCGACGTGGCCGCGCTCGGCGTCGACTTCTACGCGATCACCGGCCACAAGCTCTACGCGCCGACCGGCATCGGCGCCCTCTGGGGCAAGCTCGACCTGCTGCGCGCGACCCCGCCGTTCCTCGGCGGCGGCTCGATGATCCGCAAGGTGACGCGCGAGGGAACGACCTACGCCGACGTCCCGGCCCGCTTCGAGGCGGGCACCCCGGCGATCGCCCAGGCGATCGGGATGGGCGCGGCGATCGAGTGGCTCGACACCGAACTCGGCATGAAGGCGGTCCGCGACCACGAGCGCCAGATCGCCGACTACACGCTGGAAAAACTCGCCGAGGTCCCCGGCCTGACGGTCTTCGGTCCCCCCCGCGGCCCGGAGCGCCTCGGCCCCGTCTCCTTCGAGATCGACGGCATCCACGCCCACGACGTCTCCGAGATCCTCGACCGCCACGGCATCGCCGTCCGCGCCGGACACCACTGCGCCCAGATCCTCATGGACCGCCTCGGGATCACCGCCACCGCCCGCGCCAGCTTTGGCGTCTACACGACCACCGAGGAGATCGACCGCCTCGTCGACGGCCTCGAAGACGCCCGCCGGGTATTCGGACTTTGACGACGATGACGCTTCGCTAGCCTCGAACCATGGACGAGCTCTACCGCGACCAGATCCTCGAGCACTACAAGCGACCCCACAACTTCGGGGTCGTCGAGAGTGCCGACCTCGAGTACGAGGACACCAACCCGTTCTGCGGAGACGAGCAGCACGTGACGATCAAACTCGACGCCGACGACAAGGTGAGCGAGATCGCCTTCGAGGGGAAAGGCTGCGCGATCTCGACCGCCGCCACCTCGCTGCTGACCGACGAGCTGGTCGGGATGACCCGCGAAGAGTTGGTGCGGCTGCCGAAGGATTACGTGCTGGAGCTGCTCGGGATCGACATCTCGGCGACGCGGATGAAGTGCGCGATGCTGGGCCTGAAGGTCGTCAAGTCCGCAGCCATCGGCCAGCCGGCCGAATGGGAGGACGAGGGCGAGACGGGCAGCCCGGCCGAAGCGGCGACGTTCTAGCCGCCGCTCCGGCCGACTCTACCTACGGGGCGTTTTCCCGGGTCTCGTCGGTCGGGGCCATCACCGCGAACATCGCGCCCTGGGGGTCCATCAGGATCGCGAGCCGGCCGACCTGGATGTCCATGGGGCCGTTCAGCAGCTGGCCGCCGCCTGCTTTGGTCGTCTCCACAGCCGCGTCGGCGTCCGGAACGGTGAAGTAGACGAGCCAGCTCGAAGGCGCCTCGGGGGGAGCCATGGCGGTGATGTCCATCATCCCGCCGCGGACGTGCTCGCCGTCTTTCCAGATGTGGTAGGTGCCCATGCCGGGCATCTCCTGCTCTTCGACCGACCAGCCGAAGACCTTGCCGTAAAACTCACGCGCCGCGGGCACGTCGCGGGTGCCGAGTTCGTTCCAGCCGAAGGTGCCGTCCTCGTTGACGAGCTCGGCGCCGACGAAGGTGCCTGGCTCCCAGATCCCGCAGACGGCGCCGGTCGGGTCGGTGAAGAGCGCCATCTTGCCCAGGCCTACAACGTCCATCGCGTCGACGATCACCTGGCCGCCGGCATCGCGGACCTTGCCGAGGGTCTCGTCGGCATCGGCGACGGAGACGTAGGTCGCCCAGAAGCAGGGCTGGTCGTCCTGCATCTTCGGCGAGACGCCCGCGACGTCCTTGCCGTTCAGCTGGGCACGGCGGTAGCCCCCCATTTCGGCGGAGTTCGGCTGCTCCGGGATCTCCCAGCCGAGCAGATCGCGGTAGTAGCGTTGGCTGGCCTCCATGTCCGGGGTGCCACCGAGTTCCACCCAGCACGGGGTGCCGGGTTCATAGCTGGTCCTCTCACTCATCTCTCGCTCCTTCTCGAGGGTTCTCGTGTCCCATAAGACCACTCTGGAGCGCCAAATTCATCGCTGAATCGTGAAATGAGTGCGCCGAGGGCAGGCAGACGACGCCCGGCCGCTAAAATCCGACTACGTCAGTAGGTTTAAAGCCGTACTCCGTCTCAGCTGGGGCAATGAGCCGCCCCGGGAAGCAATCACCCTCTTGACCGACACCGCAGGAACCACGATCTTTGTCTGCCCAGCCGCCGAGCTTCCGCCCGGCGCGATGCGCCTCGTCGAGCACGAGGGCGTGAAGATCGGCGTCTTCAACTGCGACGGCACGATTCTCGCCATCGAGGACCGCTGCTCGCATGACGACGGACCGCTCGCCGAGGGCGAGTTCGACCCCGCCACCTGCACCGTTGAGTGCCCGAGGCACGGCTCCCTTTTCGACCTGACCACCGGCAGGCCGAAGACGCTCCCCGCATTCAAGCCGGTGAAGACGTTTGCGACGGCCGTCGCGGACGACACCGTCACCCTGGAGGTCGCATAGAACATGGCTACGTCGCCCGAGGTAATCGCCGAGAAAGAGGGTCTCGCCGGAATCAACTCCGATTACAAGGAGAAATTCGGCTTCAACGACCCGGAGGCCGGCTACGCCTATAAAGCGCCGAAGGGGCTGAGCCGCGAGATCGTGGAAACGATCTCCGACTTCAAGGAAGAGCCGCAGTGGATGCGCGACTTCCGCCTCAAGGCGCTCGAAAACTTCGAAAATCGCCCGACCCCGAAATGGGGCGGCGACCTCGACCAGATCGACTTCAACGACATCCACTACTTCGTCCGCGCCTCGGAGAAGAACTCGCGCGACTGGAGTGAGGTGCCGGAGGACATCAAATACACCTTCGACCGGCTCGGGATCCCGGAGGCGGAGCGCAAATTCCTCTCCGGCGTCGGCGCCCAGTATGAGTCCGAGGTCGTCTACCACCAGGTGAACGAGAAGCTTGAGGAACAGGGCGTGATCTTCACCGACATGGACACCGCGCTGCGCGAGCACGAGGACCTGCTGCGCGAGTACTGGGCGACGGTGATCCCGCCGAACGACAACAAACTGGCGGCGCTGAACTCGGCCGTCTGGTCGGGCGGGTCGTTTGTCTACGTCCCCGCGGGGGTCAAGGTCGACATGCCGCTGCAGGCCTACTTCCGGATCAACACCGAGAACATGGGCCAGTTCGAGCGGACGCTGATCATCGCCGAGGAGGGCGCCGACGTCCACTACATCGAGGGCTGCACCGCCCCGGTCTACTCGAGCGACTCGCTGCACTCCGCGGTGGTCGAGATCATCGCCAAGCCGAGCGCGCGCGTCCGTTACACGACGGTCCAGAACTGGTCGCAGAACGTCTTCAACCTCGTCACCAAGCGCGCGGTCGCGTACGAAAAGGCGACGATGGAGTGGGTCGATTGCAACCTCGGATCGAAACTGACGATGAAGTACCCGGCGATCTACCTGATGGGTCCCGAAGCGCACGGAGAGATCCTCTCGATCGCCTTCGCGGGCGCCGGCCAGCACCAGGACGCGGGTGGCAAGATCATCCACGCCGCCCCGCGCACCTCCTCGTCGATCTTCTCCAAGTCGATCTCCAAGGACGGCGGCCGGGCGACCTACCGCGGGCTTATGGAAATCGCCGACGGGGCGAGCGAATCGCGCTCCAAGGTGGTCTGCGACGCGCTGCTCCTCGACGAGGACTCGCGCTCGGACACCTACCCGACGATCCGCATCGACGAGAACGACGCCGACGTCGGCCACGAGGCCACGGTGTCGAAAATCGGCGACGAGCAGCTCTTCTACCTGCAGAGCCGCGGGCTCGACGAGGCCGAGGCCTCGAAGATGATCGTCAACGGGTTCATCGAGCCGGTCACCAAGGAGCTGCCGATGGAGTACGCGGTCGAGCTCAACC
>JBOGYZ010000193.1:0-2730 GCA_050697015.1 Solirubrobacterales bacterium
ATCCAGGCGCGCTCGAAGGAGGAGGCGGTCGAGTGGGCGAAGCGCTGCCCCGGGGTCGACTGCCGGGTCGAGGTGCGGCCGATCTGGGAAATGGAGGACTTCACGCCGGAGATCAAAGAGGCCCTGAAGGTCTACGACAAGGACCTGCACCCGGGGGCCTGATGGCGGCAACGGCCGATACCAGGGCGGTGGTCGAGGCGGTCTGGCGGATCGAGTCCGCCCGCCTCGTCGCCGGCCTGGCGCGGCTGGTCCGCGACGTCGGGCTGGCCGAGGACCTGGCGCAGGACGCGCTGGTCGCGGCGCTCGAGGCATGGCCGCGGACCGGCGTCCCCGACAACCCCGGCGCCTGGCTGATGGCGACGGCGAAGAACCGGGCGATCGACCTGGCGCGGCGGGCGTCCACCTACGAGCGCAAGCGCGAAGAGGTCGCGCACGAGCTGGGGATCATGCTGGCGATGGACCGCGCCGACTTCGCCGCCGAGGCCGACGACGAGGTCGGCGACGACCTGCTGGCGCTGATGTTCACCTGCTGTCATCCGGCCCTCTCGACCGAGGCTCGAGTGGCGCTGACCCTGCGTCTGCTCGGCGGGCTGACGACGCCGGAGATAGCCCGCGCCTTCCTCGTCGGCGAGCCGACCGTGGCCCAGCGGCTGACCCGGGCGAAGCGGACGCTGCGCGAGGTACGCGCGGACTTCGAGGTACCAGTGGGGAGCGCGCTGCAGGCGCGGCTGCCGGACGTACTCGAGGTCGTCTACCTGATCTTCAACGAGGGCTACGCGGCGAGCTTCGGCGAGCGTTGGGTGCGGACCGAGCTCTGTGAGGAAGCGCTGCGGCTGGGGCGGATCCTCACCGCGTTGGCACCGGAGGAGCCCGAGGCGCACGGGCTGATCGCGCTGCTGGAGATCCAGGCCTCGCGGCTGGGCGCCCGGCTCGGGCCAGACGGCGAACCGATCCTGCTGCTCGATCAGGACCGCTCGCGCTGGGACCCGCTGCTGATCGTCCGGGGCGTGGCAGCGCTGAAGCGGGCCGAAGAGCTGTCCGCCCCGCTCGGGCCGTATGGCCTGCAGGCGGCGATCGCGGCCTGTCACGGGCGGGCGCCGGAGGCCGAGGACACCGACTGGGTGCGGATCGCGGCGCTCTATGAGGCGCTCGCCGCGATCGCCCCGAGCCCGGTCGTCGAGCTGAACCGCGCCGTCGCGGTCGGCATGGCCTTCGGTCCCGAGGTCGGCCTCGCCCTCCTCGAACGCATCGCCACCGATCCCACCCTGCGCGACTACCACCTCCTTCCCAGCGTCCGCGGCGACCTCCTCGCCCGCCTCGGCCGCGACGAGGAGGCCGCCGTCGAGTTCCGCCGCGCCGCCGACCTCACGGCCAACGAGAGCGAGCGCACCCTCCTCCTCCGCCGCGCGGCCTCGACCCAAGGTTGAGTTCGCAGTTCTCCGCGCTATCCACGGATTACTGCGAACTCACCGGGCGGCGGTTACTCGCCGGCGGCGAGTCGGCGGATGCCGTCGGCCTCGAGGCGGTGGATGAGCCAGTCGTCGAGGGTCGCGGCCCCGAGCTTCTCGTAGAAGTTCAGCGCCGGTTCGTTCCAGTCGAGGGCGACCCACTCGAGGCGGACGTTGCCACGCTCCTCGGCGATGCCTGCGAGGTGCTCGAGGACCTTGCGGCCGACACCGCCGCGGCGATGCTCGGGCTTCACGTAGACGTCCTCCAGCCAGATGCCGGCGCGGCACTCGAAGCTCGAGAAGGTCGTGTAGAAGAGCGCGTAGCCGACCTCCTCGCCCTCGGCGGACTCGACGATCAGGGCCTCGGCGGCGCGGTGCTCGAAGAGCGTCTCCCGCAGGACCTCCGGCGTCCCGACCACCTCGTCGCGGAGTTTCTCATAGGTCGCCAGCTCGCAGATCAGGTCGAAGATGAGCCCGACGTCGTCCTCGGTCGCGGAACGGATCGTCGGCGTCGCGGTCGTCTCGGACATGGCGCGAAATCTACGTGACGGGTCGCAGGCGCGGGTTGGGTCGGAGCTCGCGTCCCACCTTCCCGGCGGGCTTGCCGTCGAGCTCCACCACGTCGGCGGTGAAGTCGAAGTTGCCGCGGATCAGGGAGGAGCCCACCGCGTAGGAGTCGACCGGGGCGCCGACCGCCTCGAAGCGTTCGATCTTCTCGGCGTCGAAGCCACCGGAGACGACGATCTTCACCCGCTGGTGGCCGGCGGCGTCGAGGCCGTCGCGGACCGCCTGGGCGAGCTCCGGCGTCACCCCGCGGAGCTCCTCGGCGTCGGGGCGGTCGGCGAGCGCGATGTCGACCAGCTTCTCGGAGGTGTCGAGCCGCACGCCCCAGAGGTCCTCGCCGAGCGCGTCGGCGACCTTCACCGCCTCCCCCACCGAGTCGTTGTGGAAGTCGACCAGGCTGATGATGTTGGAGCGCCCTGCGAAGCGGGCGGCGTAGTCGCGCGCCGCCGCCACCGTGTCGCCGCCGTAGACGGAGATCAAGGCGTGCGGGATCGTCCCCATCCCGAGGCCGCCCCACCACGACGCGTTGGCGTCGGTGGAGACGCCGATCGCGCCCGCCACGTGCGCCGCCCAACCGTCGCCGGTCTGCACCAGCCAGTGGTCGTGGCGGGCAGGGAAGAAGAGCACCGACTTGCCGTCGGCGGCGTCGACCACCCGGCGCACGTTCGTCATCACCAGCGAGCGCCGCGCGAGCGTCCCGAGGTAGACGGTCTCCAGG
>JBOGYZ010000194.1:0-2301 GCA_050697015.1 Solirubrobacterales bacterium
CGGGGGCGCCCGCCGCGGTGGCAAGGCGACCGGCGCGCTGGGCGGCGCGGAAGACGTTCTGCTGGGCGTGCGTGCCGTGCGGCATCTGCGCGGCGATGTAGAGCCACTCGGTGAGCAGCGTCGTCACCGACTCGTAATCGGCCTCGCACGTCGGTTCCTCGGGGCCGCCCGAGGCGATGGCCCAGAGGGTGCGGGTGAGGAGGCGCGAGCCGCGCGAGCCGCTCATCCGCGCGTGCGGATCGAGGTAGTGGCCGTGGGTGCAGAGGACGCCGCCGAAGCTGTAGGTCGGGTAGGCGATCTCGACCTCCACCCCGGGCATCCGCGCCTCGAGGAAGCTCTGGAAGAACGCCGGGCCGGGCGGCTCGTGCGGGGCGGTACCGTCCGGGCGGAGGGTGTCGCCGCGGGCCAGCGCCGACTCCAGCTGGTTCTCTTCGTCGCGGTGGACGAGGTGATGGTCGTGGTTGCCGGCGAGGAAGACGAAGCGCTTGCCGGGCAACTTCTCCGCGATCAGCTCGAGGAGGCCCGCCGAGGAGTCGACCGCGTCGGCGACCGAGCCGAAGAGGAAGTCGAAGAGGTCGCCGAGCAGGATCACCTCGTCGACGCCATCCAGGGCGGGCGCGAGGCGCTCGAGAAAGAAGTCCTCTCGCAGAAGGTCCCGCCCGGTCCAGGCGCCGAAGTGCGTGTCGGAGATGACCAGCGCGCGCAAGCTGGAGAGTCTAGGCGCGCGGCCTAAGGCGCATCTTCAGGCCGTCGCGCGGGGAGAGCGTCGGCATCTGGCGGACCGTCATCGTGCGGCCCGGCAGGGCGTCGGCGCGGAGGCGCTGCAGCAGCATCGTCGTCACCAGCTTCACCTCGATCAGGCCGAAGCGTTTGCCGATGCAGACGCGTTTGCCGCCCCCGAAGGGGACGTAGGCGCCGCGCGGCAACGCGGCTTTGCGCTCGCGGGTGAAACGCTCGGGGACGAAGGCCTCGGGCTCCGGGAAGACCTCGGGCAGGCGGTGGCTGGCCCAGGAGCAGTAGTTGACGTAGGCGCCCTTCGGCACCTGGCAACCGCCCCACTCGAAGTCGCGGACAGCGCGACGGGGGCCGATCCAGGCGGGCGGGTAGAGGCGCAGGACCTCGTCGACCACCATGTCGAGGTAGGGCAGCTCCTTCTCCATCTGGTCGATCGTCGGCGGGGTTCCGCCGAGCACCCGGTCCTGCTCCTCGCAGAGGCGCTCCAGCACGTCGGGGTGGTGGGCGAGCTCCCAGAGGGCGAAGGTGACGGTCGAGGTCGAGGTGTCGTGGCCGGCGAACATCAGCGTCATCACCTGGTCGCGGATCTCGGAGTCGGTGAACTGCTCGCCGTGCTCGCCGCGCGCCTCGACGAGCAGCGAGAGGATGTCGCGGCGGCCGCTGTCGGGGGCGGCGCGGCGGCGTTCGATCTCCTCGTAGACGATCCGGTCGAGAACGGCGCGGGCGGCCATCAGCCGGCGCCAGGGCGAGCCGGGCCCGCGCAGCAGGCGCAGGGCGAAGTCGATGCCGAAGTAGCCGAGCGCCTCCTCGAACTTCTCCGCCGCGAGGGCGCCCTTGCCGCCGTCGTCGGGATCCAACCCCAGCAGTGCCCGCATCGCGATCCGCATCGCCAGGCCGCGCATCCAGGCGTAGACATCGACCACGGAGTCGGGGCGCAGCGCGCCGATCGCCGCCTCCGCCTCGGCGACCATCGCCGCGGTCGAGGACTCCACCTGCTCGCGGTGGAAGGCGGGCACCATGATCGCCCGGGCGCGGTCGTGGTACTCGTCGTCCACGGTCAGCAGGCCGTCGCCGAGCAGCGGGATCAGGTCGCCGAAGCTCGACTCGCGCCAGTGGAAGTGCTCCGGATGACCGACGGTGACGTAGTGGTTGGCCTCCGGCCCGAGCATCCAGATCCCGGTGACGTGGAGCATCCGCATCGAGAAGATCGGCCCGAACTCTTCATAGCTGCCGAGCAGGAGCGGCAGCGGGTCGCGGGCGACCTGCTTGGTCCGCGCCCAGTTGAAGTCCCGCGGCCCCGGCGGGTACTTTCCGCGTCCCCGCACCTCGACCGCGACATCGTCGTAGATGCGCCGGAACGGGTTGGCGGAGAGCCGCGGCGGGCGGGTTGCGATCGGCGCCGTCGAGTCGACCGTGGCCATGGCGCGGAAGCTTAACGACAAAACTGGCCGGCTGGCCAGTCAGCTTGTCTGACGGCGGGTAGATGGTGATCGTACGGCGGGGCCCAGCCGTGCTTCGCGGCCACCGCGGCCGTCCGAGTTGCGTCCCGGGCGTCTCGTGGCGGCC
>JBOGYZ010000195.1:0-3970 GCA_050697015.1 Solirubrobacterales bacterium
GCGCTGCTCGGCGCCGACGGGACGCCGTCGGAGCGCCTCTTCGCGATCGGCGCCCTGCGCAGGGGCGTCGAGTGGGAGGCGATCGGGATCACCGAGATCCGCGGCCACTCCGGCGCCGTCGCCCGCAAGATCATCCGCACCGGCGAAACCGAAGAGATTCCGTTGCCGACCGAGCTGCGCGCTGTCGGCGCCGCCCCGACCGAGTGGGAGGCCGCCTGATGAACCCGCTGGACCTCGTTCCCGAGATCCCCGTCACCCCCGACCCCGTGGCGCTCGCGAGCGACGAGCTCGCCGCCGGCCGCATGGTCCTCCTGCGCGACGATTCCGAGCGCCGGGGGGAGGGCGACCTGCTGATCGCCGCCGAGTTCGCCGACGCCGCCGCGGTCAACTTCATGGCGACCGAGGCGCGCGGTCTGGTCTGCGTCGCGCTCAGCACGGCGCGCTGCGAGCAGCTCGGCCTCGAGCAGATCGGCAACCGCGGCAACGCCTCCTCGCTGGGGGATTCGGCGATGGTCTCGATCGAGGCCCGCGCCGGGGTCACCACCGGCATTTCGGCCGGCGACCGCGCCCGCACGATCGCCGTCGTCGCCGACCCCGCGAGCACTGCCGCGGATCTCGTCCAGCCCGGCCACGTCTTCCCGCTCCGCGCCCGCTCCGGCGGCATCCTCGAGCGCGCCGGGCGCACCGAGGCGGCGGTCGACCTCACCGCGGGCGCCGGCCTGCAAGGCTCCGGGGTCCTCTGCCAGGTGATGCGCGACGACGGCCACATGGCGCGCGGCGAGGACCTCGAGCTCTTCGCCACCCGCCACGGGATCGTGATCGTCGATGTTTCCGCGGTGGTCGAGCGCCGCCGCGCGGCCGAGCCCGACGCGGCGGCCAAGCTCGCCGAGACCGGGCGGGCGATGCGCGACGTGATGGGCCACTTCGCGACCGGCGTCTCGGTCGTCACCGCCCGCGACGGCGACGGCGCGCCGGTCGGCACCACCGCCAACGCGATCTCCTCGGTCTCGCTCGACCCGCCGCTGCTGCTCGCCTGCCTGGCTCGCAGCTCCGAGACCCTGGCGGCGATCCGCGACGAGCGCCGCGTCGCGGTCAACATCCTGGCCGCCGAGCAGCGCCACCACTCCGATCGCTTCGCCAAGAAGGGCGACGCCGTCCGCTCCCACGAGGTCGAGTTCGACGACCACGACCTCGGCGTGCCGGTGCTGCCCGGCTCGCTGGCGACGGTCGTCTGTGAGGTCGAGGCGATCCACCCGGCGGGCGACCACGAGATCGTCGTCGGCCTCGCCCACCACCTGGAGCACCGCGAGCCGGGCGCCAAGCCGCTGCTCTTCTACCGTGGGTCCTATTCGGAGATCCGGATCGAGGAGGACGAGCTTGCCGCCTGAGACCAAGACCAGTCGACATCGGTCGCCGAACGGCGCGACCGATGTCTATCTAAGGGTTCTGCTGGGATCGACGACGCCCCCGGGGCGGATGCACCGGGCGCTCGAGGGAGCGATCGAGCGCGCCGCGGAGCGCGGCACCAGCGCCGACCTGCTCGACCTCGGCACGCTGCGGCTCGGCTTCGCCAACGGCACGCCGGTCGAGGATCTCGCCGACGACACCGCGGCGACGATCGAGGCGATCGAGTCGGCCACCGCCCTGATCGTCGCCACGCCGGTCTACCGCGGCTCCCTGTCCGGCTCGCTGAAGAACCTGCTCGACCTGACCCCGGTCCCGGCGCTCCAGGGCAAGGTCGTGGGACTGCTGGCGATGGGCGCCTCCGACCATCACTTCCTCGGCGCCGAACGGCACCTGCGCGACGTGCTCGCCTTCTTCGGCGCCGTCGTGATGCCGGTCGCCGTCTACCTCAACAACCGCGATTTCGAGGACGGGCAACCGGGGGAGAGGGCGGAGGAGGCGCTCGACCAGCTCTTCGCCGCGACCGCCGAGGCCGCGGCCGCGTTGGCCGGGACCCGCGCCGGGTTCGAGCCGAGCCCCCTTGCGGCGAAAGCGATCAAACCGCGACCCGCGAAGGCCGCCGACTGATGCCGACCGCCGAGATGCCGACCGCCGAGTTCGAGCTGCCGCGCTTGGCGGCCGTGGGCGCGGCCGACCCGGCCGCGCTTCCCGGCGCCGACGATTCCGCCGCGCCGCCGCCGCCCGAGGCGCTTCCGAATTCCTCGGTCCGCGCGCTGGTCATCGACGCCCACGCGCCCTCGCGGATCGGCCTCGCCGCCCTGCTCGAGGAGCAGGCCTGGATCGAACGGTGCCTGCTCGCCGCCGACAGTCAGGAATCGGTCGCGCTGACCCGCCGCCACCGCCCCGACGTGGCGATCCTCGACATCTCCCAGACGGGCCCCTTCGCGGGCTCGATCACCGCCGCGATCCGCGACGCCCATCCGGGCGTCCAGATCCTCCTGACCTCGCGTTGCCGCACCACGCCCGGTGCCTCGCCCGCCTCGCTCGGCGCGGTCGGCTTCCTGCCCGCCGGCGTCACTTCCGAGGACGTCATCGACTGCGTCCGCACCGCGGTGATCGGCGGCGAGCCGCTCGACTTCACCCCCGCCGCTGCGTCGGTCGCCGGCCCCGAGCTGACCGAGCGCGAGCGCGAGATCCTCTTCCTGCTCGGCACCGGCAAGACCAACCGCGAGATCGCCGCGCGCCTGCACCTCGGCCCCGACAGCGTGAAGAAGAGCGCTACCGCGCTCTACCGCAAGCTCGGCGTCCGCAACCGCACCGAGGCCGCGCAGCGCGCCGCGACGCTCTTGGCCGCCTAGTTCCCCGCTTCATGCCCGTAAGACTCCACTGGTTCCTGCCGACCAACGGCGACTCCCACACCGACCTCAGCCTCGGCAACGCGGTCGGGGCGCACGGGGCGCGGATCGACGACGCCCAGGCGAACGCCCGCAAGGGCGACATCGCCTACCTGTCCCAGGTCGCCCGCGCCGCCGAGTCGTTCGGCTTCGAGGCGGCGCTCACCCCGACCTCGTCGTGGTGCGAGGAGGCCTGGGTGATCACCGCCGCGCTCACCCAGCTCACCCGCGACTTCAAGTATCTGGTCGCCTTCCGTCCCGGCCTCCAGTCGCCGACCCTCGCCGCCCAGGCGGCGGCCACCTACCAGCGGGTGTCGGAGAATCGCCTGCTGCTGAACGTCGTGGTCGGCGGCGACGCGATCGAGCAGCGCCGTTACGGCGACACGATCGGCAAGGACTCCCGCTACTCCCGCGCCGACGAGTTCCTGGCGATCGTGCGCGAGCTGTGGAGCGGGGAGGAGGTCGACTTCTCGGGCGAGTGGTACGAGATCGAGGGAGCCCGCCTGCTCCACCCACCCGCCTGGCCGACGGTCTATCTCGGCGGCTCCTCGCCGGCCGCGCTTGAAGTCGCCGCCCGAAGGGCCGATGTCTTCCTCACCTGGGGCGAGCCACCGGAGGCGGTCGCGGCGAAGCTCGACGTGGTGCGCGAGGCGGCCGACCGCGAGGGCCGTGAGCTCGGCTTCGGCATCCGCCTCCACGCGATCACCCGGGACACCGCGGAGGAGGCCTGGGAGGTGGCCGACCGCATGCTCGCCAACCTCTCCGACGAGCAGATCGCCAAAGCCCAGTCGATCCAGCGGGTCTCCGAATCGGAGGGCCAGCGCCGGATGACCGAGCTGCACGGCGGCCGCACCGACCACCTCGAGGTCTCGCCCAACCTCTGGGCCGGCGTCGGCCTGGTCCGCGGCGGCGCCGGCACCGCCCTGGTCGGCTCCCACGAGGAAGTAGCCGACCGCATCGCCGAGTATCACGACCTCGGCATCGACGAGTTCATCCTCTCCGGCTACCCCCACCTCGAGGAGGCCTACCGAGTGGGGGAGGGCCTGATCCCGGTCCTGAGGGCCCGCGGCCTGGTGGCGGGGCGGGAGCCGGTCGTCGCGTAGGCGAGCGATCCTGCGAAGGGACGGCCGTCCTTCCGGTCCTTGCGGCCGTCCGAGATCGGTCCTGGGCGT
>JBOGYZ010000196.1:0-37436 GCA_050697015.1 Solirubrobacterales bacterium
TCTCACAGCAGATCCATTACACGCTGCACACCCGCGAAGCCGAGTATGAACTCGTCCCGGTCGCCCTTGACGAGGGAGTCGGCATCCTCGCCTGGAGTCCCCTCGCCGGCGGGCTGCTCTCGGGCAAGTACCGGCGTGGCGTGGAGGGCCCGGAGGGCTCGCGCCACCTGACGAGCTGGAGTGAGCCGCCGGTGCGCGACGAAGATCTCCTCTACGACATCGTTGACGCACTTGTCGAGATCGGCGAGGCCCACGGGGTCTCAGCCGCCCAGGTCGCCCTCGCCTGGCTGCTGGGCCGACCCGGCGTGACCTCGCTGATAATCGGTGCCCGCACCGACGAGCAGCTCGAAGACAACCTCGACGCCGCGACGCTCGAACTCACGGCCGACGAGCGCGCCCGCCTCGACGACGTCAGCGCCCCGCCGCTGATCTATCCGTACTGGCATCAGGTGAAGATCGCCGCCGACCGCCTCGGGGCCGGCGACCTTTCACTCCTTGCACCCCACCTGAAGACACAGAAAACCTGGTCGGCCGTCCAGCCGCCGCCTGAGGACTAGGCGCCGGCCGGCGGCGCCGCTCCCGGGTCTATGTCGGCGTAACAGGCGGATTCGAAGCCTTCGCGAACGGCAGCGACGTCACCGGGTTCAAGATCGGCAAGGTCGGCGTCTCCTGGTACGCGGAAACGAGCCCGACCGAATAGGCGCCCGTCCATGTGGGGAACGTCCACGATCCGCGAATGATTGTGGAGCGTGGCGATCTTCATCGGGAGCCATGCCGGTTCTACGTTCGTCGTTGCGCCGGTCTCTCCCGGATCCGACACCAGACAAAGTGGAGGTCGAAGATGTCCCAGGATTTCGAGTCAACCCGGTCCGCCGCCACCGCCGGGCCCACCGGGCGGCGCCCCTTCCGCTTCGGGGCCGAGCTGGAAGAACCGTTCGAGGGGATGAACTGGGCCGAATCGGCGCAGCGGCTCGAGGCCCTCGGCTACTCGACCCTCTTCACCTGGGACCACTTCAGCGAAGGCGGCTGGGCGCCGATCGCCTCGATGGCGGCGGCTGCCGCGGTCACCACCGAGCTAAAACTCTCGACCGGCGTCTTCTGCATCGATTTCCGCCACCCCGCCGTGCTGGCGCGGGAGCTGGCGACGATCGACGTCCTCTCCGAAGGGCGGCTCGAGGTCGGGCTCGGCGCCGGCTACCAGTTGATGGACTACCGCCCGACCGGGATCGAGATGGACCCTCCGGGGGTGCGTGTCAGCCGGCTGATGGAGTACGTCGCGATCCTCCGCGGCCTCTTCGCCGAGGGGCCGTTCAGCTTCGAGGGCGAGCAATTCACGATCACCGAGCTCGATGGGACCCCGAAGCCTTTCCGGCCCGGCGGCCCGCCGATCTACATCGGCGCGGGCGGCAAACGGATGTTGACCTTCGCCGCCCGGAATGCCGACATCATCGGCGTCAACCGCCTGCTGCCGATCAGCGACGGGACGGCGCCGCCGCGATCGATGGAGAACGCGGTCACCGAGGAGATCGACAAGAAGTTCGCCTGGATCCGGGAGGCAGCCGGGCCTCGCTTCGAGGACCTGACGTTCCAGTCGCTGGTGCGGGTCGCGCAGATCACCGACGATCCCGGAGGGGTCGCGGAGGAGCTCTCGGGACCGTTGCGGATCAGTCCCGAAGAGGTGCTCGAATCGCCCTTCTTCCTGCTGGGAAGCGTCGAGGAAATCGCCGAGCGGCTCTTCGAGCGCCGCGAGCGCTGGGGTTACTCCTACTACACCGTGTCGCGCGATCAGGCCGTCGATTTCGCCCCGATCGTCGAGCACCTCTCCGGGCGCTGAGGCGGCGGCTCAGCCGAGCGGCAGCGGTTCTTCCGAGCGCTACCGCAACACCGTACCAGCACCGACTTGAGGGTCGCGCGAGGGCGGCAAGGAGCCTGCGGGCGTGGCCCTCCTGTCCCTATCCCTCGACCAGTTCCTCGG
This sequence comes from Solirubrobacterales bacterium, assembly GCA_050697015.1. Lineage (GTDB taxonomy): Bacteria > Actinomycetota > Thermoleophilia > Solirubrobacterales > 70-9 > VAYN01. The sequence goes on from JBOGYZ010000196.1 coordinate 1,976, forward strand.
CGATGGCCAGAGCGGAGGTCGCCGCCGGGGACGGGGCGTTCCGCACCCAGACGACACGCCGCCCTGTGCCGATCCGGAAGTCGTCGACAAAGCCGCCGGCGCGATCGACCGCTTGGGCGCGTACGCCGGCCCCCGCGCGCACCACGTCGTCGACGCGAAGCTCGGGTAAGAACCGCGCCGCTTCGCGGACGAACGACGCCTTCCGTCGGGATACCAGCAGTTCGTGGAGGCCGACCCGCCAATGGGCCCGCATCATCCGCCAGGTCCCTGGCCAACCGAAGATGTGAGCGAGATCGGCGCGACGAATGTCGCGCCACCGATAGCCATCCAGCGCGGTGGCCAAGACTGCGTTTGGGCCGAGCCACACCTCACCGCCAACCTTGCGGGTTATGTGAACGCCCAGGAAGGGAAGGGATGGATCGGGGACGGGATAGATCAGTCCGCGAACGAGGCCCGTCCGCTCGGCCCTGAGCTTCCAATATTCGCCCCGGAAGGGGATGATGCGGGGGTCCTCTCCCTGCCCGGAGGCGCGGGCCAGCCGGTCCGACTCGAGGCCCGCGCAGACCACGACGCGATCCGCCTTGATCTCCTCGCTGGAATCGAGTTCGACGATCGCCGAGCCGGCGGTTTCACGTATGCGACGCACTCCCGTACCGGTTCGAATGCTGCCGCCGACCAGTTCGATGGAGCGGGCAAGCGCCTGGGACACAGCACCGAAGTCGACAATCGCCGTACTCGGCGAGTGGAGGGCCGCGATACCGCGCACATGCGGCTCGACACGCTGCATCTCCCCTTCCTCCAGCCAGGCGAGTCCGTCGATTTCATTCTCCGCCGCCCGCTCGGCAAGCGCCTCCAATCTGCGTCGGGCCGGAAGATCGGTGGCGACGACCAGCTTGCCGCAACGGTCGTACTCGATCCCTTCGGACGCGCAGAATTCTGAAAGTAGACCCATACCTCGGCGGCAGAGGCTGGCCTTCAGGGATCCCGGCCGGTAGTAGAGACCGGCGTGGACCACGCCGCTGTTGTGGCCGGTTTGCTGGCGGGCAACCTCAGCTTCCCGCTCCAGCAGGACCAACTCGGTGCCGGGTCGGGCGATCAGCATCTGTCGGGCAGTAGCGAGGCCGACAATCCCGCCGCCGACCACAAGTGCGTCAACTCGCTTCGAAAGCCGGCGGTCGGATGTCATGGGATTTCCGTCACGCCGGCCATTGGCGCAGCAGATCGACATACGTCGCGATATCGGGACTTCCTGACCACCGACCCTTGCGCGATAAGATGGGTTCTCACTTTAGAGGCGAGCCGTTCGCATATCGCAACAAGTGTACACTTGTATCAGTCGCTTCGAGAAGCAAGACGCGATGCTTCGGGCGACGCACCTGGCGCCGCGCGCAACTCGTCGTCCCCGATCGTCGGAACTCACGCGGGGTCTCACCGGTGGCCGGATCCACCACGGCACCGGTCCGGCCGACTTCAGTCGGACCTTGCGGCACGATCGGTGAATAGGGCCCGCAGCTCCCGCTTCAGCACCTTGCGGGACGGCCCGAGCGGCATCTCGTCGACGAACTCGACCAGGCGCGGGCGTCTGTGGTGTGCGACCCGCTTCCGCGACCACTCGATCAGCTCGTCCCCGGTCACCGACGGCGCCGCGCCGTCCGGGACCACCACGGCGAGGATCTCTTCCCCGTGGGTGGGGTGCGGGACGCCGATGACCGCGACCTGGGCGACGGAGGGATGCCTGACCAGGACCTCCTCGACGTCGCGCGGATACACGTTGAAGCCGCCGCGCAGGATCATGTCCTTCTTGCGGCCGATGACGTAGCGGAACCCGGCTTCGTCTTTCATCCCGATGTCGCCGGTGCGAAACCAACCGTCGACCAGTGCAGCGGCGGTCTCCTCCGGCTTGCCGAGGTAGCCGGTGAACACGGCGTGCCCACGGATCACTATCTCCCCTTTGTCCCCGACCGACAGCAGCTCGACCCGCTCGTCCACCTCGGCGTCGGCGATCTCGACCTCGATCCCCCAGAGCGGGTGGCCGATCGATCCCGGTTCGACCCCGATCTGCGGCTGGTTGGCGGAGACGGTAGGGGAGGTCTCCGAGAGTCCGTACCCCTCCTGGATTCGACAGCCGAAACGATCATCGAACTCTTCCAGCGCGGCGACCGGCATCGGGGCGCCGCCGCAGATGCAGACGCGCAGCGGCGGCGCCGGGTCGTCGTCGAGCGCGGCAAGCAGCGCGATGTACATCGTCGGCACCCCGACCATCACCGTCACCTGCCGGCGGCGCATCAGATCGAGCGCCTCGGCAGCATCGAAGCGCCGCTGCAGCACCACCTCCGCCCCGACCAGGAAGGCCGAGTTGACGGCGACCGTCTGGCCGAAGGTGTGGAAAAGGGGTAGGCAGCCGAGGACGACGTCATCGTCGCGGAAGCCGTTGGCGATGAACGCGTTGACGAAGCAGTTCATGACCAGGTTCAGGTGGGTGAGCACCGCACCCTTCGGCCGGCCGGTCGTGCCGCTGGTGTAGAAGATCACCGCCGGGTCGAGGGGCTGCCGCGGCAGGGCGTCGGGGAGGGCTCGCGCCGCTTCCGCGAGTCCCGCCAGATCGTCGGGCGAGCCGTCGCGGAGGACGACCACCTTGGTCTCGGTGGAGGTGGACGCCGACTTCAGCGCGGCGCCGAGGCCGGCCTCGACCAGCGCCAGACCGGCACCGCTGTCAGAGAGCAGCTCGGCGATCTCGACCGCCACCAGCATCGGCGGGATCGGCACGACGACGCCGCCGCAGGCGAGCACCCCGTAGTAGGCGGTGATGAAGTCGACGCTGTTCGACGCCAGCAGCGCGACCCGCTCGCCCGGCGACACCCCCAGTTCGACCAGCGCGCCGGCACGGCGCAGTGCCGCGGCCCAAAGATCGGGGTAGGCGATCGCGGTATCCCCCTCCCACGCCGCCGTCCGATCCGGGAAGCGCCACGCCGACTCGCGCAGGATCGATGCGAGGCTGAGCTGCACCGGCGCCGCGACCCCTACGCGAGATGGCCGCCGACGCGGCGCCGTCCGGAGAGGAGGTTGCGGGCGATCGCCCGCCGCTGGATCTCGTCGGTCCCCTCGAAGATCCGCCACAGCCGCGCCTCGCGGTACCAGCGCTCGATCGGCATCTCCCTGGTGTAGCCGACGCCGCCGTGGATCTGCAGCACCCGATCGACCACCTGGTTGGCCATCGCGGCGCCGGAGAGCTTCGCCATCGAGCACTCGTGGCGTGCGTCGCGGCCCTGGTCGACGGCCCAGGCGGCGAGCAGCACCAGCCACCTGGCGCTCTCCAGTTCCACCTCACTGTCGGCGAGCATCGCCTGGATCATCTGGTGATCGCCGATCGGCACCCCGAAGGTCTTGCGCTGGGTCGCGTACTCGACCCCCATCCCCAGCAGCCGCTCCCCCGCGCCGATCGCCTGCGAGGGGATCACGTAGCGGCCACGGCCGATCCACTCCATCGCCAGCTTGAACCCGTCGCCGACGTCGCCGAGGATGTTCTCCTCGGGGACGCGGACGTCTTCGAAGCTCATCGAGATCGGACGGGCCGGTCCCATCGTGTCGATAGGCGCCGAGGTCCAACCCATGGCCCGGTCGACGATGAAGGCGGTGAAGCCTCCCTTGTAGCCCTTCTCGGGATCGGTGACCGCGATGACGATCGAGAAGTCGGCCTCGGCCCCACGGGTGATGAAGGTCTTCTCGCCGTGGAGGATCCAGTCACCGCCGTCGCGTCGCGCCCGCATCCGGATCGCGGTCAGGTCTGACCCCGCGTCCGGCTCGGTCACCGCGAAGCAGGAGGCGCGCTCGCCTTCGATCGCGGGCATCAGGTAGGTCTCGCGCTGGCGCTCGTCGGCCTTGTAGAGGATCACGTCGGTCTCGCCCCCGAAGGCGAATGGCACCAAGGTGCGACCGATCTCGGTCCAGACCAGGCTCTGAGTGACGGCGGGCAGTTCGGCGCCGCCGTACTCCGCCGGGGTGCCGAGGCCCCAGAAGCCGAACTCCTTGGCCTTCCGCTGCAGGGCGCGCAGTTCCTCGTGGGTGAAGCCTGACTCGCCGCGGCGCTCGCGCTGCAGCACTTCCGGCTCCAGTGGGATCACCTCGTTCTCGATGAACGAGCGCGCGGTGGCACGGATCGAGTGCTGCTCATCGGTGAGGGCGAAGTCCACGGATTCCTTTTCTCGGGTCGGGCGAGCGCCGCGCTCAGCGGGCGCCGCCGTTGATTTCGATCGTCTGCCCGCTCACGTAGCTCGCGTCGTCGGAGGCGAGGAAGGCGACTACGCTCGCCACCTCCTCCGGGCTGCCGACCCGCCGCAGCGGGGTCACGGCGGCGGCTTTCTCTTGATGCGCCTCGGGATCGAGACCGAGCCGGATCGCGGTCTGTCCGGTCATCTCGGTGGCAATGTAGCCGGGCGCGACGGCGTTCACGCGGATCCCGAACGGACCAAGCTCGAGCGCCATCGTCGAGGTGAGGCCGCGGATGCCCGCCTTGGCGGCGCTGTAGTTCGCCTGTCCACGGTTGCCGAGCGCCGATCGGCTCGAGAGGCTGACGATCGCCCCCTTCCTCGCCTCGACCATGAGGCGTTGGGCGGCCCGCGAGCAGAGGAAGACGCTCTTCAGGTTGACGTCGATGACGGTGTCCCAGTCGTCCTCGCTCAGCTTGAAGAGCAGGTCGTCGCGGGTGATCCCGGCGTTGTTGACGAGCACGTCGATCCGCCCATGTCGGTCGGCGACGGCGCCGACGGATTTCTCCACCGCGTCCGCGTCGGCGACGTTCGCCGTGATCCCTTCCGCCTCGTAGCCCTCGCGGACAAGGCTCTCCATCGTTTCGACGACGCGCGGATCGAGGTCGACCCCGACCACCGTGGCGCCCTCTTCGGCCAACCGCCGGGAGATCGCCGCGCCGATCCCGCGCGCGGCGCCGGTGACGATCGCAAGGCGGCCCTCGAAGCGAGCGGCAGGAGCGCTCATGCCGACTCCACCAGAACTGCCGTCCCCTGCCCCACGCCCACGCACATCGTCGCCAGCGCCCGCCGACCGGCCGCCCCGCGAAAGCTCTCCTCGTGCAGGAGCGTCGTGACGAGGCGGGCACCGGAGCAACCGAGTGGGTGTCCGAGGGCGATCGCCCCACCGTTCACGTTCAGCACCTCGTCCGGGATCCCGAGCTCCTCGGCACACGCGATGGCCTGCGACGCGAAGGCCTCGTTCAGCTCGACCGCATCGAGGTCCTCGACGCTCCAGCCGGCCCGGGCGAGCACCTTCCTCGTCGCCGGGATCGGGCCGAGGCCCATCAGGTCCGGGTCGACCCCGGCCGAGGCACCGGCCACGTAGCGAGCGATCGGCGCGACGGCGGGATGGCGCTCGAGCCAGCTCTCCGAGGCCAGCACGACGGCCGCCGCCCCGTCGTTCAGCGGCGAGGCGTTGCCGGCGGTCACCGTGCCTTCCTCATAAAGAGGTCGCAGGCCGGCGAGCCGCCCCAGCGAGGTGTCAGGGCGGATCCCCTCGTCCTCGCTGACAGGAGTGCCGTCGGCGGTCGGGATCGCCACGATCTCGCGGGCGAAGCGGCCACTCGCGCGGGCGGCCTCGGCGCGCCGGTGGGAGCGCAGCGCGAATTCGTCCTGCCGCTCTCGCGAAACACCCTTCTCCCGCGCCACCCGCTCGGCCGTCTCGGCCATCGCCAGGACCTCATGGCGCTCGTGGTGGCCGGGGTTGACGAACCGCCATCCGAGCCGCGTCTCGACCAGCTCGAGCGATGCCGGATAGGCCGCTTCGGGACGGCCGACCGCGAAGGGCGCGCGGGACATCGACTCGCTTCCCCCGGCGATCACGAGCTCAGCCTCACCGGCCCGGATCGCCCGCGCGGCACCGGTAATCGCCTCGAGCCCGGATGCGCAGAGACGGTTGACGGTCGCCCCGGGAACCTCGAACGGGAGCCCCGCGAGCAGAACCGCCATCCGCGCCACGTTGCGGTTGTCCTCACCGGCCTGGTTTGCCGCGCCCCAGTAGACGTCGTCGATCTCGAGCGGGTCGAGGTCCTCGACCGCGGACAAGGCGGCGGTCAGCGCGACGGTGGCGAGATCGTCGGGCCGGACCTGGCGAAGAGCTCCGTTCAGGCGACCGATCGGCGTGCGGCGGGCAGCGATGAAGTAGGCGTCGGGCATCAGGTGAGCAGAGTTACTATCACTGTTAGTTGGGTAGCATACTAACATCGATAGTCAATGACGCACGACACCGCCACCCAGCCGCGGCTCAGCCGCGCGAAGATCATCGATGCGACCCTGGAAATCATCGACGGCGACGGTCTCGAAGCCGTCACCATGCGCCGCATCGCCGAGGAGCTGGGCGTGCAGGCGCCCTCGCTCTACAACCACATGCGCTCGAAGGATGAACTGCTCGACGCCGTCGCCGAATCGGTGATGGAGAGCGTCGACACCAGCGTCTTCGCCCGACTCGAGTGGCGCGCCGCCATCGAAGGATGGGCCTGGTCCTACTACGAGGCCCTCTCCGCCCACCCGAATCTGGTGCCGCACCTCGCCGTCTCCTTCGGCCGCCTCGACACGGCGCTCGCACGCGCCGACCAGGTCTTCGCCGGCCTGCGCGACGCAGGCTGGACGCCCTCCCGGGCGACCCGCATCGCGGCCGGGGTCCGCTACGCCGTCTACGGCGCGGCGCTCGCCTCCTTCGCCGGGGGCTTCGCGCCCGAGGCGCGGCGCTACCCCAACCTCGGCGACATCGATCGGCTCCGCTCCGACGCGCTTCGGGTCGACCGCGCCGCCTTCAAATTGCTGATCGGCCGCTTCCTCGACGGCCTCGAGTCGATGGCGCCCGCGGCGCCGGCGCGTTGACGCTCACTCGTAGACGACCACGGTGCGGACCTCCTCGCCGGCTGCCATCGCCGCGAAGGGTGTTGCCGCTGGTGTAGAAGAGGACCGCCGGTCGAGCGGCTCGCGCGGCGCCGCTTCGGGAAGCGGTTCGCTCGCCGCGACCCGCTCCGGCGTCCGCCAGGCCGTCTCGCTGAGCATCGAGGCGAGGCTGAGACGCACCGGAGAAGATTCGCACGTCACGGACATAGGGGCGACGATCGTCAGAGAGCGGGCTCCTCGCCCGCGGGCGAGGAGCTGCCGCCAGGATCTGAGTCGGCGACCGAGTCGAGCAACGCGCGGACGGTCGGCGGTGCCAGACCGCCGAGTGGCGTGACCAAGCCGATGTCGCCCTGACAACGACACCAAGTTCAGCACCGCCTTCGACGAGGTATTTCGCAGCGAAGGGAGCGAGGTTGTCGAGACTCCGGTCGAGGCGCCGAAGGCGAATGCGGTCGCCGAGCGTTTCGTCGGTACGGTCCGCCGAGAGTGCCTCGACTGGTTGCTGATCGCCAACCGGGGACATCTTGAGCGCGCCCTCCGGACTTTCGTCGATCACTACAACGGGCACCGTTCACACCGCGCCTTGCGTCTCGCGCCGCACCCCGCAGGACCTTGAGGGACTTCCGCTGACTCGCGCCGGCCTTCTGGAGACCCAAACTCGGAGACGCCGCAGAGCCTCTTCCCGTGCCGGATCCGGACCTGCTGGCGCACGCCGGGCCAAGACGCCGAAAAATTGGCCGGCGGCTTCAAAGGCCGCCGCTGTAACCAACTGAGCTACAGGGCCGAATGACCGGATCGCCCCATGTCGAGCCGGCATCGCTGGGTTTCAGTTACCTGGCGGCGCGCTGGCCGCCAAGGTGCTCAGGAGTGCGATCCCGACCGACCCTCCGACCTTCGGCTGCGGTGGTGTCTTCACGCTTGACAGCAACCTCGGACGTCAGCGATGCGCTAGAGACGCTGGGCCAACGAGAGCTCGACCGAGAGCCGCATCACGTGCGTGACGTCGCGCAGGTCGTAGCCTAGGCGCGCCGAGAGACGCCGCAGGCGAGCGTGCACTGTGTTTGGATGTGCGGGAAGGGCGATCGCGGCTTGCCGCACGTTGAGGCTGTGCTGCACGTAGGTGTTGAAGGTTTCGATGAGCGAGGCGTCAGCCTCCGACTCGGAGAGGGCGAGCGCTCGGACCGCATCAGGGATCAGGGCGAGCGCGATCTCATCGGCCGCCGCGATCATGTATTCGAGCGGTGGCATCTCTTCAAGCACGACTAGCGGCCGAGCGGCTGACGTGAGGGTGAGCGCCCTCTCCGCCTCGGCCAGCGCACTGGCGGTCCCGGCGAGAGGACTCGCGCGACCGATGCCGATCCGCGGCTTGACCCCGACCGCTGGCGCGACAGAGTCGAGGACGCGTGAGGCACGAGTCGCGAGGCGTGGCGCTCCGCTCTTGATCAGGCAAGTTACGCGGTGCTGCCGGGTGACGAGCAGCGCCGCGTCCTCCTCGAAGACCTCCTCGACCGCGCGTGCAAGCGTCCGCAGGTCACGTTGCTCGAGAGTCAGGGTACCGACGAGCACGTGATGGGGTGCCTGCAGATCGAGGGTCACGGCGGCCGAGTCCAGGAGGTCGGGACGGATCTGCTCGCCCCGCAGAAGGAGCTCGAGGATGTCGTGGCGGACTCGGTCGGCGTCGGCGACGAGATGTTGTTGCTCTCGGAGGTAGACGTCTGCCACGATCGTGCTCACCTGATCGATGTAATGCATGAGCGGCTGAACCATGAGAACCACAGCTTCGGGCCCGCGAGGCATAGTGTCGGCCCGATCTGCGATCACCTTCCAAAGGACCTCGTGGCCGATGCGGAACGCGTGGAGAACCGAGTCGAGGGGGATGCCCTGACGGATCCGCCGAGCGGCGACGTCGGCGAGCAGAGAGCGCTTGGGATTCGGTTGCGGCCCGGCGCCCCTGATGCTCGCCAGCACGCCTTGGATGTGCGCATCACAGTGTTCGCGGACGTCGGCCAGGACGGCTTGTGGGCTTGGCGTTGTCTGGTACGCGGCGATCTCTGTCGTGATCGCCAGGACCATGCGGTCCGCGATCGCCGCGTGATCGCGGATGAGCCGATCGACGATCGCGGCTCGGACTCCCGTGAGGTCCGAGGAGGCCGTCGGACTGGCTGTGCCTCGGCGGGCGGGCGCAGCCGCCTTCGCTCGGCGGGCGGGCGCAACCGCCTTCGGCTTGTGATCAGCCGGGTGGCGCTCGGTGGGTATGAGCATCACGATCCCTTGCGTGTGGCGAGTCGCTCAACGAGTGTTGAGTCAACTGTACACCATGCGAACGCTTCGCTCAACACGTATAGAGTGAAGTCATGAACAAAGGTACTGCGGCCTCCAAGCCGATGACGAGCCGGGCGGCTCGTCGCGCAGCATCAGGGGCCCGGATCCTCGACGCCGCGCGAGAGGAGTTCGGCGAGCGAGGGTTCGAGGCGACTACGGTGCGGGGCGTCGCCCGCCGGGCCGGGGTCGACCCATCCCTGGTCCTGCAGCACTACCGATCCAAGTCGGCGCTTTTTACCGCCGCCATACAACTCCCACCCGGCGAGCCGGAAGAAGCCGCAGACCATCTCGCCGACGTTCTCAAGGTGCGCGCCGCAGCATTGCCCCCCGAGATGCGGGCCCTGGTCCGGTCCATGCTGACCGTGCCGGAGGCCTCCGAAGCCGTCCGGCGACATCTCGACGAGCGAATCGGCAATCTGGCGGCCGGCATCGGCGGCCCGGACGCCGAGTTGCGAGCCGCCATCGCCGTGAGCAGCATCCTCGGCCTCACCGTGGCTCGCCACTTCCTCCAGCTGCGCGCCGTGTCGAGCGCCTCCGACGACGACCTCGTCCGGGTCGCGGGCCGAGCCCTCACCACAGGTCTTTGAGCCGGTCCGGTTTCGACAGGGGCTCTGATCCGTAGTTTCGTCAGCGGGGAAGGAGAGCCTTCGAGGATTTCAAGGGCGAGGAAGTACTCACCGGAGTTGATCGAGCGGGTAGCGGCAAGCGGGCCGATCTGATGACCAGTCCGCAGCGCGAAGAGAAGCAGCGTCGCGAGAACTTCGAGTTGCCCCCGCGGCCGGCGAGCAAGTGCCGCTGAGCCCGCCCACCTGGCCATGGCGATGCGCGCGGCAGTGACGCCTGCACAGTCAATACTGGTGACCTTTGCTCTTGTCCGTGGGATAGCGCCGCCTCTACGATGCCGACCGCGCCACGAATGGCGCGTCGGGGAGTGTTACCCAAAGTACTCGAGGGAGGATTTTCATGTCTCGCACACCGCTCATCGCCGCGCTGATGTGGGTGCTCATCTGTGCCACGTTTGCACTCGGGCCTCCCGCCGGAGCCGCGGCGGCGGGAAAACGGAGTCTCAGCATCACGTCCGAATCAAACCCGACGCCTGGACTCGTCAGTGGTGGCGAGGTTCTACTAAGGATCGGCGTGCCCGCTCAGGACAGCGCGGAACATGTTCACGTCCTGCGCAACGGGACCGACGTGTCGGCCACCTTCCAGCAGCAGCCCGACGGCACCTTGCTCGGCCTCGTGACCGGTTTGGCCGAAGGCGCGAACGTCATCAAGGCATATGCCCTGACGAGCGCCGGGCGGTATTCGAAGCGCGCGGGGGTCGCGAGTCTCACGGTGACGACTCATCCGCTGAGCGGCCCAGTGTTCTCCGGCCCGCAGAACACGCCCTATTACTGCCAGACGGAAGAACTTGGCCTCGGTAGCTCCGAACCGCCGGAGTGCATGGGCGCGACGAAGGTCGGCTACCTGTACCGCTCGACGTCGTCCGAAGGCCCTTGGGACCCGGCTGCCGGTGCCCCCTTCAAGACGATGGCCGATCCTTCCGAACGACCGGCCGACCTTGCGTACACGACCGTCGAAGGGCAGTTGGTGCCGTTTATCGTCCGGTTTGAAGAGGGAACGCTGGATCGCGGGATCTTCCAGATAGCCGCTCTTTACGACGGCAAACCACCGTCGCCACTCCAGGCCGACACGAGCTGGAATCACCGCCTTGTCTATACGTTCGGCGGCGGCTGCAACTCCGGCTATCAGCAGTTCACCGGCGACGAGGTTCACCCACAGAACGTGACCGGAGGCGTCTTCAGAGAAACCTTCTTGGCACGCGGCTACGCGGTCGCCTCGAACTCGCTGAACGTCTTCGAAACCAACTGCAGCATCCCGATCTCCGCCGAGGCCGCGATGATGACGAAGGAGCATTTCATCGACACGTATGGACCCGTTGTCCACACCATCGGCTGGGGTAGCTCGGGCGGAGGCATCCAGCAGTACGGGATCGCCGAAGACTATCCCGGGATCATCAACGGCATTGTGCCGGGCGCCGCATTCCCAAGCCCCGACGGGCCCACCGGGCACGTCGTTGCTGACTGCCTGCTTCTCAACCACTACTTCGAAGACCATCCTGGGATGTTCACCGAAACCCAGGAGACCGCCATCACGGGGTTCGTCACGTACGAAACCTGCCGGTCTTGGGAAGCCCTCTTCGGCGCCCATCTGACCGCGACCGGGAGCTGCAATAGCCGCATCCCGCTCGCAGCACTCTGGAACGAAGAAACCAATCCGACGGGCGTCAAGTGCAACATTCAGGAGGCGCTCAGCAACGTGCTCGGCGTCAACCCGTCCACCGGGTTTGCTCACACCTTCTTGGACAACACCGGCCAGCAGTACGGTCTGACGGCGCTCGAGGAAGGGGTGATCACACCCGCCCAGTTCATCGCGCTGAATAAAGAAATCGGGGGCCTCGACTTCGCCGGCCGCCTAGTCTCGAAGCGCGAGGTCGCAGAACCTGCCGCGCTGAAAGCGCTCTACTCCGACGACATAGAAACAAGCGGCGGCCTCGGACTCGCGGACACGCCTGTCATCGATGCGCGCGCGTACCTGGACCTTGTCGGCTTCCCACTCGACATCCACACCGCCGACTGGTCGTTCGTGATGCGTCAGCGGATGGAAGAAGCTCATGACGCCGCCAACCTGGTAATTATCGAGAACGGGCCGACGCCCAACCAGGAAGAAGCCGCGGACAGCTACGAGCTGACGGCCATGAACGAATGGCTCGACAACATCGAAGCCGACAGCGCTCACAAGAAGACCTCCGAAAAGGTCGCGGCCGACAAGCCGGCGGGGCTCGCCGACGGATGCTTCCTCGGGAACAGCCCGACCGAAGCGCCCACGCCCCAGCCGGGCGGATTGAGCTACGCAGGCACCGATGGACCGTGTGAGAGCGTCTACAAGACCTACTCGAATCCGATGCTCGTATCAGGCCAGCCCCTGAACCTCTATGGCTTGAAGTGTGCACTAGGCCCGGTAAAGGCGAAAGCGTACGGAGTCACCCTCACCAAGCAGGAGGTCTCCGAATTGACGTCGGCGTTCCCCGAAGGTGTGTGCGATTACCACAAGCGTCCCGTCGACGAGGTGGCCCCGGCCGGCGTCTGGCTCGACTACAGCGCAGGCCCCTCGGCTGCGCCGTTCAGCGACTGGCCCGGCTGGCGGCCATAAGGTGCGAAGCCGGAGCGGCGGATTGGGATCCCCAGCCGCGCCGGCATCGTCGCGAGGGTGCTGGACACGTAGATGCGATCCAAAGATTGAGCCTAGGACCAATCTCAAAGATACGATTGACCCCACTGTCAAAGGAACCGCAATGACTTCTACGCAAAATGGCTCTCCAACACGCGCGCTCGTCCTCGGAGGCGGCGGCACCGTCGGTGTCGGCTGGCAGACCGGTCTACTCACCGGGCTGCGCGAAGCCGGTGTCGACCTGGCGGGAGCCGAGTCAATCGTGGGGACGTCCGCCGGTGCCCTCGTCGGAGCGCTTCTGTCCAGCGGTCGTGAGGTCACCGATGCGCTCGCCACCCTGGCAGCATTTGGGCAGAGCATCGACCCCGACAGCTTGGCGGCAGGCGACGAAGCCTTCCTGAGCGTAATGCGCCAGGCGAGGCTCGACAGCGACTCGCGGCAAGCACTACGGGCGATCGGTCGCGCAGCGCAGGAGGCGAGAACGCCCGCTGAAGACGTCTACCTCGGGCTGTTCGGCACACTCGACGGCATCGCCTGGCCCGCAGGCTTCCGGTGCACTGCGATCGACACCGATACCGGCGAGTTGGTCGTGTGGGACGAAGGGTCCGGCGTGTCACTGCTGCGCGCTGTCGCCTGCAGTTGCGCCATACCGGTCCTGTTCCCCGCCGTCACCATCAAAGGCCACCGCTATATGGACGGCGGCATCCTCAGTCATTTGAACGCCACGGCGGCGCCGCCCACCGACGTTCTGGTGGTCCTGTCCTCCCACCCCCTCGGGTCCCACACCGGAGGTGGTGGCTCACTTGCCTCCGTCACCCCGGACGCTGAGTTGGCACCATTGCGCCAAACTAGACGGCTGGTAGCGGTCGGCCCCGATTTCAGCGACATCGAGGCTCCGGCAAACATGATGGACCCGAACCTCGCGATCCAGGCTTTCCAGATCGGCAAGCGGCAGGCTGGGGGCGAGGCCGCAGCAATCGAAGCCGTCTGGAATTTCGACAAGGCACTGAGCGAACCACGGATTGAGGGCGCTTCGGAAATGAGTGGGACCGGGGGCGTCGCCGGCCGGTAGCGGGCGCCTTGCCAATCTGACCGTTTCTGATATGCCATTCAGAATGGATGAGTTCGGTGCAGAGGGGTCCTACGCGAATGTGCAAGCTGCTGGTCGGCTTGCCTGAAGTGAACGTCGTCGGCGTTGACGACGTGGTACCGGCCGCCATCGCGGGCTCCGTTGCCGGGATGCTCGGGCCACGACTTCACGATCAGTGATCCATCGTCAGTTCGTCTCGCAGCCTTGCCGGTAGATCGCCTTCGGGACCGAGCCGTTCTCGCAGTAGATACTTCGGTTGGCGGGGCGCCAACTCTGGCCGTGCGCCCGGAAGAGGACGGTGGCCGCGTCGCGGCCGATGATCACCCCGGCGTAGGCGAAGTTCCCGGCGCAGCCGAAGCTGTCGCGGTCGATGTAGCCAGGCAGCCCGGCGCGGTCGAGGCCCTTCGTCAACGCCCGCTTGGTGCAGGCCGGAGGATTGGCGGCGAATTCGAGCCGCGACGGCCGCTTGACTTCGAGCGCATCGACTCCTTCGAAGATCTCGTCGGCACGCGCAGGATCGTTCGCGCCGTGCCAGCACTGGAAGTGACCCTGGAAGAAGCCGCCGCAGCGCCAGCCTTCCGGGTAGATGGAGTACTCGCACTCGTAGCCCTTGACGCCGCAGTAGTACTTCGGCTTCTTGCTGATCGGATGGCCGAACCTCTTCATGATCCGCCGCACCATCGAACACGATGGCGACCCTTTGACGATCGTCATGTCGTAAGTCACTCCGTCCTTGGTCTTCAGCGAACCGCAGGAGCCGATGTCGGCGCGCACATCCCTCGACGTGGGGGGCGAAGTGGAGTCCTTCCTCTCAAACGACGCGCTCGAGGGCGATGTGCTCTTCGGTGCCAAGCCCGGTTCTGCGGCCAGGTCTCCATTGATCCGGAAGCCTTTCCCCTTGCCTTGGCCGGAGGTCTTGACGCAGGTGATCCCCATGGGTTCGGAGGTACACCTGATCCCGGCGACCGTGGTGATTTCTCCTTCACGGAGGATCGGGAGCTTTTCGTCCGGCCACTGCTGATAGCAGCCGAGGGGCGGCTGGCCGGGACCTCCTGGGTATTCCAGCTTTTCGACCGAGCAGATTTCGACCTTTCCGTTCTCGTCGAGAAATGCGGCATGCGTCGGGGGTGATGGATCTGTGCCGCAGGACGCGCCGTTGATCCGACTGATCTGACACCAGACCTTGCGACCGGGCGCGAAGAAGTCGTCGATGTGGCGAGCGCCGCCTTCGGCCGCTCCACCCCCGACCGGGGTGCCGAATCCCGGCCCACCCAACGCGACGATGCTTCCGCTCCGTCGGAGGCATTGCGGCTGGAACTTCGCCGGAGGCCGGAGCTTCATCCGGATGCAGCGGTACACCCTCCGACCCTCAAAGACGCCCGGGTCGTAGAGGGCAACCTTGGCGGGCGTGATGATCCGCTTTCCTTCGGCGACGTTCGGCTTGTCCGTGTCGGAGTTGCTCTTCCCGTGTGCCACCGCGACCGGCGATCCCCAGCCCGTCCAGTGGAGCCCTTCGATCAGCCAGGACCCGTCCTGGAAGATGAGCAGCGAGGACGGCCTGATGACCGGCGGATTTGGGAACCCGTGCAGCGGTGACCTGATCGGACTGGTGAGGTTCGCCCAGAAGTAGATCGGGCCGGTCACCTTGGCCCGGTCTTCTGCGGTCGCTGACGGTCCGGTCCCCTCAGGGACGACGCGGGCCTGACCTGGCGGTTCGAGGAACGAGAACTCGATCGTCGGGACCCCCGGGGCGAAGCGGCCCTTCGTGCAGGTGCCGAGCCGGTCCCCGTTGCCGCATTCCCAAGCCGGGAACCCCGGGACCTTCTTCGGCCCGGAGACCATGTCGCTGCGCTCGTAGGCCGCGACGATCCTGATCGCCTTCCGGCACGAGACCTTGGAGACGGTGAGTTCCGTCCTCAGGCTGCGCACCTTCCCGCATTGGGTCTCGGCGGTCGCCGTCCCCGGCAGGGCCGTCCCCATGCCGAGCGCGAAGATGGCGGCGAGGCCCACGAGGGCCTTCACCCCTCCCGACTTGGTGGTGCGTCCCTTCATTTCGCGCCCGCCCCGAAGATCGAGTCCGACTGGAACCAGGTCGTCTGCCCGAAGATCTTCTTCGGGATCGTGAGTTGCTTCGTGTAGTAGCGCGTGCAGCTGCTCGGCGCCCGCGGAACGGTGAAGTGGACTTTCATCGAGCTCGTCGCCTTCAACTTCGCGGTCGCGGGCTTGCTCAAGCTCTCAGTGAGGCGATAGATCCCCGCAGTCTTGAAGCGTTCCGAGGCGCGCCCGAGCGCGAGGCTCCCCTTCGCCCCGGCAAGGGAGTAGGAGACGCTCACCTTGGCAGGCTTGTAGGCCTTGTAGTGGATGACCAGACGTGCCTTGTCCTGGTGGGTGAAGGCGAAGACCCGGGCCCGCGCCACTTTCAGGATGCAGGCCCTGGGAAGGTCGATCGTCCACGAGTAGGAGTCCGCCGGCCCCGTGACCCCATTCAGCGACTCCCGGACTTCGAAGCGATGATCACCGGGCTGGAGAGGACCGGACGGGTCGCCGCTCTTGCAAGTCTTCCAGCCGCCGGCGTCGACCTGACATTCATAGGAGCCTCCCGCGACGCCCGAGAAGGAGAAGGCGGCGGTCTGGGCGGCCGTTTCCTTGGGCGGATGCGAGGTGATCCTGACGACTGGTGGAGTCGATGGCACGGAAGGATTGGGCGGCGCCGGCGACGTCGTGAAGAACAGCGCATGGCCTTCACTCGTCCCGGCGGAGTTGGTGGCGGCGATCCGGGCGCAATACCTGGTCGCGGGCGTGAGGCCTTCGATCGGGACGGCGACGGTGTGGGCGGTGTGGTCCGTGTAGGGGAACGACAAGGCTGTGGTGGAGCCGCTCCCGCCCGCCCCCGAGAGGCTCGTGCAAGAGCCGGCGGTCGCCAGATCGAAGACCGCGTGGTAGCTGGTCGCCTGGCGTAGGGGATCTATCGAGCCCGAGATGGTGGCGCTCATTTCCCTCGCCGTCGTGGTCGTATCCGTCACCGAAGGCGCCGCCCTGACGAGGACCGGGCCACAGCCAAATCCACAGATCCCGGCGATGGTTCCGACCAGCGTTGTTCCTTCCCATTTGTATTCCAGGCTCGCCCATTCGGAGAATGCGCAACTCGCCGTATTCCAGAGACCGGCTTCACCGATGTAGCCGGTTCCCGTTTCGGAGAAGGTCTCGAAGACGGTTCCCTCAGGAAGAGGGCAGGTGCTGTTGGCGACATGGGTGTCTTCCAGGGCCGTGACCGTGTAGATGCCAGCCGATGCCGTTATCCCGACCAGGACTTCCGGTTCGCCCGTGTACAGCCAGGTTCCGACGATCGGATCGCCCGGGGCCGCGACTGCTGGAGGGGCGACGATGAAGAGAAAGAAGGAAGCAAGACCGATCACCGCCGCCCAGGCGACCCTGGACCTGCGCGCCGACGTGCTCGAGTCATGAAGATGCAGTCGAGTCGAAACTCTGTCAGGCACGGGGGCGCCGCCTCGAGCGAGTGGAGGTCCCGGGGCTCCCCATCCGATCCGCCCGGAGCACCACCCCGACCTCACCGAGCATCGAGAACCTACCAGAGCATGCGTGTTTAGATAGAAACTTCAATCTTTTTCCCACTTGAAGCGAGAGCTGCGCCCTGGGTCTTCGGCCTAGGTGGCGGTAGATGGACCCATTTGCCTTCGGGAGCCATGGCGTGCCAGCTTTTCTGGCCATGGGCGAACACGGCCACGCCTCCTCCACGCATATCGCGACCCTCGACGACCACAAGGGCTTCGAGAGCGGCGGTGGCGGCTGGGGCGGCGGTGTGCGCGTGTCGCACTCGGCTCAACGTCGAGCTGGATCTAGCGTCGGTAGTCGATAAGCGACGTCGGACAAGATCGGTGTCTCGACCGAGGACGAAACCGGCGCCGATGGACAACGGCATAACGTCAGCGCCCCAGAACGTCGCTTATGTAGACGCCCCGATAACCCGACCTATGCGGCGCGGCCGCCTGGGCCGGCCAGTCTGAACGGCACCAGGGGCACATGCGGCGGCGAAGTCTCAAAGGGCGCCGGAACCCGTCTTCCGACCATCGCACTCAGGGTCAATTCGGCGGTGCCGTCTGACTGAGGACCGCCGCCAGAGCGAGGATAGCCGCCAGGACCACGGCCTCCCAGGCGAGGGTGCGGCGGACATCGACGGCCGAGGTGCCCGCGGCGACCCGGGGCACCACCGCGAAGCGGTGGTAGGAGGCGAGGGCGATCGCGGCGCCGAAGGCGGCGGACTTGGCGACCAGCAACCATCCGTAGCGGCTGGTGAAGATCGCCGAGAGGGACGGCAGCTCGCGGATCGCCACGCCGACGGCCGCGGCGACCAGGACGAGGACCAGCGCGGGAGCGAGAGCCGAGAATCGGAGCAGGCAGGCGCGGAAGAGCGCCTCGCGGTCTGGGCGCGGGCGCGACCGGACGCTCGCGGCGAGGGTGAGGAGCGCCACCAGGCCACCGACCCAGAGGGTGGCCGCGAGGAGGTGCGCGTAGTCGGCGATCAGCACGAGCGTGCCTCCGGAGGCCGGATGGCCCGCCCAGCTCATGCCGAAGGCGATCGCGAGGGACAGCCCTCCGGCCGCCGCGAGCAGCGCCTCGCGGCGGCGCGGATACACCCAGGCACCGACGATCAGGGCGATCACCGCGATCCAGGCGAAAGATGAGTAGGTGAACGCCTGCCCGGAGTGAGTCGAGAGGCGGATCGGGATGATCTCGGCGTCGACGAAGTCCCCCACGCCCCCACCCACCGCCGGATAGGCGCCGACCAGGAACCCGAAGAAGGCCGCGTGGAGCGCCACCACGGCGCCGATCGCGGCGAGACCGATCGCGGGCCGGGCATCGCCGCCACCACCCTCCCCCAGTGCCCGGGCAGCGGGCGCGGTGACCAGCGCGCGGAAGGCGAGCATCCCCCCGGTCAGGACCACACCGAAGAGCTGGAGCCAGACGAGTACCTCGGGCGCGACCGGGATGCCGAGGCCGCCGACCGGCGTCGGGGCGACTGGCTGGGCATCGACCCCGAAGCTGTAGGCGCCCTCGGTGACGTGGCCGTCGTCCGCGGCGACCATCCGCCAGCGGACGGTGTAGCTGCCCTTCGGGCCCCGGCGCAGCGGCACCGTCACGGTCGACCCCGACACCAGCGGCGCACGGGCGAGGTCGCGGCCCCCCGGCGTCAGCACCGAGACCTGGGCGAGTTCGGGGACGACGTCCTCGTCGTACTGGAGGGTGAGGTGGTCGGGCTCATTCGCGACGACGGCACCGAAGTCCGGGGTCGAAGTCTCGAGGACGGCGTGCGCGGCTGCCGTGGCGGGCAGGGTCAGGAGCGGAACAGCGACACAGCACGCCCACGCCAGCACCCGGCACGCCCGGGATCTTCTCCCTGCCGCCGCGATCACGACGCCGCCGCCACCGGTATCGCGATCAGCGCCAGGGCGAACGCCGCCAACGGCGGCAACCCCAGTGGAATCGCCGAGACCCGCGGCCAGCGCAGCCGCAAGAGCTCGAGCAGGCCACCCGCGAGCAGCAGGAGGCCCATCGCCAAGTGCCATCCGGCCCCTTGGCCTTCGGGGTCGATCTCCACGTGGACGAGGAAGAGGACCCCGCAGCCGACGATCGCGAGCGGCAACACGTAGTCGAGCCACGGCTTCTCATAGACGCCGCGCCTCCGCGCCAGCTCGAGCGCGCCGGCCGCGAGGAGGAGGTCGCCCCAGAGGAAATGCAGGAGCATGTCGTGGACGACGTCGGCGAAGACGACGGTCGCCCAGACACCGGCGCCGCCGACCATCAGCGCCCAGCCGATCAACGGGGAGTGGGAGCGGGCGGGGCGACCGTCACGGCCGATCAGCGGCAGGTACTCGTCGAGGATGATCGCCAGGAAGAGCGCCCCGAGGATCCAATGGCCGCGCGCGATCTGGATCTGAGGGAGGATCACGCGCGGCGGCTCCGGTAGAAGATCCAGACCCCGACGAGCGCCACCAGTATCGGCGGCTGGTCGAGGTCGTAGCCGATCCCGGCGAGCGACGATGGGTAGGAGTCGAGCCCCCGCACGGCGGCCCAGACCACGGCCGTCGCCAGCAGCAGAGCAGCGACGGCCAACCGGGGCCAGGAACGATCACCCCACGGTGGCCACTTGCCAGGACTCGTCATCTCGACCGGGGCGACACGCTAACAGCACCGTTCAGGAGCTGGCTGCCCCTTCCCCCGAGCCTCTTTCGGCATCGGCCGGGCCGACAGTCAACCAAGACCCACTCCGATCGACTGTCGATTAGCCTCCGGATCATGACCCCGAGATCCGGTCGACGCGATCGGCCCAGAATCAGACGCCTCGCTCTCGTGGCGAGTGGACTGCTCGGCTTGTCGGTGCTTGCAGCTTGGTCGGGTCCTCCATCCAGCGCTTCGAGCAGCAAGGGCCTTACCGCCTATGTGACGAACGCCGAGGACGAAGGCAAGGCGCCGGGCACGGGCACGGTCCTCCCGATCAACCTCACGGACGGCAAGCCCGAGACTCCCATCAAGATCGGCCGAGGGGCAGGGACCAATGACCTGGTGGTCACTTCGGACGGCAAAACCGGATATGCGACGAACGAGGGCACCAGCACCCTCACGCCCATAACCCTGGCGACCGGGCAACTGGGAAGGGCGATACCGGTGGGCTCCAAACCTGTCGCCATCGCCTTCGCTCCCCATACGAACGAACGGTGGGCCTGGGTGGCGAACTACGGAGGGAAGACGGTGTCCACGATCAACGTGGTCACGGGGGAATTGGGGCAAACCATCTCGGTGCCCGACGTCGGGCCGAACACGATTGCCTTCACTCCGGACGGGCGGACTTGCTACGTGGCAAACTGGGGCACGGAAGACGCGGCCGGGAGCACCGTCACCCCGATCCGTGTCACCCATGGTGGCGCCACCGGTCGGGTCTTGCCCTCGCTCAACGTGGGTCTCCATCCCAACTGGGTCGCGATCAGCCAGGATGGCGGTACCGCCTATGTCGTGAACAAGGGCAGCAACTCGATCACGCCCATCGACGTGCGCAGCAACACCGCCGGCACGCCTATCCGAGTTCCGGGTCCTCCGATCGAGATGGAGATATCCCCCGATGGCCGGACCGCCTACGTGGCGATCGCCGGCAGCTCGCCTGAGGTCGACGAGGTCATACCCCTCAATCTCAGAACCACCCCGGTGACAGCGGGCTCGGCGATCAAACTAAAGCCGGGATCACAGCCCCATTGGATCGCCTTCACCCCGGACGGCCGGACGGCCTATGTGGTCGGCAACGGCAACAGCACGGTGACCCCGATCACGGTCGCCAACGGTAGACCCGCCAGACCCATCAAGGTGACAGCCGACCCGGATTCCGACCTACTCGCCATCAGCATCGTCCAAGCTCAGAACTGACGCGCACCTGCGGGTCCCTTCACACCGCCGCGGGCCTCGATCCCGCGACAAGGCGCTGAGCACCCGGCTTCAGTGTGAAATCGACGAACGGAGCGCAGCGATCGACGCAGCATCGGGCGAGTATGGGCGTGGCAGGGATCCCGCGTCCCGTCGACGAGTTCTGCCCCCGCAGGATCGAGGTGCTGAGAGGATCTAAGCGCTGGCGTCGACTTCAGCGACCTCGACGCTTTCGACCGTGACGCTCTCCTCATTCATTTCTTTGAGCATGTTCGCAACGTTCCGGGCGTTCTCCTCGGACTCGAACACCACCATTCCCCTGCCTTCTTTTTGGTCGATGTTGCCCCAGTAGCCCGCGACAAACCCGGGCGCCTGTTTCGCCCCAGGCACTACTCGCTCGAGCAGATGGCTGTTAGCCCGCTCGTAGTCGCTGATGGCTACCCGTACGACGACTGCGTGCATGGTCGGGACCTCCCCCGTATGTCGGTTTCGAGGCGAGCCTATCCCGCCGAGGGGCCTGCTCGCCCAAGTAATCGGCATTCGTCGAAAGCCCTAGCGGCACGCGGGCGCTCCGACTCAGTGCCGGGCCGTCGCTCACCCCCGGCGGCCGGACCCCACACCTCCCCACGACCCAACAGCGATCCGGTTTGGAGTCCGGATCGACCGGATACCTGTTGGATCGGGACGCTTCTCCAATCGGGGGAGGCGCCCGTGAGAGAGAGGACAGACCCGTGACCATCGTCGGGATCATCATTCTCATCATTCTGATCTTGCTTGCCATCTACCTCTTCCAGCGTGTGCGGGGCGGCAGCGCCCGCCGCTACTAGAAGCTGGGGTTCGGGGGCGGGCCGGCGGCACGGCTCCGGGTCGGGCGATGCAGAGCTTTGTGCGCGAAGCGCGACGACCGCGGCAAGGGCGGTAGCCGGGGTCGTCGGGTGCGCGGCAGCCCGGGTCCTCGCTAGTAGCCGCCGCCATGAAGCAACGGGATCAACCCGAGCAAGATCAAGAGGGCGACGATCCCGAGCCAGAGACGCCGGTGCGAACACGTTCGGGCGGCAGCTTCGGACTCGTCGTTGAATCGTGCCCGGCACCTCAGTTCCCCGGTTGCTCTATTAAGGACCTTCACCCATGCGGTCGATGAGGCCGCATGAAAAGACTTCGCAGCAGGCTCACCTACGCCAACGTCATCTCGACGGTCGCCTTGTTCCTCGTGCTCGCCGGAGGTACGGCATTCGCGGCGAAGGAGGCACTATTGCCCAAGAACAGCGTCGGTGCCAAGCAGCTCAAGCCGGGAGCGGTCACCCCCGCCAAACTCAGCCTCACGACGAAGACCGCCCTCACCGGACCGACGGGACCGAAGGGTGCCACCGGTGACACCGGGCCGAAGGGCGACATCGGGGCTCGCGGGGACCAGGGTCCGAAAGGCGAGACCGGCGACCGTGGACCGCAGGGACTGACCGGACCTTCGCCGTTCGTGATCGACGCCACCGGCGTGAATGTTCCATTCGACACCCCCAACGGGACGTCGGTCCCGTTGAGCGGTACGACGACTTGGAGTCCCTCCGGCGGGGAAGCCGGGCTCCTGACGCTCGAAACCAAAGCAACGTTGGCAACCAAAACCGAAACCGCAGAAGAATGCGATCCGGTGGTGGAAGTATTTGACAACGGCCGGTTCGTGGGCAGCGCCGGGTTCAAGTTGGTGGGGGGAGCCGGCAGCACTACCTTGACCGACCACTACACCGCCGGAGGGGTCACGTCGATTGGCCTGCTGACCGGTGGGACCAACACGATCACCGCAAGGTTCAACGCCCCTTTTGCAGGTCAGGTCACGGGATGCGCTGCCGGATCGAAGATAGACAGCTTCCGGGTCGTCGTCGAGGCGATGGGCTAAAGGGCAGAGTGCGCGGGGGCCCTCGGGCCGCCGCAGCTTGATCCCCGCGCCGTGACCCCCATAACCCACCGGGTGGCGACCCCCTGCATCGACAGCTTTCCGCCGGTCCCGATCAGAATCTGCGACCCGCCTGACCTGTGCTTCGCGCGCACCGTTCCCAGCAGGAACCGTCGCTGTAGGGTAATTGCTCGGTGTCCTGACTGATGGCATTGCTGGCCGATTTGCAAGCCTTTTAGTGGCGAGGGGCGGACTCGAACCGCCGACACCGCGATTTTCAGGCAGCGTCGAGGTACTGACTGAACAAGCGGCATCTGCAGGGGGGATCTCCCGCAGGGTCGGAATGGGTCAAGTACCCGCGGTTTCGGGTGGTTTCGAGCGGATTTGGGTCACGAAACCGGGTCCGTGACCCCATGAGCTCGTCGCCTCGAAGTTCCGGCACGGCGCGATGATCGTCCTGCGCAGATCCTCTTGGTCGAAAGGGTCGTCGGCACCTAGGACCGCGCAACGACTCCTGCTGTGGCGTCTCCAGTAGGCCGCCGTCCACGCGCAGATCGCCGCATCGAGCAGGTCCTCACGGCTTTTATATGGACGGTCCGCCAGGGGCGAGGGATCCTCCACCAGCCTCCTCGTACCTCATGGGAGCGCAGGTCGATCGGCGGGTCGAAGGCGGAGAGGCTGGCGACGCGCCACTCCGCCGTCGCAAGCTTCCTGGGCTTCCGCTTGCAGCTTCAGGTCGTTGCCAGATTCTTCTTTCGGATTGGGCGCGGTGCCGCGCGGCCAGGGACCGAGTAGGTAACGGGCGACGGTGACCCGGGTCCCTATTTACCGAGAACGAACCGAGCCAGCAGATACCCGCCCTGGGTCTGGCCCGGTGCCGAGATGGTGGCAGCCAAGAGCAGTCGCCCTTGGGGGTCGAGGGCCGCGGTATTCACGCCCACTTCGTCGGTCCCGGGTACGCGATCGAGGATCCAACCGCCGGCGTCGAGGGAGCGATCGAGCCGGCCGTCTCGCAGGAGCCGGCCGACGGCAAGGGTCGGCGGTTTCGCGATGTTCGAACTCTGGACCGGGAAGGCGCCGTCCGCGCCCACGACGCCTGCAAGCACGATCCGTCCCTGGCTGTCGACGCCGACCGGGCGGACTTGAGCCCCTGGCCCCGGCAGGCGCACCTTGGCGACGCCGTGATCGCCGAACCCGTTGTCCAGGCGTCCCACGAGACCGATGCGGGCGATTTCGAGCGTGCGGCCTGATCGGTGACCGAGCACCATCGCCCCGGAGGGCGTCACGAAATCGAAGCTGAGGTTTCGCTTGAGGGTGGCGGTGCCATGAGAGCCGAAACCGCCTAGCGGCCTGCCGTTCGCGCCGAGACGCCCGAGAGCGGTGGTCGGGTGACAGGCAACGCTCGGGCGAAGGAAATGACCAAGGCCGAGCGCCGGACGGGCGGCGGAGTCGACTCCGAGCCCAGGCGATCCGCTAGAGCCCGAGATCGGGGCGACGCCTCCGGCGCCGAAATGACGATCGATCTCCCCTGCTTCGGTAAGTCGCACAAGGCCGAGCGGGTAATAGGTGACAGAGCCCGCGCGACAGCCCAGTTCGATCGCGGCGCCGCCGACGACGAACACCGGTCGGTTCTTCGAGTCGACGGCGCCGGCGGTGGCGTCGGTCGATGGAAAACCCGGGTGCAGCGCTGACTGCATGCCGAACGACGAGCGGACGAAGCCTCGGCCTTCACCAAAGGACGGGTCGAGCCTGCCGTCCTGCCCGAACCGCAACACGACCGCTTCGGATTCGGTCGCGACCTGGTTTTCGGTGGTGTTGGGGATGGGGTAGGTGTGGCTCGGGTCCGACTGGTCGCCGAACACGAGCAGACGACCCGTGCCGTCGACCGCGAAGTTGCTCGAGGCGAGAGACCGTTCGGGGACACCTTTCGCGATCGGGTCCGGGGTGAGCGAGAGCTTGCCGCCATCGCCGAAGGCCGGGTCGATCGTGCCGCTCGAGTCCAGGCGAAGGAGGTAGCTCGAAGGTTCTCCGACCACGACCGAACCGTCGGGACCGACGCCGAGTTCGACCGCAACCCTCGGCGCCGTTTCGAGTGGGGTCGTCGCGATCCCGCCGACGCCGAACGCAGGGTCAAGCCCGCCCGCCCCGGCCCAGGCCGACCCGGCGAACACCGACAGACCGAGGGTCAGAGCGGCCACGAGAGAGCTGGTCGCGACCCGCATCCTTCGCGGCTGAAAGATCACCTCGGGATACCCACGGTCCGGCTCAAGGGAATTTCCCGAGGAAAGGTGATTCGGCCTCTTCCTGGGATGCTTCCAGATCCCGCAGGCATCCTCCGCCCTTTCCCTTTCATGGAGGAGACGAATCAGCTGTCCTGCGGAAGCTTCGATGATCGCTCCCGAGCGCACCTCCATCGAGACTCTCGGGGTAGCGCCACTTTGCGGATCATGGAGCTGTTCCGCGTCTTCATGTTGTTTTTCGTAGCGATTCCACTAGTTTCAGCGGTCCAACGACGAGGGGAGTCCGTCCGATGAGGTCCCGAGTTCTTGCCGTCGCGGCCTTCTTGCTGGCGTTTGCCATCGTCGTCGTTCCGGCCGCAGCAGCCCATAAACCGTCCGCCAACAAAGGGCATTCGCGGCCGAACTGCCGCGCTCTGCTGTCTCTCAGCGCAATCGAAGGTGCTACCGGCAAGAGCCTCGAATACTACGAATGGGCTCCCGAGCCCTTTCTACTCGGGAGCGGAGATGAAATCGCTCGGGGTCAGGCCTGCGATTACTCCGACCCCGCCCGCGCGGAATTCACTGTCGACCCCTACGCCGGATACTTTAAGGCCGCCTTCGAAGGGACCCCCCGTCAGTGGAACAAACTGCGTTCAATCGAGAAGAACGATCCGCTCTACGGCGATGGAAATACGAACTTCAAGACGATGAAGACGGTGGACGGCGCAAAACTCTTCTCGATCGGCCCCACCGTCCCGGTGGTGACGCCGAACCTCTCGGAAACCGGCGAAACCTCGTTCATCTTCGGCTACACCAGGCAGCACAACGTCTTCCAGGTCGGCATCACGAACGTCCCGATCGCGACCGAGCTGAGCCTCGTGGCAGGGATCGCCGAAGCGCTCGACGCGGAATGGCTACACCGGGGCAGAAATGGCTGAAGTGGGCGAGTAGATGAGCAAGGGGTATTCTCGCTCGGAATGGAGTTGGGAAAGATGCTCACATCGCGAGTCGGCCGGATAGGGCTTCCGGCCATTGCGGCGGTCCTGGTGATCGCCCTCCTTGGCGCATCCATCGCTAGCGCGAGGCATCAAGACACGACTCCGAGCCCAGGGGCCTACAAAGGCCCGTCGGAATCCTCCGGGGTGGTGTTTCCCGCTTCTGCGCAGGTTTCGCGCAGCGGCAGCCAAACCACGATCAAGTTGAAAACGCAGGCGAATCTGAACTGCGACAACGGTGGCCACTATCTCGCAAACCTGGTGGTGACCGCCAAGACCGGGGCCGCGAAATTCAGCCACAGCGACACCACCAAGGACTTCCAGGGCACCTACCGCTACAAGCTGACGGGGAAGTTCACCAAGGCAACGTCCTTCAAGGGCACTTTGAGCGCGAAAGGCGATATCGACATCGGTTCGCCCGAAAAGCCGAGCTGCACCACCGGGCCGGTCACCTTCACCCTTTTTCACACAAACCACTAGCCGGAGCTGGATTCTCCGTTGCCCTGAACCCGGACGGGCTGATCGCCTCGGGTGTGTAGTGGGATAAATCCTTGGCGCATCGCGGGATCGGCGATATGGTCACGTCGTGGGTCGTCACAGGACACTGCCGGTTCTCACTGCTCTGCTGCTCCTTGGCGCGTCGGGCCTTGCGCTCTCCGGGTTTGATTCTGCAGCGCTGGGCGCCACGGGGCCAGCTCCGCCCAAGGTCGGAGCCTGGAAGGTGCTCAACGAAATGGGAAAGCCGGTGGGCAGCTTCCTCGTCACCAAGAAGAAGACGGTCGTCGGGCTCACGATTCACGTCCCGCCCTCGAACCTCGAAGAAGAAGGCAAAGCGCAGTGTCCCGGCGGCGTGGTGAAGGTGACCGACTACGAATCTCTCAAGGTCGACCGCGGGGTCGAGGAAGGCAATGGCGGGAACTACGCCGGTTGGGTGGTCGGTATAGCCAACTCCAACGGTGTCCAAGCGCTGGCGGTAGAGATCCTCTACAACGGCCGAAAAGAAGAGGCCGAACTGGAGATGAACTTCACGTCCTCGCCCAAGGGAGAAGGTCGGAAACTCGACCTACTCAACTACGGGAACGGATGCATCACCTACCTGACGATAAAGCCGGCGTAATCGGTCTTCTCACGCCCGCCGCACTCTGGCGGCGGGTGACGACCTTTTGATGATGGTGGCAGGTCCTCCCCTCGCAGCCGCCGTTTAGCTTGCGCCCGGGGATCTCGACCCACCCTCGATATCGTCCGATCTCAAGGCGAGCGATCTTGCCCCCTGTGGGGTACATATATTCGACCGCTGCCTGAAGCCGCGCATTTGCAGCGGAATCGGATTTGCGCGCCCCACAGGCCTAGCCGGCAAAGGTCGCAAACGTCCAGTGGTTGCCGTCCGGATCGGCCACCGTAAAGTCGCGCGATGGGTAGTCGGTCTGGTCGACAAGCCCATGCACGATCGACGCGTCCAGAGCGCGAGCGCGGGCCATCACTGCGTCAGGGTCGGCTGTGACGACATGCAGAGAACTCGTCCCCGGCCGGCAGGGGGTCGCACGCTCACCCGTGCTGGAGAGCATGATCCGCCCGCCCTCGGGCCAGTCGAGCTGGCAGTGGTGGATCGCGCCCTCGCTCTCGCCCGGGATCAGGAGGTCCTCGGTGAATCCGAGGACGAGCAGCCATCCCCGAAGCCCCGCGGCGTCGTCACTGACGACACTCACCCAGATGCTCCGCTGCAGCACGCCGCTGGTTCTCGCGGTCACGGTTTCAACCGTACCGGGCCAATCCGCTTCGTTTCGAACCGCCACTCCGAATCTCAGCCACTTCTCGCCAAGAGTGGCTGACTCGCCGACATATCCGCGTATATCGCCGCACATCGGGGGATTCCGAGGCCCAAAATCTCGCCAATAAAGTCCCTGCAAATGGGTTTTTTGCCATCGATCAGCGCTTTTCGAGCTGAATTCACACACGAGAGGAGCGCCGCGGCGCTCCTCACCTTCCCGCTGCTTCATCGCACCCTGGGTGAGAGTGCCCGCGTCGAGGCCGGCGGCTGACGGACCCTTTCGGACTACCGCTTGCCGATCTTGCGCGCAGGGATCACGCCACGGCGCACGTACTCGAGGGCGGTCGTGCGGCCCATCAGCGTGTAGAACGCGACGCTCAATGGCTCGCCGAAGTCGCGCCTATGCTGGGGCCGTGCGCTGGCGGGCGGTGCTAGGGGCGGTCTGCGTGGCCGGAGTGGTGGTGGCGGCGTTCTTCGTCGGCCGCTCGAGCGTGGGCGAAAGCGCGACGACGGTGGTCCGCGAATCGCCCGTCCCCGCCTCGACGACGGCCTTCGCCACGCTGCCCACCGTCAAATGCCACACGCTCGTCGGCATCTCCCGACCGGCAGCCGCGCTTGCCGCACGGACCCAGGTCGCCATCCCGCCTTCACTGGCGAAGGGTCTCTCGGCCTACCGCGACAGGGCGGGGACGATGATCATCGCCCCCAGCGGCTGGGACTGTGAGGCGGGGATCGGCGTCGACGGCTCAGAGCATGTCACCGCCTTCCCGAAGGGCGAGGTGAACCCAGGCGAAGAAGCCGAAGCCCACGGGGACGTGGTGCAGCTCAACATCGCGAGCGCCTGTCAGGGCTGCCAGGCCGAAGCGCTCTGCACGCTCTTCCCTGAAGCGGCGCCGGTCGCCGCCTACTACGAAGGCATCGCCGGCCAGGAATGCCCCGAAAAGCCCCTGCACGAGGAAGTCAGCTACCCGACGAGCGAAACGGCGATGTTCACCGACCCCCCGGGAGTCGAGGGGTCGGGCGCCGGCAGCGGTGGCCCCGATCCTTCGCTCGGGGCGCTCTCTTACACCGAACCGTTCGGCGTGCACAAGGTCAGCTGCACCCTGCCGAAGGGCGAGGGCGAAGTCTGCGCGGCGATCGTCGCGGCAGCCCTGCTTGCCGCCCCCGCGGTGGGCTGAGCCGACCCGGCCCGGAACACACAACGACCCCGGCACGCCTGCCCGGGGTCGTCGGTCGAGATCGACTCTAACCACGGGCATACGTGGCGAGTCAAGGGCTCGACAGGAGTCGGTCCGAAGGACCGCCGCCTATCCGTGTGCCCGGACAGCTGGGACCCGTCCGTCGCCGAGTGACTCCGGCGCGGTGTGGCACCGGCGTGCGCCGGTGCTGCGCGACCTCCGTCAACCCAGCGACGGACGGAGGTCCAGATGTACTACCCAGACGAGGTGGCGGTCGGTCGACCGCCTCGCCGGCGAGCTCTTCACGACCAGGCGTGCCCAACTGCTGCGGGTCGCGCGGCGAAACGCGGCCTGCGGCGCCGATGCCGAGGAGGCCCTGCAGGAGGCCTTCGCGGCGTTCCTTGAGACCTATGACCCGGCGGGCGGCGCGCCGCCCCTGGCCTGGCTGACGGTGGTGACGAAGCGGGCCTGCTGGCGGGCGAAGGGGCGGCGGGCGGTGAGCGTCGAGCCGCTGGCGGTCGCGGAGGTCAGTCGTGTTGCACGCGGCCGGGTTCGCCTACGGGGAGATCGGCGAGCGCTGCGGCTGGACGCAGACGAAGGTGAACCGCTGTCTATATGAGGGGCGGCGGGCGCTGCGGGAGCCGACCGGGATTTAGTCCGACGTCCCTGGGGAGGTTTCAGGGGGCGGCCGGAGGCTCGGCCCCGTCGAGGCGCTCATGGCCGTGGTGGTCTCCGAGAAGGCGTGGTTCAGCGCGTCGAGAAGCGATCCGACTTCCTCGATCAGGGCCCGCTCGGCCGTGGTCCGTTCGGCAAGATCGAACATCTGGTCGAGCGGGCCGGTCTCGTAGTGGGCCTCCATCGCCCGGGCCTTCTCGCGGATCCCCTGCGCGATGCGGACGCCACCGACAGCGACCGCGCGGCGGCGGTCGGGCGCCAGACGATCTCGGGGGTTACGGCTTTCCCCAAATCACTCCCTGCTTCTCCGTCTGCTGTTCACGCCTGGGCTTGCTCGGGCTCAGGGGCGGGGCTAAGGAGATCCTCGACCACGCGAGAGTCGAAGTACTCGCGCCATTCGGCGACTTTGCCGTCGCGTACCTGGAGGATCCCGGTAATCGGGAATCCCACCCAGTCGCCGGCGTGCGCGCCGGAGACGGGACGCATCCAGTCGGTACGCTCGGCAAAGACGTATCCGTCGTCGTTGGAGCCGATGCGGTGCGGTTCAATGCGGATGGCACGGTCCGCCAGCTCGGCCGCGATCAACTCGCGGATCGCGTCGTGACCCTCCTTCATCGAGATCGGCAGGTTCGGGTTCGACGCATTGAGGAAGCGTGCGTCGGGGGTGAACCAAGCCATGACGCGATCGACGTCGCCCGTCTCCCACGCCGCGAAGAGCTCGAGCGCCGCCCGCTCGTCGTCGTTACGTGCGTCTACCGACATCTTCACCTCCACTGTTGTCCTTGGCACCGTCCCCGAACGGGGACGGCAGAAGCGACCCGCGAGAATTATCCCCTCGGGCTGCGCCGCCGTGCCGGTCGGCGTCCGGCGATCCTTTGGCGCTGTTTCCAACCCCTTAGTCGGCGAGGAATTCCAGCAGTGCGTCGCTGACCTCGTCGGGGCGTTCCTGCTGCAGCCAGTGTCCGGCGCCGTCGACCATGATCAGGGCGCGCGGATCGCCCAGCCGCGCCTCGATGCCCGTCGCCGGCATGAGGCGAAGGACCGGGTCCACGGATCCCGCCATGAACAGCGAGGGCTGCTCGACCCGCCGCTCACCGAGCGCCTCGGCGAGCCTCCAGTTCTCGTCGATGTTGCGGTAATAGTTGAGCCCACCGGTGAACCCGGTCCGTTCGAACTCGCCGACGTAGGCCTCGAACTCATCGTCGGTCAACCAGGCGGGCCGCCCCTCGGGAGCGTCGGACGCCAACCACTCGGGCGTCCAGAATTCCGCGGCGCCGAGGGTCCGTCGCACGTCGCGTGCCAAGACCGGATCGGCGGCGCCGGGCTCCTGGAACCAGACCATGTAGAAGTCCTCGCCGAGCCGCCGACGAAGGATCGAGACCGGCGGGGCCGGCGCCCGCCTCGTGAATGGGACGCTGAGGCCGGCGACGGCACGGACCCGATCCGGCGCGCCGATCGCCAGATGCCAGACGACGGCCGCGCCCCAGTCGTGTCCGACGAAGACCGCATCTTCGAGGCCGAAGGCGTCGAGCAGGCCGGTCAGATCGGCCCCTAGGTTGAAGACGTCGTAACCCTCCCGCCCCGGGGGAGCCGAGCTGCCACCGAAACCGCGCATGTCCGGCACCAGTACCTGGAAGCCGGCATCGCACAGAGGTCCTACCTGATGGCGCCAGGAGAAACCCAGCTCCGGGAAGCCGTGGCAGAGGACGACGGCCGGTCCACTCCCGGCCACGTGGACCTTGAGCTCGATGCCGTTTACCGACACGACCTCGCAGCCGAGGTTCCAAGCATCGAAAGTGGGTGAAGCCACGATCCGTCTGCTCAGGGGACGAGCACGACGCGGCCGAAGGCCGACCGCGCCTCGACGTAGCGGTGCGCATCGGCGGCCTCGCGGAGCGCGAAGACGCGATCGACGTGAGTCCGCAACTCGCCCGCGGCGACCCGGCCCAGCAACCCGTCGACAAGCGCGTAGATGCGATCCGGGGCGCTCTGCATCTCGCCGCCGAAATAGGTGGCCTGCAGGGTGGCGTTCTTGACCAGCAGCGGCATCAAGTCGGGCGGCGAGAAGTCACGCCCGACCCAGCCGACGAACACCACCCTGCCGCGGTAGGCGACGGCCTCGAGGCTCTGCTCCAGAATCGGGCCCCCGACCGGGTCGAAGACCAGATCGACGCCGCGGCCATCGGTGAGATCCCGGATCCTCGCGGGCAGGTCCTCGCGGGTGTAATCGACTCCGTGATCGACGCCGAACTCGCGCAGACGATCGATTCGCTCTGGGCTCGATGCCGTCGCGAAGACCGTCGCCCCGGCCGCCTTCGCGAGTTGGATCGCGGCGAGCCCGACGCCGCTGGCGCCGGCCTGGACCAGGACGGTCTGACCGCGGGCGAGTCCGCCGAACTCGAACAGAGCGTCGTGTGCCGTGCCGAACTCGACCGGCACCGTGGCGGCCTCCTCGAACGACATCCCGCCGGGCACACGCCAGCTCGTCCCCGCATCGCCGATCGCCTGCTCAGCATGGGACCCGGCAAACATGAAGGCGACGATGCGGTCGCCCACCGCGAACGCGTCGGTCTCGGTCCCGATCACCACGCCGGCCGCCTGGTACCCGACGACGTGCGGGGTCGATTCCGGCGGCGTCAACGCGCGGTTGAAGAGATCGCCTCCCTGGAGGCCGATCGCCCTCACGTCGATAAGTACCTGCCCTTCTGCCGGGTGCGGGGCGGCGACGTCCTCATAATGGAGTACCTCGGGCCCTCCCTCCCGGTAAAGAACCGCGGCCTTCATCGGCCCGTCCCCGAGGCTCGATACGGCGGGGGAAGAAGGGCCCGGCTCCCTGACCGTACGCGGCGCGACATGTACACGGCTGACTCCTCTGGATCGGGGACGCGAGCGCACCGAACGTAGGCGGCCGGCGGGATCCCCGCAAGCGGTCCAGGCAGGCGCGTGGTCGGTTCTTTGTCCGATCGCACAGTTTGCCCGGCCGGGCCGAACTTTCATGGCCGGCGCCGCGGCTCAGCTCGGAGCGGGCGATGCTGCGCTTGTGCACCTCATCCGGGCCATCGAGGACGCGAAGGGCGGCCGAACCTCCACATCGCCGCCAAGGGTGCGTCATCGCTGAGACCCAGGGCGCCGTACACCTGTATCGCGCGGTCGAGCACGCGCTGCTGCAGCTGTGCGGCGGCGACCTTGGCCATCGCGATCCGGGTTCGCGCGGCTGCGGCGCCGACGCGGTCGAGCTCGGCGGCGGCGGCGAGGACGAGGAATCGGGTCTGATCGATCTCGATGCGGGAGGTCGCGATGAAGTCCTGGACCATCTGCTTGTCAGCGAGGCGCTCACCGAATACCTCGCGTTCCTCGGCCCGCGCACAGGTCAGCTCCAATGCCCGTGCCCACTCAGCCTGGCCGATCGCCCTCATCGCGTGGTGCAGACGACCCGGTCCGAGCCGATGCTGGGCCACTTCGAACCCCCTCCCCCGTCCGCCGAGGAGGGCGCCCGCCGGAACTCGGCAGCGGGTGAAGCGCAGTTCGCCGTGACCGGGACCCGCGGCGTGGCCCATCACCCCGACGTTGCGGACCAACTCCATCCCCGGGGTCGCGGCCGGGACCAGGAGAATGCCGGCGCGGCGGTGTGGCTCGGCCTCGGGATCGCTGACGCACATCACGAAGATCAACTCGGCGCCCAACACACCGGTCGTGAACCACTTCGTCCCGTCGATCACGAACTCCTCGCCGTCCTCCCGTCCAACCGCGGCCAGCCTCGTCGGATCCGAGCCGGCGACTCCCGGCTCGGTCATCGGGAATGCGCTGCGGGAGTCGCCCGACGCCAGCGGCTCGAGCCAGCGTCGACGCTGACAGGCGCTGCCGTACCGGAGGAGCATCTCGACATTGCCGCTGTCAGGAGGGGCACATTTGAAGATCGCCGGCGCAACCTGGCCGGCCCGCCCCATCTCCTCGCAGAGCGGCGCATATCCGGATTGGGTCAGAGCGCGAGCTCGAGCTCGCGCTCGCGCGGATAGACGTGCTCGGCCATGAATCGACGTAGCTCGGTGAGCACCTCGCTCTCCGCAGCCCAGGTGATCCGGGCCACCATCGCCCGGCTCACCGGACCGCCCGGCTGAAGTGGTCTCGCGCGAGCCGGGCAAGCGCCGGGACGCCGGTCCGGAGCAGGGCGAAGAACTCGTCGTCATCGGTCCCGTCGAGGTAGCGCCGATAGCTGCCCTCGAGGAGGATCGCCAGCTTCCAGATGGCGAGCGCTTCGTACCAATGCAGCCCTTCGAGGTCGAGGTCGGACCCTCGCCCGTAGCGCTCTACCAGGGCCTGCGCGGCGGGAAAGCCAGGAGCGGCGGTCACCCGCGAGAGTCCGAGCAGGGCGTTCGGGTCGCGGCCGCCACCGAGCCACATCGCCGCCAGGTAGCCGAGGTCGGCGAGGGGATCGCCCGCCGTCGCCATCTCCCAGTCGAGGATCGCGACCAAGCGCGGTGCAGAGGCCACGGCGAATACGACGTTGTCGAGCTTGTAGTCACCATGGACCATGGTCGTGCGTTGTGAATGCGGCAGTGAGGCTGCGAGATCGGCCCCGAGCGCATCGATCTCCCCCAGCTCGCGGACCTTGCTTCGCTCCCATCGGTCTCTCCACATCGCGACCTGCCTCTCCAGGTACGTGTCGCCACCCCGGCAGGGCAGGCCAAGGTGCTGCGGCTCGACCGCGTGGAGGTCCAAGAGGCGATCGACCAGCTGGCCGACGATCTCCTCTTGGTCGCTCCGATCCCAGCTCGGCGGGATCTCGGCCCGAAGCACCTCCCCCTGCACTCGCTCCATCAGGTAGAACGGCGCCCCGATGTAGCGCGGGTCCTCGCAGCGAAGCGCCACCCGCGGCACCGGCACCGGAGTAGGGCCCAGCGCTTCCAGGATCGTGCACTCGCGGATCACGTCATGGGCGCGGGGCGGGTAGGGAGGGCGCGGCGGCCGCCGCAGGATCCATTCCTCACCGTCGCGGCGAACGAGGCCGGTGACGTTGGAGTGACCGCCGCCGATCCGCTCGAACTCGACCGGACCGCGTCCCGCGACGATCTGCTCGAGCCCCTCGTAGACGATCAGCGGCGGCTGTCCCAGCCGGCCTGCCTCGGCGAAGGTGTCCACCGCGTCGACCAGTTTGGGTCCGGTCTGCGGCATCGCGCCCACTATCGGCATCGCCCTGGGACGATCACCAACCGCCCGGCCGACGTTGCCTTGTGAGGATCTCCAGCGGCCGACTGCCGAAGGCGGCCGCCTCACGCGTCGCTTTGGACCTACGACCAACCCCTCGGCCGGTCGCCCGGTTACCGATCGGGTCCCATCGAGCACGCTCTGATCAACGTATCCGTGGCCGAACCCCGAGAGCAGGTGTGAAGATGAAGGTCGGCGTCACCATTGCGTCGTTTCAAACCACTGACTGGCCCCGCATCAAGGCGGAGGAATGGAGCGCGCCGATCAAGGTGCCTGACTCCCAGGTGGTCGGAGAGACCAGGGAGCTCGGCAAGCTGATCGAGCCGCTCGGCTACGACTCCCTCTGGGTCGGCGAGCATTTTGGCTCGGCGTACGGGATGTGGCCCGACGCGACCCAGACGCTCTCCTACTGGGCCGGGCAGACCGAGCGGGTCGATATGGGCTCGAACGTGATCGTCCTGCCCTGGCATCAGCCGATCACCCTCGCGCACCGGATCGCGATGCTCGACAACCTGCTCGAGGGCCGGCGCTTCCGGCTCGGGGTCGGCCGAGGCGTCGCCCGCAGCGAGTACGAG
>JBOGYZ010000197.1:0-9437 GCA_050697015.1 Solirubrobacterales bacterium
CGGCCACGGCCACAGCCTGCCAGGGCCGTGGACGAGACGGCCCTTCCCTTTCCCGGGCGCCAGCTTTGCGAGGCCAGGAAGCTTGCCGGGCGCCAGCTTCAAACGGCCCCAAACCCCCGGTTGACGGGCCGAAAACCGCTCTATATCAGGGGTTTTCGGCCCGTCAACATCGCTAGGGGATCAGCTTCAAGGTGCTGAAGAGGCCGGCGTGGTCGGAGTCCCAGAAGCCGTTCTGGGGCTTGCGGCCGGTCACCGAGCTGTTGACCAGCTTCACCGTCTTCGGGTCGTGGGTCATGATGTGGTCGACCTTGTGGTCGAACTGGCTCGCGGCGCCGCCGTCGGCGACGGGGAGCAGCGAGGTCTTGAGGCAGCAGCCGAGCGGTTCGTAGGTGCTCCGTTCGCGCATGCCGGCCTTGACCAGCGTTTCGTAGGCCTGGCCGTCACCGGGCTGGACCGCCGTTTTGGTGTCCGAATTGAGGTCCCCGACCAGGATCGTCGGCAGGTCGCTCGTCAGCGGCCCGTTCGGCGCCACGAGTTCGGCAGCCTGCTGGGCGCGGATGCTCGGCACGACCGTCTGCGGGTCGAACGATTCGAGGTGGGTGTCGACGAAGTGGAACGGCGTGGAGTCGCCAACCGTCGCGTCGACCGAGGCCCAGCCGCGGACCACGGTCACCTTGGCGCCCGAGATTTCCTCGGTGAGCAGGCTCTTGAAGTGGCCCTTGCGCGGGTTCGAGGTCTTCACCCCGGAGCCGATCTTGGCGAGGATCACGTCGCGCATCGTCAGCCGCCCGTTGATCTCGGCGTTGGCGATCAGCGAGTTCGGGCCGTCGCCGGGGACGCCGTTCTCGTCGGCGGGCGCTTCGAAGTCGAACTCCGGGTTGACGACCGCCGCCCGGTAGCGCTTCTTGCCCTTGTTGAGCTGAGCCAGCAATTCGGCGAGGTAGTCGTAGCGGACCGTTTCGGCGTGCGGTTCGGAGCCGCCGAGCAGGGTTTCCAGGCTGGGCGGGCCGGTGCGCCACTCGGCGACCTCCTGCAGGCCGACCAGGTCCGGTTCCTTTTCGAGGATCTCCTTGGCGAGGCCCTTGGCCCGCACCGGGAAGTCGTTGGCGGTGACTTCGCGGAGGATCTGGCCGGTCGCCGCGGTGAAGGCGGTGACGCCTTTGGCTTCGATCGCCGGGCCGAGGTCGGCGCCGAGGTAGATGTTGCGCGTCATCACCTTGATGTTGGTCGGCGCTTCCTTGGGCGGCTGCTTAGGCTTCGCGCTCGCGTGGCCCGAGATGAGCAGCACCAGAGCCAGCAAGGCGGCGCCGAGTAGCGCGGTCGCGGCAAGGCGCGAGCGCGGATGGGCGTGATTCAAGACTTATCCCTCCTGTTGTGGCTCTGCCGAGCCGTTTCGAGCGGCCCTCCCTGCCCTCCAACCTAGCGCCCGTAAAAAGTTCGTGAATCTCCTTGAGTGGCCTGCAGATATCTGCCATACTGCCACTTAGATTTCTTAGGCATAGTTAACGAAACCCCTGGAGGGAGCAGCAAAAGTGGCAAAAACGATCGGAATCGACCTGGGAACCACCAATTCCTGCGTCGCCGTCATGGAGGGCGGAGAGCCAACCGTTCTCGAGAACGCCGAGGGTGGTCGCACCACGCCGTCCGTCGTCGCCTTCACCGAGAGCGGTGAGCGGCTGGTCGGCACGGTCGCGAAACGCCAGGCGGTGATGAACCCCGAGAACACCATCTTCTCGATCAAGCGCTTCATGGGCCGCAAGGAGTCCGAAGTCAAAGAGGAGGAGACGATCGTCCCGTACAAAGTCGAGGCGGGACCGAACGGCGACGTCCGCGTCGACGCGCGCGGCAAGCAGTACAGCCCGCCGGAGATCAGCGCGATGATCCTGCAGAAGCTGAAGGCCGACGCCGAAGCGAAGCTCGGCGAGACGGTCGACAGCGCCGTCATCACCGTCCCCGCCTACTTCAACGACGACCAGCGGCAGGCGACCACCGACGCCGGCAAAATCGCCGGCCTCGAGGTCAAGCGCATCATCAATGAGCCGACCGCGGCCGCGCTGGCCTACGGCCTGGACAAAGAGAAAACCGACCAGACGATCCTCGTCTTCGATCTCGGCGGCGGCACCTTCGACGTCTCCGTGCTGGAAATCGGCGACGGCGTCTTCGAGGTGAAAGCGACCGCCGGTGACAACCACCTGGGCGGCGACAACTGGGACAAAGCGGTCGTCGAGTGGCTGGTCGCCGAGTTCAAACGCGACCAGGGCGTCGACCTCGCGGCCGACAAGAACTCGCTGCAGCGCCTCTACGAGGCTGCCGAGAAAGCGAAGATCGAGCTCTCCTCGACGCAGGAGACGCAGATCAACCTGCCGTTCATCACGGCGGTCGAGGGACAGCCGAAGCACCTCGATCTGAAGCTGACCCGCTCGAAACTCAACGAGCTGACCGGTGACCTGCTCGACCGCACCGTCGGCCCGGTCAAACAGGCTCTGTCCGACGCCGATGCGTCGATCGACCACGTGGTCCTGGTGGGCGGCATGACCCGCTCCCCGGCCGTCCGCGAGAAGGTCAAAGAGCTGACCGGCAAGGAGCCCCACCAGGGCGTCAACCCGGACG
Organism: Solirubrobacterales bacterium; assembly: GCA_050697015.1. Classification (GTDB taxonomy): domain Bacteria; phylum Actinomycetota; class Thermoleophilia; order Solirubrobacterales; family 70-9; genus VAYN01. The sequence continues at coordinate 2,611 of JBOGYZ010000197.1, forward strand.
AGGTCGTCGCCGTCGGCGCCGGCATCCAGGCAGGCGTGCTGGCCGGCGACGTCAAGGACGTCCTCCTGCTCGACGTCACCCCGCTGACCCTCGGCATCGAGACCAAAGGCGGCGTGATGACGAAGCTGATCGAGCGCAACACGACGATCCCGACGAAAAAGTCGGAGGTCTTCTCGACCGCCGACGACAACCAGCCCTCGGTGGAGATCCACGTCCTGCAGGGCGAGCGCGAGATGGCCTCGGGCAACAAGAGCCTGGGCAAATTCCAGCTCACCGGCATCCCGCCGGCGCCGCGCGGCATCCCGCAGATCGAGGTCACCTTCGACATCGACGCCAACGGGATCATCTCGGTGACGGCGAAAGACAAAGGCACCGGGACCGAGCAGAAGATCGAGATCAAATCCGGCTCCGGACTCTCCGACGAGGAAATTTCCAGCATGGTGAGCGACGCCGAGTCGCACGCCGAGGAGGACCGCAAGCAGCGTGAGCTCGCCGAGGCCCGCAACGTTGCCGAGAACGCGGCCTACGCGGCGGAGAAAACGCTGGCGGACGCGGGCGACAAAATCGAGCCCGCGACCAAAGAGCAGGTCGAGGCGGCCGTCAAAGATGTCCGCGCGACGCTCGACAGCGGCTCGCTGGACGAGGTGAAAGCCAAGACCGAGGCCCTGACCACGGCGATGACGACCGCCTCGCAGCAGATCTACGCCCAGGCGCAGTCCGAGGCGGAGGCCAACGGCGCGAGCGAGGACGGCGCGACCGGCGGCGGCTCGGCGGACGACGAGGAAGTCGTCGACGCCGAAGTGGTCGACGAGGAGAAATAGTGGGCGCCAATCCCGATCCGACTATGCCCGGACCCGAGCCTAGGGGGAGCAAGCCCGCGGACCAGGACCAACCGTCCCGGCCCGCGGGTCCTGTCCCGGGGTCGGGGTCCCCGTCCTCGCAGGCTGCGGGCGGAGACCCCGACCCCGTGCCACCCGCGGGAGGGGCGACCTCCGCAGGACCTGCTGACGCGGATCAGCCGGAGGAGCAGGTCGAGCAAGACCTTGCTCAGCTGCTGGCTGACGCCGAGGCGAAAAGGGACGAGTACCTGGACATCGCTCGCAGGGCTCAGGCCGATTTTGAGAACTACCGCAAGCGGATGGCCGCGGAGGTTCAAGCGGCCGCGCTGCGCGGGAAGGTCGAGGTGGCTCGGGGCGTGGTCCCCGTGCTCGACGACCTCGAGCGGGCGCTGGCCGCCGCGGGGCTCGACCCCGAGGGCGACTCGGAGGACCCGCTCGCCCATGGTGTGCTCCTCGTCTTCCGCAACCTGCGGGAGACGTTGGGGCGCAGCGGGGTCGAGGTAGTCGACCCGAAGGGCGAGAAGTTCGACCCGAACTTCGCCGAAGCGCTGTCGACCGTGCAGGTCGAGGGCACCGAGGCGGGCGTCGTGGTCGAGGTGATGCAGAAGGGCTACCGGTTCGAGGGGCTGCTGATCCGCCCCGCGATGGTCGTGGTGGCCGCATAACCCAATCAACAGGGCCAGAGACGGAAGACGAAGTGGCAGACGAGCTCTACAAGACCCTCGGCGTCAAAAAGGACGCGAGCGAGGACGAGATCAAGAAGGCGTACCGCAAGCTGGCACGCCAGTACCACCCTGACCGGAACCAAGGCGACAAAGAGGCCGAGGAGAAGTTCAAGGAGGTCTCGGCCGCGCACGACGTCCTGTCCGACCCCGACAAACGCAAGGAGTACGACGCGGGCCCGTCCTTCGGCGGATTTGGTGGAGCGGGTCAGGGTGGCCCGTTCGGCGGCGGCAACCCCTTCGGGGGAGGCGGCGGCGCCCAGGCGGGCAGCTTCGGGGCCGACTTCGGCGACATCCTCGGCGGCATCTTCAACCGTGGCGGGGGCGGCCGGGCACGCCCGCAGGCGGTCCGCGGTCGCGATCTGGAGACCGAAGTCGACCTTGACTTCGACCAGGCGATCAATGGCACGCAGATCAGCGTCACCGTGCCGAAGCAGGAACGCTGCGCGACCTGCCACGGCTCCGGCGCGGCGCCCGGGACCTCGCCGGTCACCTGCCCGCGCTGCGAAGGCCGCGGCATCGACCCGCAGAACCAGGGCTTCTTCTCGATCAGCCAGCCGTGCCCGCAGTGCGGCGGGGCCGGCGAGATCATCGAGGACCCCTGCCCCACCTGCGGCGGCTCCGGCGTCACCCAGCAGAGCAAGCGCTACAAAGTGAACATCCCCGCCGGGGTCAAGGACGGGACCCGGATCCGGCTCGCCGGCAAGGGCGAGGCGGGACCGCGCGGCGGCCCGAACGGCGACCTCTACGTGACCACGCGGGTGGCGGCGTCCCCGGTCTTCCGCCGGCTCGACGACGGCAACCTCGAGGTGACGGTGCCGATCACGATCCCGGAGGCGGTGCGCGGCGGGACGATCGAGGTGCCGACGCTGGAGGGCACGAAGAAGATCAAGGTCGCGCCCGGAACCAAGCACGGCGCGCTGCAGCGTCTGCGCGGCGAGGGCGCGCCGAAAGGCAAGGGCAAAGGCCGCGGCGACATCCGTTACCGCCTCGAGATCGAGGTCCCCGAGGATCTGACCGAGGAGCAGGAGAAAGCAGTCGACGAGCTGGCGAGCTCCCTGAACGGGCACGACCCGCGCGCCGACCTGTTGCGGAAGGCAGGCGTGTGATGGCCCATTTCCGTCGAGTGACCAACGTGAACGCGATGTTCGACGACGAGCAGGGGGTCTTCATGATCTCCGTCGCCGCCGAACTCGCCGAGATGCACCCGCAGACGCTGCGGATGTATGAGACGCGCGGGCTGATCGCACCGAAGCGGTCGCCGAAAAACACCCGCCTCTACAGCCGCCGCGATGTCGAACGACTGCGCCGCATCCAGGAGATGACCGCCCAGGGACTGAACCTGGTCGGGGTCGAGACGGTCCTGGAACTGGAAGAGCAGGTGGCGCAACTGAAAGCGAGAGTCCGAGAGCTGGAAGGAAGAGGCGAGGCCGATGCAGCCGGATAAGTTCACCCAGAAATCGCAAGAAGCGATCGCCGCGACGCTGGAGCTGGCGCGCAGCCATCGCAATCCCGAGGCGACCCCCGCGCACCTGCTGGTGTCGCTGCTCGAACAGACCGAGGGCCTGGTCGTGCCGATCCTGCAACGGGTCGGTGCCGATACCGCGACGATCGTCGCGCGGGCCAACGAGGCCGTCGCGGCGCTGCCGAAACTCGGCGGAGCCTCGGCCGATGAACCGCGCCTGTCGTCGTCCCTGGCCACGACCCTGCGCATCGCCGAGCGCGAAATGGGGCGCGACGGCTCGAGCCTGATCTCGACCGACCACCTGCTGCGGGCGCTGACCGAGGACCCGACCGTGGGCGAGATCCTGCCGCCGAAGGACGAGCTCGACGCCGCGGTGGCACAGGTTCGTCCCAATCCTGTGACGACCGACAACCCGGAGTCGACCGCTCAGGCGCTGGAGAAATTCGGCCGCGACCTGACCGCCGACGCGCGCGCGGGCAAGCTCGACCCGGTGATCGGCCGCGACGAGGAGATCCGTCGCGTGATCCAGGTCCTGTCCCGGCGCACCAAGAACAACCCGGTGCTGATCGGCGACCCCGGCGTCGGCAAGACGGCGATCGTCGAGGGGCTCGCCCAGCGGATCGTCGACGGCGACGTGCCGGAGAGCCTGCGCGACCGTCGCGTGATCGCGCTGGATATCGGCTCGCTCCTGGCGGGCTCGAAATACCGTGGCGAGTTCGAGGAGCGGCTGAAAGCCGTGCTCAACGAGGTGCAGGAAGCGGAGGGCCAGATCGTCCTCTTCCTCGACGAGCTTCACACCATCGTCGGGGCGGGCGCCGCCGAAGGCGCGGTCGACGCGGCGAACCTGCTGAAGCCGATGCTGGCGCGCGGCGAGCTGCGCGCGGTCGGCGCGACGACGCTCGACGAGTACCGCAAGCACATCGAGAAGGACGCGGCGCTGGAGCGGCGCTTCCAACCGGTGCTGGTCGGCGAGCCCGACATGCAGGACACGATCGCGATCCTGCGTGGGCTGAAGCCGCGCTACGAACAGCACCACGGGGTGCGGATCGCCGACACCGCGATCGTCGCCGCGGCGACGCTCTCGGAGCGCTACATCGCCGACCGCTTCCTGCCCGACAAGGCGATCGACCTGATCGACGAGGCGGCGTCGCGGCTGAAGATCGAGATCGACTCGGTGCCGACCGAGATCGACGAGGTCGCGCGGCGGATCCAGCAGCTGGAGATCGAGCGCGAGGCGCTCCGCAAAGAGACCGACGAGGCGTCGAAGAAACGGCTCGTGGCGCTCGAGGAGGAGCTCTCCAACTTGCGCGAGCAGGAGACCGAGCTGCGGGCCCGCTGGCAGAACGAGAAAGAGCCGATCGAAGAGATGAAAGCGGCGAAAACCGAACTCGAGGAAGCGCGGGTCGAAGTCGAGCAGGCGAACCGCGAGACCGACCTGCAGCGGGCGGCCGAACTGCAGTACGGGCTGATCCCGGAACTGGAGTCGAAGGTGAAAGATGCCGAAGCGCGACTCGCCGAGCTGCACTCGGGCGGCGGCACGATGCTCTCCGACGAGGTGACCGAGGAAGACGTCGCCGAGGTCGTCGCCAAATGGACCGGCATCCCGGTCAGCCGCCTGATGGAGGGCGAGGTCGAGAAGCTCATTCATATGGAGGAGCGCCTGCACGAACGGGTGATCGGCCAACAGGAGGCGATCGAGGCGGTGTCCAACGCCTTGCGGCGCTCGCGCGCCGGCCTCTCGGACCCGCATCGGCCGATCGGCAGCTTCCTCTTCCTCGGCCCGACCGGGGTCGGCAAGACGGAGCTGGCGAAGGCGCTTGCCGAGTTCATGTTCGACTCCGACCAGGCGATCGTCCGCCTCGACATGTCCGAGTACATGGAGAAACACACCGTGTCGCGGCTGGTCGGCGCGCCTCCCGGCTACGTCGGCTACGAGGAGGGCGGCCAGCTGACCGAGGCGGTGCGCCGGCGCCCCTACGCGGTGGTGCTGCTCGACGAGATCGAGAAGGCGCACCCGGACGTCTTCAACACGCTGCTGCAGCTGATGGACGACGGCCGGCTCACCGACGGCCAGGGCCGCACGGTCAGCTTCACCAACACGGTGCTGATCATGACCTCGAACGTCGGCTCCGACCGGATCGTCGGCGACCAGGTCGACGAGGGCATCCGCGAGGCGATCGAAGAGGTATTGGCCTCCACGTTCAAGCCGGAGTTCCTGAACCGGATCGACGACACGGTCATCTTCCACCGCTTGTCGAAGGACGACATCGGCCGGATCGTCGAGCTGCAGGTCCACCAGCTGGTAGCACGAGTGGCGGAGCGCGGCATCGCGATCGAGCTCACCGACGACGCCCGCACCCTGCTCGGCAACCTCGGCTACGACCCCGTATATGGAGCGCGCCCGCTGAAGCGGGTGATCCAGAAGCAGCTGGTCGACAAGCTGGCGCTGAAGATCCTCGAGGGCGAGTTCCTCGAGGGCGACACCGTCCGCATCGACGCCGCCGAGGGGACCCTGGTCTTCGAGCGCGCCGGCGCCGAGACGCCGGCCGCCGCTTAGCCCTCGCCGCGACCGCGGAGGGCTGGCGCCGGGGAAAGGGAAGGGCCGTCTCGTCCACGTCCCTGGCAGGCTGTGGCCGTCGCCGAGACGGCCGGGTCCGTGGGGAGTGGGGAGGGATCGTCCCTGGAGAGGCACGGGAGGGAGGGACACGGATCCGTCACCGATCTCCGACCTCGTCATAGAGAACGTGAGAAGTCCAAGCTTCCTCCCGTGTTGACCAACAGTGACGGACGCGCTGCATGCTTTACCCGTGCTATAGCCCCGGTAATGCATGCAGCGCGTTTTCGGGTCCAGTTTTCGGCCTCGAAATCCACGCCGAGGCGCGCGGGAGGGTGACGTTCCGGGCATCTTCGTCACCGATCCGGGCTAGGTGTGTCCTCTTCCGCGCAGGACGGTCACGGAAGTCCAACCTCCTCCCGTCCCTGTGCCAGGTGTCCCACGGACCCCTCACGTCTCGGGCGTCTCATGGGGGTCTCAGCCTGCCAGGGCCGCCATGAGACGCCCGGGACGCAACTCGGACGGCCGCAGGGGCCTGGACCCCCGCCCGTCCCTCGCCATGAAAGACCCGCCCAACCGCACCCGGTTCTCCCTGTAACGAATACGTAAAAGTGGGGAGTGGGAGCGCAATCCCGCTCCCCACTTAGGGAATCGGCTGGTTATGCCGAAACAAGCTCGCGGAAAGTGCTCTTACACTCTGGGAAGAAGAAGATGGACGAGGGCGATCAGAAGCGGCAGCTGATCGACGAGCAGACCGAGGGCACCGGACGCCTACGGAGCGGCGTCGAGAGCGTCCAGACGGGCGTGGTTCGCGCGCGGCTGGCGGTCGAGGACGCGGGCTGGTTCCTGCGCGAGCATTTCGTCTGGCCGGCCGAGGACTCCCTCGATCGCCTGGGACGAAGGGGCGCGATCGGGGTCTTCGGCGGTGGCGGCATCGCGGTCGCCGGCGTCGTCGCGGCCCTGGTGATCGCCGGGTCCGGCGGCTCAGGCTCCACTGCCGGGACGGCCGAGGCCTTCGTCACCCCGCAGCGCTCACCGGCTCCGGCGCCCGCGGCGGTCGCTCCCGCTCCCACCCCGAAGAAGAAGGTGGCGAAGCCGACCGGCCCCACCCTCCACGGTGCCCCGCCCGACTTCTCCGCCGCCAAGGACGTGCAGGCCGGGGTCGGCGACGGTAAGGCCGTCGGCGGCAAGCAGGCGAGCGACGGCACCGGCGGTGCGCCCGCCGAGCGCGCCGCGAAGGCCACGGC
>JBOGYZ010000198.1:0-20735 GCA_050697015.1 Solirubrobacterales bacterium
TCTGGATGACCGGCCTCTCGGGCTCCGGCAAGTCGACGATCGCGACCGCGATCGAGCACACGCTCGTCTCCTCGGGACGCCACGCCTTCATGCTCGACGGCGACAACCTGCGCCACGGCCTGAACTCGAACCTCGGCTTCTCGCCAGAGGATCGCGACGAGAACGTCCGCCGGACGGGTGAGGTCGCCAAGATCCTCGCCGAATCGGGCACCGTCTCGATCGTCTCCCTGGTCAGCCCCTACCGCGAGGAGCGCGACCGCGTCCGTGCCCTCCACGAGGAGGCCGGGATCCCCTTCTTCGAGGTGTTCGTCGACACGCCGCTGGAGGAGTGCGAACGCCGCGACCCGAAGGGCCTCTACGCGAAGGCGCGGGCGGGGGAGATCAAGGACCTCACCGGAGTCGGCTCGCCCTACGAGGCCCCCGAGCGCCCGGACCTCGTCACCTCGCCGGACCTCGAGGAGGCCGTCCGGCAGGTCCTCGCGCTGTTGCCTTAGGCCTTCTTTTCGCTTGTCAGGTCCGCAGAGGGGACCTGACACCCCTGGCGCCACGCCTTCGGCGTCATTAGTGTGGGAGCGCTTTATTGATCCCTGAGAACGGAGCCACATGCGGTCAGCGCGTTTGTCCCTGGTTTTCTTCGCCGCCCTCTGCTCGGCGATCGCCGTGCCCGCTGCGGCGTCGGCCGGAGTGCATGTCAAATCGCTCTCGACTTTCGGCGAGTTCGGCACGGGGGCCGGCCAGCTACGTGAAGCGGGAGGCGGCGTGTACGCCGGCGACGGGGACTTCTACGTCGTCGACAAAGGCAATGACCGGGTCGACGTCTTCGGTCCGAACGGGAAGTTCAAGTTCACTTTCGGCAAGGGAGTCAACGGCGAAGACCAGAGCGACGTCTGTAAGGCCGGCGAAGAATGCGTCCCCGGCCTCTCCGGGCCCAAAGCCGGCTACCTGCAGCGCCCCGAAGCCCTGGCGTTGACGGAAGGCAAGGTGTTCGTCACCGATCCGGGCAACGATCGCGTGTCGGTATTCAGCGAAGCGGGGGAATTCCTCTTCGTCTTCGGCAAGGACGTCGGCGAGGGTGGCGAGGACACCTGCGACAAAGACCCGTGCCGGGCGGGGAAGCCGGGTGGGGGGACCGCGCAGATGGCCGATCCGACCGGAATCGTGGGGCTGGACAGCCAGGTCTTCATCGCCGACACGACCAACAATCGCATCGACGTCTACCACGCCAACGGCTCGTTCGTCGTCGCCTACGGCTACGGCGTCAACGGCAGAGGGTTCTACGAATTCTGCGACTCGGACTACGCCTGCCGGCCAGGCCTCGGCGGGGCTCAGGCGGGTATGCTCGCCGGACCCACGTCGCTGACCTACAACCGACACAACGGCTCGCTCTACGTCGCCTCGCCGACCAACAACCGCATCGACGTGGTGGCGGGGGACAGCAACCTCTATAGATGGTCTTTCGGAGCCGGCGTCGGAGGCGAAGAAGTCGGAACCTGCGACATGCAGACCGGCTGCGAGAAGGGCGCCTCGAACTTCGAAGCCGGTTCGCTGCCCGACCCGACCGGGGTCGTCTCCTTCCTCATCAACGAGGAAATCTACGTCGCCGACGGCCAGGCCAACCGGGTCTCGAAATTCGATGCCAAGGGGAACTTCATCCGCGCCTGGGGCAAGGGCGTGAAGGACGGCTCGGCGAAGCTCCAGATCTGCGCGGCAACCTGTCGGAAAGGCGGTCAAGGAACCGAGGCGGGCGCGATCAACGCGCCGACTTCGCTGACGATCGGACCGAGCGGCAGCCTGGCGCTGACCGAAACGCGGGGCAAGCTCGGCAGTGACCTCTCCCGCGTCCAGGTTCTTCAGGAAACCCCGGGCGCGGAATCACCAAAGCCGGGGAGGAGGACGCCCAGCTCGCTGCTCTTGAGTCCGTTCTAGGGCCGTGAGGGGACCTGGGGCTCGCCTAGGCCGTAGGTCTCGTACGCGCCGAACTTGGCGAAGGTCTTGTGGGTCGGGCCGTGGTAGTCGGAGCTCGCCGTGGGGACGAGGTCGAGCTCCGCGCAGAGCTCGAGCAGGTGCTTGGTCTGCACCTCGGAGTGGGTGGGGTAGAAGGTCTCGACCCCGTCGGCGCCGAGGCTGCGGATCAGGTCGTCGACCTCGCCCGGCTCGGAGATGTCCCAGTAGGGATGGGCGATGACGGCGACGCCGCCCGCGTCGTGGATGAGGCCGATCGCCTGCTCGGCGTCCGGCCAACGGCGGGGGACGAAGGCTTTGGCGCCGGGCACGAGGTACTCCTCGAAGAAGGGGCCGAGGTCACCGGTCGCCCCCGCCGCCTTGGCGATGTGGGGGCGGCCGATCGAGTCGGCGCCGCCGGCCTCCCGGATCGCGTCGTCGAGGGTCAGGTCGAAGCCGAAGCCGCGCAGGTTCTCGACGATCTCCCCGGCGCGGGCACGGCGCTCGCCCTGGGCGCGCTCGCAGGCCGGCTCGATCTTCTCCAGGTCGATCCAGTATCCGCAGATGTGGAGGTCTTCGGCGTACTCGTGGACGCAGGACATCTCCACCGCGGGGACGATCTCGACCCCGTGCTCCCGCCCGGCCTCTTCCGCCTCCGGAACCCCGGCGACCGAGTCGTGGTCGGAGAGCGCCAGCGTGGTGACCCCGGCCGCCGCCGCTTCCGCGACGACATCGCGCGGGGCCAGCTGGCCGTCGGAATGGGTGGAGTGGCTTTGCAGCTCGATCAACATGGGGGAGCAGCCTAGTTGCCTGCCAGATAAATAGACTGCGCCGCCGATGTTCCAGAAAGTCCTGATCGCCAACCGCGGGGAGATCGCGATTCGCGTCGCGCGCACCCTGCGTGAGATGGGGATCGGCTCGGTCGCGGTGTACTCGGAGATCGATCGCGAGGCGCCGCACGTGCGCGAGGCCGACGAGGCGTTCCTGCTCGGTCCGGCCGTCCCGGCGGAGAGCTACCTGAACATCGCGAAGATCATCGAGGTCGCCAAAGAGGCCGGCGCCGAAGGGATCCACCCCGGTTACGGCTTCCTCGCCGAGAACGCCGACATGGCGCGCGCCTGCGCCGACGCCGGGATCACCTGGATCGGGCCGCCGCCGGAGGCGATCGAAATGATGGGCTCCAAGACCCGGGCCCGCGAGATCATGGAGGCGGCCGGCGTGCCGATCGTCCCCGGCTCCACCGAGGTCGCACCCGACATCGAGGCCGCGCGCAAGCAGGCCGACGAAGCGGGCTACCCGGTCGCCTGCAAGGCCGCGGGCGGCGGTGGCGGCAAGGGCTTCCGCGTCGCGATGACCCCAGATGATCTACAAGAGGCTTTCGAAGGATCGGCGCGTGAAGGGGAGAAATTCTTCGGCGACCCGCGCGTCTACATCGAGCGCTACCTGGAGGACCCGCGCCACGTCGAGGTCCAGGTGCTGGCCGACTCGCACGGCAACGTGATCCACGTCGGCGAGCGCGACTGCTCGATCCAGCGCCGTCACCAAAAGGTGATCGAGGAGGCGCCGGGCCCACACGTGGACGAGGAGATGCGCGAGCGGATCGGCAAGATCGCCACCGACGCGGCCGCCGCCGTCGGCTACCGCGGGGCGGGCACGATCGAGGGCATGCAGGTCGGCGACGAGTACTTCTTCCTCGAGATGAACACCCGCGTCCAGGTCGAGCACTGCGTGACCGAGATGATCAGCGGCCTCGACATCGTGCGCGAGCAGGTCCTCGTCGCCGCGGGCGAGCCGCTCTCGATCTCCCAGGACGAAGTCGACCTGCGCGGCTGGTCGATCGAGTGCCGGATCAACGCCGAGAACGCGGCGAAGAAATTTGCTCCCGCCCCGGGGCCGATCGGAAGCTCCTACCACGAGCCCTCGGGCCCCGGCGTGCGCGTCGACTCGGGCGTCGAGGCCGGCGGCGAAGTTTCGCCGACGTACGACCCGATGGTGGCCAAGCTGATCGTCTGGGACGTCGACCGTGAGAAGGCGACCCGGCGGATGCTGAGGGCGCTCGACGAATACGACTCGGGCGGCCTGACCACGCTGATCCCCTTCCACAAGGCCATCCTGCGCACCGAGCAGTGGGCCAAGGGCGAGACCTGCCGTGACCTGATGGAGGACACGGAGTGGCTGAAGTCGACGGCACCCGAGGCGGTCGCCGCGCCGGAGCCCTCGGAGGAGGGCGCCGAGATCGTCACCCGTGACTACAAGGTCGAGGTCTCGGGCAAGCTCTTCGACGTCAAGGTGATCGGCGAGGCCGTCGCCGGCGCTGCCGCTCCCTCCGCGAACGGGCGCAAGCCGCCGAAACGTGACCGGGCCGGTGGCTCCAGCGCCGCGGCCTCCAGCGAGGCGCTGCCCTCGCCGCTCCAGGGCACGATCCTCAAAGTCGCGGTCGCCGAGGGCGCCGAGGTGAACGAGGGCGACCTGATCTGCGTGATCGAGGCGATGAAGATGGAGAACGAGATCACCGCCCATCGCTCCGGCAAAGTGACTTCGCTGAACGTGGCCGAAGGCGCCGCCATCGGCTCCGGCGACGTCATCGCCGTCATCAACTAGTCAGCTGTTCCTTTTGGCGCTGACGGCGCCATAAAGAACAACTGGCGGGTCAGGGTTTTTTGGGTTTGCCCCGTTCGCGTTCGCGTTCGCGCTTTTCTTCTTCGCGACGTTCTTTTTCGCGTTCCCGCTGTTCGCGTTCCCGTTCCCGTTCGCGCTGTTCCTTTTCCTTTTCCCGCTTGACTTTCAGTTGGTCCTGCTTGGTCAGCGGGAGCTTTTCGGCGACTTCCTGGCAGGTGCGCCCGGAGCATTCCTCGAGGCGGACCAGTTCGTTGTGCAGGAAGGCGCGGATCGGCGCGTAGTTCTTGTCCCGGACGATGTTGTTGAGCTCGTACGGGTCTTTGTTGATGTCGTAGAGCTCCTTCTCGCCGTCCGGCCACTCGATGTACTTGTATGGGCCGAGGCGGATCCCGTAATAGTTTTTCGGCGGCGCGACCACGGAGGCGTGGGCGGGCGCGTTTCCGGCGCTCGAGCCTTTGCTCGCGCCCTTGATGCCGAGCTTGCCGCGCGAGGGGCCGGCCGAGGTCGTCGATTCACCGGTCGCTGCGTTGCCGTCCTGTTCCACGTCGTTGGTCTGGACGAAGGACTCGAAGAGCAGCGGGCGCCGGGTGCGCAGGCTCGGTTCTTTCATGAACGGGACCAGCGAGGTGCCGTCGATGCTTTTGTCCGGCGTCACCTGGGCGAGTTCGAGGATGGTCGGCGCGATGTCGACGGTCGAGACGAGCTGCCCGGATTTGACGTTCGGTTCGATCCCCGGGCCGCGGACGATCAGCGGCAGGTGGGTAGCGGGCTCGTAGGCAAGGAACTTGCCGCCGACCAGGCGGTGCTGGCCGAAGAAGAAGCCGTTGTCGGAGGTGAAGATGACGTAGGTGTTGTTGATCCGACCCAGCGCGCCGAGCTGGTCGAGGATTCCTTTTACCCCTTCGTCGATCGACACCAGCGCGTTGAGGCAGTTCTGGTAATAGACGCGGTAGGTGTGGATTTCCGTCGCGCTCAGGTAGGGGGCTTCGCGGATGAAGCGGGGCTTGTCGTTGACGTTGCCCTCGTTGAAGCCTTCGGCGCGGTTGTCGGGCAGCGGCGCCCCGGCGAAGCGACCGATGTCCCGGGTCGCCGGCTGCGGCCCGGCCGGTTTGCGGAAGTCACCGTGCGGCGAGGTGTAGTCCACCTGCATGTAGAACGGCTGTTCCGGCGAGGTCGCCGCCAGTTCTTCGGTCGCCAGCTGGTTGAACTTGTCGGTCTCGTAGTAACAGGGCTGGCCGTTCAGCGGGGCGTAGGGACAGCCGGCGTCGTCGATCGCGCCGTATTCGCGCGTTTCCCAGGAGCCCGAGTTGCCGTAGGGGCCTTCGACCACGCCGTTGTTGTTCAGCATGTAGCCGTAGGCGAAGTGGTTGGTGTCCGAGTTGAGGATCGTGTGCCACGAGCTCCAACCGGGTGGCACTTCGGTGCCGGGGCTGTAGGGCGCGTCGCCGTAGCCGTTGAGGATCTTGCCGATGTGGATCGTGCGGTAGCCGGCGCCCTGCAGCCAGGTCGCGAGGTTGTGGGAGTAGGCGAGGCGGGACTGGAAGCCGGTCCAGCCGCCGTTCGGCGGGACGTTGCCCTGGACGTGGTTGTTGTGGGCATAACGCCCGGTGAGGAGGCTGATCCGGGACGGCGCGCAGAGGCTGTACGGCGTGTAGTACCGGGTGAAGGTCACACCCTGTTCACCGAGCATCTGCAGCGTGTTCGGCATCGCGAATTCTTCGTTGCCGTTCAGCATGCGGACACCGTCGTAGAGCTCTTCCATCGTCTGGTCATCGGTCTGGATGACGACGAAGCTCGGTTTCTGCAGTTCGGAGGCTTTGGCCCGAGCCGCGCGGGCTTCCTCGCTGGTCGCGATGACGAGGCCGAAGAGCAGCGCGAGCAGGACGATCGCCGCGGCCATGCGCGCCAGACCGCCTCCACGCCAGGACTGGGTTCTGAGTTCGGGCATATGCATAGGGCTACTGGGGCTTTACGCCCCGCGCAGGGAAAAACCTCCGTCGGAGGCCGTAGTTGCGCTGCGAACTTAAAAGAAGCTCAGGACGCGCCGAGCTTGGCGACGGCTTCGCGGAAGTTTTTGACCGTCGCCGACGGCGCTTTGCGGCCTTCGAGTTTCTCGCCGTGGCGATTCACCCAGATGACCGGGACGTTCATTTTGAGCACCGGCGCGATGTCGGTCGTGTAGTTGCAACCGATGTGCAGCCAGCCTTTTTTGCCACCGATGCGACGGGCGCACTCTTTGAAGTGAACCGGGTCCGGCTTGTAGCTGCGGACCTGCTGGGCGGTGACGACGAGGTCGAGTTCGGTGCGCAGGTGGCGCCGCGAGATCCCGAGAAGTTTGTCGTCGATGTTGGAGATGATCCCGATCTCGTACTTTTTGCCAAGTCGGTCCATCGCCGCGTTGGCCTCACGGAAGGGCAGCCAGTAGGCGACGCTGTTCGGCAGGAACTGTGCTCGCGAGGGCTCGATCTCCCAGCCGAGCTCCCCGGCGACTTTCACGATCGTGCGACGGAGGACCTCGGCGTAAAGCTCATAAGACCCCGCCATGACTTCCGCCTGGACTTCGAAGAAGCGTTCGAGAAAGGGCTGCTCTTCAAACGAAAAGCCGTCTTTTGCAGCCTCTTTCTTGACGGCCTCGACGATGCCTTTCTCCCAATCGATGAGAGTGCCGTAGCAGTCGGTGGTGACCCAAGTGATGTTTTTGAGTGAGGGAAGCGCCATGAGCGAGCGCGGGATTATGGCATTCGTATAGGGTCCGCGCCGCGCCGTACCCCCAGCGGCCAATTTTCTTCCCCCCATGGACCTCCTCGAATATCAGGGCAAGCAGCTCTTCGCCAAGCACGGCATCGCCGTGCCGAGTGGCGAGGTCGCCGACAACGTCGACGACGCCGTCGCCGCGGCCGAGCGCATCGGCTACCCGTGCGCGATCAAGGCTCAGGTGCTGATCGGGGGACGCGGCAAGGCCGGGGGCGTGAAGATCGCCAAGGATGTCGACGAGGCCCGTCAGTTCGCCTCGGACATCATCGGCATGGACATCACCGGGCCGCACGGCGAGGGTCCCTTCCGCGTCGACTCGGTCTGGGTCGAGGGCGGCTCCGAAATCGCCGAGGAGTACTACGCGTCGATCATCCTCGACCGCGGTGAGAAGAAGCTGCTGACGATGGTCTCCGCCAAGGGCGGGATGGACGTCGAGGCGGTCGCCTCGGCGAACCCCGCGGACCTGACCAAAGTCCACATCGACCCGACGGTGCCCTTCGACGCCGCCGCGGCGCGCTCGATCGTCGAGTCCGCCGGGCTGGCGGAAGATGCGCTGGATCAGGCCGCCGAGGTGCTGTCGAAGCTGGCCGAGGTGGCGCGCGAGGAGGACGCGACGCTGATCGAGGTCAACCCGCTGATCGTCACCGCCGACCGTAACGTCGTCGCGCTCGACGCCAAGGTCACGATTGACGGCAACTCGCTCTTCCGCCATGAGGACCTCGCCGAGATCGCCGACACGGTCGACGACCCGCAGGAGCAGATGGCGAAGGAAAAGGGCCTCACCTACGTGAAACTCGACGGCAACGTGGGGATCCTGGCCAACGGCGCCGGGCTCTGCATGTCGACCCTCGACGTCGTCGCCCAGGCGGGCGGCGCCCCGGCCAACTTCCTCGACGCGGGCGGCGGCTCGAAAGCCGACGCGATCGTGAACGCGCTCGAAGTCATCAAATCCGACTCCAAGGTGACGGCGATCCTCTTCAACATCTTCGGTGGCATCACCCGCTGCGATGAGATCGCCAAGGGGATCGTCACCGCGTCGCAGCAGATCGACCTGGGGATGCCTCTGGTCGTCCGCCTCGACGGCACGAACTTCGAAGAGGGCCTGGCGATCCTTGCCGAGGCCGACCTGCCGAACCTGCACCAAGAGAAGACGATGCTGGACGCCGCGCGCCGCGTCGTCGAACTGGCGGGAGGTGCCGCGTGAGCATCATCGTCGACCAGGACACGAAGCTCGCCGTCTCCGGGCTGACCGGTCGCGAGGGTTCCTTCCATGGGCTGCGCAACAAGGCTTACGGGACCGACCTCGTCGCGGGCGTCACTCCCGGCAAGGGCGGTCAGGACGTGGAGGGGACCCCGGTCTTCGACACGATCAAGGAGGCCGTCACCGAGGCCGGCGCCAACACCTCGATGATCTTCGTGCCCGCGCGCTTCGCGGCGCCCGCGATAAACGAGGCGATCGAGTCCGGCGTCGAGACGGTCATCGCGATCACCGAGGGGATCCCGGTCCTCGACATGCTCGAGACCTACTGGAAGGCCAAGGAGGCCGGCGTCCGGCTGATCGGGCCGAACTGCCCCGGCGTGCTCTCGCCTGGCAAGGCGAACGTGGGGATCATCCCCGACTCCTTCTTCGACCCGGGCCCGATCGGCGTCGTCTCCAAGTCGGGGACGCTGACCTACCAGATCGGCAACGAGCTGAAACAGGCCGGGACCGGCAACTCTTCGATCGTCGGCATCGGCGGCGACCCGATCGTCGGCACCGACTTCATCGACGTCCTCAAGCTCTACGAGGCGGACCCGGACACCGAGCTGATCGTGATGGTCGGCGAGATCGGCGGCGACGCCGAGGAGCGGGCCGCCGAGTTCATCGCCGCCGAGATCACCAAGCCGGTGGTCGCCTACATCGCCGGCTTCACCGCGCCCCCCGGCAAGCAGATGGGCCACGCCGGCGCGATCATCTCCGGCTCCTCGGGCACCGCCCAGGCCAAGAAAGACGCCCTCGAAGCAAAGGGCGTCCGGGTCGGCGAAAGCCCGACCGAGACCGCGGCGATCGCGGCCGAAACCCTCCGCGGCTAGTTCGCCGCCGCGGCTTCTTCGCCGGGCCGCCAGCGGCGCAGCCCGCGGGCGATCGTTCCTATGGGTCCGAATGATTCATAGGCAGGCGCGTTCCCCAGGCAGGTGGCACAGGTCGCCTCGCCGATCGCTACCACGGCGCCGGGCAGGAACACGTGGGCCGAGTAATGCCGCGGTCGGGAGGTAGGGCAGGTGGAGTAGTCCCGGCGATACGAGGCGTAGATGACGGCGCGTCCCCGCGGCAGTTGCACCGACCGCGAGCGAGTGCAGCGCCACGTCCAAAGCGCCTTGCCGACTGTCGTCCTCGCGAAACGCCTCCAGGCTTCGGGCTTCCAGGTGTCGAGGATCAGCTCGGGGGTGTAGATGATCTGCGACATCTGCCCTGGCAGCGGACGCGCGAGTTCGTCGCGGCCGAGAGCGTAGAGAAAGGTGGATGGACCACTGCCGTCGTGGTGCCGGAAGATCCTCCCGAGCCAGTAGACGGGAGACCCCAGGTCTGGATTTTTGAGCTGAGCGGTTGCCGACTGCGGTCCGCCGGTGGTCGCGGCAGATGCGCCGGGAGCGATCACCAAGAGCGCGCAGACGACGACGGCCGTGAAAGTTCCGGAGAACCTCATCGGGGCGCGAGTATAAGTGGGGCCAGGTCGGGTGACCGGCGCCGGTGCCGCGTTGCTAGATTCGGTCGTCCTATGCCTGACACGATCTCTTTCGCACGCGGGGCGCCGAGCGCCGACATCCTTCCTCACGAGCAGGTGAAGGAGGCTGCGCAGCGGGCGCTTACTGATGATTGGGAGACGGCGCTTTCCTATGGAGTCGGGATCGGGCATCCGGGGCTTTGCAAGTGGATCGCGGAGCGGCATGGGGACGTCGATCCGGCGCAGGTGATGGTCACCAACGGGTCGCTCGAGGCGGGCGCGATGCTCTTCGCGCACCTGGTGAAGCCGGGGACGCGGGTGGCGGTCGAGCAGCCGACGTATGACCGGACGCTGCTGCTGCTGAAGCAGCTGGGCGCCGAGCTGGTGCCGATCCCGCTGGAGGCCGACGGCCTCGACGTGGGGGCGCTGGAGGTTGCGGTCGGCGAGGCTCCGATCGAGTTCGTCCACGTCATCCCCAACGCCCACAACCCGGCCGGCTGCACGCTCTCGGTGGAGAAGCGGCGGCGGCTGGTGGAGCTGGCCTCCGAGCACGACTTCTACATCTTCGAGGACGACCCCTACCGCGAGCTGCCCTTCGAGGGCGAGCCGTTGGAGACGATGCTCTCGATGGACACCGGCGACAAGGTGATTCACGCGTCGTCGTTCTCGAAGACGGTCAGCCCCGGCGTCCGGGTGGGCTACCTGGTCGGCCCGGTCGAGGTGATCGCGAAGCTGTCCAAGCACGCCAACGAGCAGTACATCTCGCCGAACATGCTGGCGGAGTCGATCGTCCTCGAGCTGTGCAAGTCGGGCGTACTCGACGAGAACATCACCTTCGTGAAGGGCGAGCTGAAGGCCCGCTGCGACGCGCTGGTCGAGGCACTGCGCGAGAAGATCCCCGAGGCCGTCTTCGTCGTCCCCCAAGGCGGCTATTTCCTCTGGCTCGACCTCGCCCAGGGCACCGACACCAAGGCGCTCCTGGCGGAGGCCAAAGGCGAGGGCGTGTCCTTCGTCGCCGGCCCCGACTTCATGATGTCGGGCGGCGAGAACAGCTTGCGGCTCTCCTTCGCGCCGGTGCCCGCCGCCGACGCCGCCGAGGGTGTCGCCCGCATCGCCTCGGCGCTCGAGAAGCTCCGCGCCGGCACCCCCGCCTAGGTTCGCCCGCGACCGCAGCGGTACCGGATCCGGTTTCGGTGATCCGCCCTGGGCAGCCGCGCGTAGGTTGGGTACAGAGATGCCCGTGCGACGAGAGAAGGCCGAGCGACTTGCCGACGAGGAGCTGATGCCGTGGATCGGCCGCAGGGATCCGGAGGCGTTCGAAGTGTTCTACGACCGGCACGGCGGCGCCGCCTTCTCGCTCGCCTACCGGATCCTCGGTGAACGCGGCGCGGCCGAAGACTGCATCCAGGAGGCGTTCATCTCGATCTGGCGCAGCGGCGGCAAGTTCGACGCGGCACGGGGCAGCGTCCGTTCCTGGACGCTCAGCATCGTCCGCAACCGGGCGATCGACGTGCTCCGCAGCAAGGCCGGCAAAGCACCGAAGATGACCTTCGACGACGACGAGATCATCGAGTCGCGCCCCTCCGGGGAGCTGACCGACGAGGAGGCGATGCGCCACGAGACCGCGACCGAGGTGCGCGGTGCGCTCTCCCAGCTTCCCGACGACCAGTCGAAGGTGATCCAGCTCGCCTACTTCGGTGGCTTCAGCCAGTCGGAGATCGCCGGGATGCTGAACGTGCCGCTGGGCACGGTGAAGGGACGGATGCGCCTCGGATTGGAGAAGATCCGGGGCGAGTTGGCGGAGGGATTGGCATGAACGAGCACGAGCACGACAGCCGCCTAGAGGAAGTCGCGGCCTACGCGATCGACGCCCTCGAGCCGGCGCAGGTCGCCGGGCTGGAGAAACACATGGCCGGTTGCAAGCGCTGCCAGGAGGAGCTGCGCTGGCTCTCGCCCGCGGTGCAGGCGCTGCCGGAAGCGGTCGAGAGCCAGGCGCCGCCGCCGGAGCTGAAGGAGCGGCTGATGGCCGAGGTGCGCGCCGACGCCGCCGCCGAGGAGCGCCGGCAGCGGGCCGAGTCGCGTCCCGGGATCGGCGAGTGGCTGCGCGGCCTGAACGTCGGCGGGTTGACCTGGAAACCGCTGGCGGGCCTGGCGCTGGCGATCCTCGCGATCGCGGGCGGGGTCGGCTACGCGGTCGGCACCGGCGGCGGCTCGGGCGGTGCCCACACCACCGAAGTCGAACCGGGCCCCAACGGGGTCGCCGCCAAGGTGGTCACCGAAGACGACCGCGGCGAAGTCCACCTCACCGGCATCGAACAGCTGCCCAATGGCCGCATCCTGGAGGCGTGGGTGGAACGCGACGGCATCGTCGAACCGGTCCCAGCGCTGTTCGCGCCCGACCAGGCGGGCCGTGCCTCGACCACGATCGAAAGCATGAAGGACGTCACCCTGGTGATGGTCACGCGCGAGCCCGAGGGCGGCTCGAAGAAACCGACGTCGAATCCCGTCGTCGAAGTCCCGATCGAAACCTGAGTCGCTCCCGCGGCGATGCGGGAGGATAGGTCCGATGCGGATCCGCCAGTTGACGATCGCGACGGGGGACCTGGAGGGGCAGGCCGCGTTCTACGGCGAGCGGCTCGGATTGCCCGTGCGCCGGGAGGACGACGCGGTCGAGGTGCGGCTCCGCGACTCGACGATCCGCTTCGAGCGCGCCGACCCCGCCCTCGACGCCCGCTACCACTTCGCGATCAACATCCCCGGCGACTCGATCCGCGCGGCGGTGGCGTGGCTGCGCGAGCGCCACGAGGTGCTGAGCTTCGGCGGCGACCCGGTGCGCACCGATGTCGGCGCGGGCTGCGTCTACTTCCTCGACGCGGCGGGCAACGTGGTCGAGCTGATCGCGAGCTCGCATGTCGAGAGCGTGGGCGGGGAGTTCGGACCGGAGTCGCTGGTCGAGATCGCGGAGATCGGCATCGCCTCCGCCGACGTCGGTGCCACCAGCGCGGCGGTCCAAGAGGCCTTCGGCGAGCCGGTCCGCTGGAGCGATTCCGAACTCACCGCCGTCGGCGACCAGCACGCGGTGGTGATCGTCGCTCCGATCGGGCGCGGCTGGGTCCCGGTCGACCTGACGGCTACGCCACTGCCGACCGAGATCGTCGCCTCAGGGGACGAAGGGCGCTTCGTCCTCTAGCGCCCGTAACGGTCGCTGGAAAGAACCAGCTGCTCGGGGATCGCGGCGCGCGGCGGCGGCGCCGGGTGGGCGCGGACCGAGACCGTCTCGGCGACGGAATGCGTGACGATGTGGTCGCCGTCGGCGGACTTGATCGTCACGTGGTCGTCGTCGGACTCGGAGACCTTGCCCTCGAGACCGGGGTGGTACCCCGCGTCCATCAGGTAGTGGAGGAGCTCCTCGGCCTCGTTCTCGAAACGCAGCACGACCACGTCGGCGCCGACCTCGACGTCGGCCAGCAGCGAGCCGCGCTCGCGGATGCCCTCGACGATCGGGTGCCCGTGCGGGCAGGTCGTCGCGTCGCCGATCGCGGCGCGCATCCGCTCCTCCAGCACGGGTGACATCGCGTGCTCGATCCGCTCGGCCTCCTCGTGCACCTCGTCCCAGGGGATCTTCAGCACGTCGGTGAGGAAGCGCTCGATCATCCGGTGGCGGCGGACGATGTAGGAAGCTTTCTCGCGGCCTTCCTCCGTGAAGGCGAGCGATTTGTCGGGGTTCCGTTCGACGTAGCCGTCTTTGACCAGGCGGCCGACCATTTCGTGGACGGTCGGGGCGGAGAGCTGCATCGCCCGGGCGATGTTGGCACCGGTCATCGGCAGCCCCGCCTCGTCGATCCAGAACATCGACTCGAGGTACTCCTGCTCCGCGACGGTCGCCGTGTCGGCTGCCAACTCTCCTCCTTTTAGGCGCCCCTCATCAGGGTTCCCTAAGATGTTGTGTCTTGACGGCGACCGGACAACCGCTGCGTCGCCACTGGCCACTTTACCTAGGCGGCCTGCTCGTGGCGCTACTTGCCTGGAGCGCGTTCAGCGCGCACGGCGGCACCCCCGAACCGGACGCCGGCGAGCACCTCAGCCACGGCGCGGTCGTCCTCGACAGCGCCCTCCTTGTCTTCCGCGAGGGTTTGGAGACCATCCTCGTCCTCGCCGCGGTCACTGCCAGCATGGTCGGCGCCGCGCAGGTCTACCGGCGGCCGATCGCGCTCGGCGCGGCGACCGGCTTCCTCGCCAGCGTCGCCACCTGGTTCCTCGCCGCATGGGTGCTGGGACAACTGGGCGGCAGCGGGCTCGCGGTGCAGGCGGCGACCGGCCTCCTCGCGGTGATCGTCCTGCTCGTGGTCATGAACTGGTTCTTCCACAAGGTCTATTGGACCGGCTGGATCCAGAACCGCAACCGGCAGAAAAAGAAGATTCTCTCGGGCGCGGAGTCCGGCGGCATCGACGGGCGCCGCGCCGCGATATGGGGGCTGGTCCTGCTCGGCGTCACCTCGGTCTACCGCGAGGGCTTCGAGGTCGTCCTCTTCCTGCAGAACCTGCGGCTGTCCTACGGGGCCGGGACGGTGCTCGAGGGCGTCGCGCTCGGCCTGGCGCTGACCGCGGTCGTCGGCGTCGTCACCTTCCTCGCCCACAAGCGCATGCCCTACAAGCGGATGCTGGTGCTGACCGGGGTGATGCTCGGCGTCGTCCTGATCGTGATGGTCGGCGAGTCGGTGCAGGAGATGCAGCTGGCGGGCTGGCTGCCGGAAACGACGGTGGCGCTGGCGATCCCCGGCTGGGTCGGCCTGTGGTTCGCGGTCTTCCCGACGGTGGAGGGGCTGATCGCACAGGTGGTGGCGGCGGCGCTCGTGCTCGGGTCCTACTTCGGGGCGGAGTACTGGCGGATCAAGCGGCCGCGGCGCAAGGCGCTGGCGGAGACGGCGAAGGCGTCAGGTCCGGCGCTTAATCCGGACGCACCGCGGATCGGCGAGCCGGTGGCAGAGGAGCCGCGCTCGCTCACCGGCGCGGCGCGCGCTCAGCGCTCTTCCATCAGGGACGCGACGACCGCTTCGTAGAAGCCGTCCCCGTTGGTGCCCTCGGTGACGGTGACGTTGCCGAACTGGGGCAGGTAGGCGCGCAGGCCGGGGTCGCCCTCGGGGCCGTTGGCGACGACGAAGAAGCGGCCGACCGTGGCGGCGACCTCGAGGTCCTCGACCGAGTCGCCGACCGCGATGCAGTCCTCTGTGGCGAAGCCGCGGGCGCGCGCGTGGGCGGCGACGGCGGCGGCCTTGGAGACCGTGCGCGGGACCAGGTGGTAGGCGTGGGTCTGGCCCTCGACCGTCTTCATCGGCGTGCCGATCGCGCCGTTGTCGAGGAAGCGGAGGTCGTCGTCGCCGTGCTCGCCGAGCAGGGCGTTGGCCTCGTCGACGTCGACCTTGCCGCGGAAGAGGTGGGAGTGCTGGCGGCCGTGGTGCCAGGGCGAGTGGTACTCGAGCCGCCCCTGGAAGTGCTCGAAGAGCATGTCGGGGATGCCGCGCCGCTCGATCTGTTCATAGACCGTGCCCTCGTATTCGTCGGGCTGCAGCTCGCCGGTGAGGAGCGTCACCTCGCCGTCCATGGTGAAGGCGCAGCCCGCCTCGTAGATGTAGGAGCGCTGGCCCATCAGGCGGGCGGCCTCGTGGA
The DNA here is from genome assembly GCA_050697015.1 of Solirubrobacterales bacterium. Lineage (GTDB taxonomy): Bacteria > Actinomycetota > Thermoleophilia > Solirubrobacterales > 70-9 > VAYN01. The sequence continues at coordinate 15,687 of JBOGYZ010000198.1, forward strand.
CCTGGGGTTCGCGGCGGCCGGACATGATCACGACCTCGACCCCGGCGCGGGCGCAGGCCTCGAGCGCGCGGGCGGGCGCCATCGAGAAATTCCCCTCGCGATCGAGGAAGAGGGCGCCTCCCTTCCCGAGGAGGGTCCCGTCCAGGTCGGTGTAGACGCAGGCGAGCGACATCGGCCGCTCGCTACCGTAGCGATGGTGGAGTGGCGGCTTTCTGATTTGACTCTGGATCTGGCCCGACCGGTGGCGGCCGGGATCGTGAACGTGACGGTGGATTCGATGTTCGAGGGGGCGCGGAGCGGCACTCCGGAGCAGGCGATCGCCGACGGGATCGGGCTTGCTGAGGCGGGCTTCGACATGCTCGACGTGGGCGCGGTGGCGGCGCGCAGCGGGCCGCCGGTCGGGGTCGAGGACGAGTGCGCGGCGCTGGTCCCGGCGATCGAGGGGATGGCGGCCGCGGCCCCGGTCTCCGCCGACACCTTCCAGGTCGAGACGGCGCGGCGCGTGCTCGACGCGGGGGCGGCCTGCGTCAACGACATCTCCGGAGGGTGCGACGAGATGTTCGAGCTGGTCGCCGCCACCGGCTGTGGCTATGTCTTGATGCACATCGAGGGGCCGCCGCGGGTCGACCGACCCTGGCGCGATTACGACGACGTGGTCGACCGTCTGGTGGCGTGGTTCGAGGAGAGGGTGGGACGGATGCGGGACCTGGGGGTGCGCGACGAGCAGATCGCGATCGACCCGGGCCTCGACTTCGACCTCTCGCCCGAGCAGGACCTCGAGATCATGCGGCGGCTCGCCGAGCTGAAGGCGCTCGGGCTGCCGCTCTACGTGTCCCTGTCGCGCAAGGACTTCATCGGTGCGGTGCTGGCCGCGTCGTGGGAGGAGCGGCTCCCCGCGGGGGAGCGCGAGTGGGGGACCGTCGCCGCGGTGACCCTTGCCGTGCGCTCCGGCGCCGACATCCTCCGCATCCACGACCACAGTTCCCTCCAGGCGATGCGCCTTGCCGGCGAGGTCGTGCGCGGGGGAGTCGGCTGATGGCGCGCTCGCAGATCATCGACACGCAGTGGGGTATCGCCATCGCTCCGGCGCGGCGGGACGGGCGGATCGTCGCCGAGACCTCCGAGCCGGACCGGACCGCGAAGCCGGTCTCGCTCCCACCCGAGCTTGCGCCGGACCTCATCAAGCGCCTCCGCGCCGCCGGGATCGAGTCGCTCTACTCGCACCAGCTGCGCGCCTGGGAGACGGCGCCGAGCTCCGACCTGATCGTCACTTCCGGCACCGCCTCGGGCAAGAGCCTCGCCTTCAACCTGCCGGTGCTCGACGGGATCGCGCGGCAGCCGAAGGCGCGGGCGCTCTACCTCTATCCGACCAAGGCGCTCGCCCAGGACCAGGCGCGCAAGCTCGCCCAACTGCGCCCGCCCGGCCTCCGCGAGGCGATCTACGACGGCGACACGCCGAAAGAGGAGCGCCCCGCGATCCGGCGCAAATCGAACCTGATCCTCACCAACCCCGACATGCTGCACGTCGGGATCCTCCCCAGCCACCGCAAATGGGGCGACTTCCTGGCGAACCTGGAGTGGGTTGTGGTCGACGAGGCGCACACCTACCGCGGCGTCTTCGGATCCCACGTCGCCAACGTGCTGCGGCGGCTGCGGCGGACGGCGCGCGCCTACGGGGCCGACCCGCGCTTCCTGCTCGCCTCGGCGACGATCGCCAACCCCGAGGAGCTGGCGGAGCGCCTGGTCGGCACCGAGTTCGAGCTGATCGACGACGACGGCGCGCCGCGGGCCGGGCGCGAGGTGGTGATGTGGAACCCGCCGCTGATCGACGCGGCGACCGGGGCACGGCGCTCGGCGCTGGCCGAGGCGGCGGACCTGCTCGCCGAGCTCGTCACCCAGGGCGTGCGGACGATCTGCTTCCTGAAATCGCGGCGAGGGATCGAGCTGATCCAACGCTTCGCCCGGGAAAACCTCGAGCGGCGGGGGAAAAAAGAGTTGGCCGCGCGGATCGCTCCCTATCGCGGCGGCTATACGCCTCAGCAGCGGCGCGAGATCGAGGACCGGCTCTCGCGAGGGGAGTTGCTCGCGGTCGTGGCGACCGACGCGCTGGAGCTGGGGATCGACGTGGGCGAGCTCGACGCGGCGATCTGCGTCACCTTCCCCGGGACCGTGGCGAGCCTGCGGCAGATGTGGGGACGGGCGGGGCGGCGGCGGCGCGGGCTGGCGGTGTACGTCGCCGGGCAGGACGCGCTCGACCAGTTCTTCTGCCGGCACCCGGACGAGTTCCTCGGGCGGCCGGTGGAGGCGGCGATCCTCGACCACGCCAACGAGCAGATCGCGATGCGCCACCTGATCGCGGCGGCGTACGAGATCCCGCTGTCAGACGCGGACGACGAGTTCTTCGGCCCGGGCTGGCGGGAGCGGGCGGAGCGGCTGCTGGAGGCGGGGGAGCTGCGGAAGGCGCACGGGCGGCTGGCGCCGGGGCGCAACGAGTTCGTCGCCTCGCGCATCCCCCTGCGCTCGGCCTCGGCGGAGTCGGTGGCGGTGATCGAGCGCGGGTCGGGGGAGATGCTCGGGCTGGTCGAGGCGGAGCGGGCGTTCACCACGATCCATCCGGGCGCGGTCTACCTGCACCTGGGGCGCTCTTACGAGGTGGAGCAACTCGACGTGCGGGAGCGGCGGGCGCTGGTGTCGAGCTTCGACGGCGACTGGTACACGCGGCCGAAAAAGGAGACCGACATCTACATCGAGCGCATCCACGAGCAGCGTGAGGTGGCGGGGGTGCAGCTGAACTTCGGCGAGGTGTCGGTGACCGAGCAGGTGATCGCCTTCCAACGGGTGTCGATCTCCGACAACGAACCGATCGACATCGTCGCCCTGGAGCTGCCCGAGCAGAGCTTCGTCACCCAGGCGCTCTGGTACGTCCTGCCCGACGGCAACTTCGGCACGCTGCCGCCCGACGTGCTGCTCGGGGCGCTGCACGCGACCGAGCACGGGCAGATCGCGGTGCTGCCGCTGATCGCGATGTGCGACCGCTGGGACATCGGCGGGCTCTCCACCAACGTCCACTTCCAGACCGGCCGCTCGACGATCTTCATCTACGACGGGCATCCGGGCGGTGTCGGGATAACGAAACGTGGCTACGACGAGTTCGAGCGGTTGCTGGGGGATGCCGAGCGGCTGATTGCGGAGTGTCCTTGTGAGAGTGGGTGTCCGAGCTGCGTGCAGAGTCCGAAGTGCGGGAACTTGAACGAACCGCTGCATAAGGCCGGGGCTTTGGAGCTGATGGGGCAGATGCAGGGACGGCGGACTGACGAGAGGCGGGCTGCGTGAGCGATGCGGGCGGGCCCTTCCCTCACGAACTGCGGGAGGTTCGTCCAGGGCCCACCCGCATCGCTCCGAGCGCGCAGCCGGCGCGATGACTGATCGGCGGCGGCAGGTCGCGGTCATCGGGGCGGGTGGGGCGGAGGAGGGTTCGGAGGTTTGGCGGCTGGCAGAGGAGGTCGGCAAGCTGCTGGCCGAGGCAGGCGCGATCGTCGTCTGCGGTGGGCGCACTGGAGTCATGGCGGCTGTCGCTCGCGGTGCGGCGGGCGCCGGCGGTGAGGTCATCGGGGTGCTGCCTGGGTCAGATCCGGGGGAAGCGAACCCGGACTGCACGCACGTCGTCGCGACCGGGATCGGGCACGCGCGGAACCTGGCGGTGGTCGGGTCGGGCGAGGTCGTGATCGCGATCGGCGGGGAGTGGGGGACGCTCTCGGAGATCGGGCACGCGCGGACGATCGGGCGGACCGTCGTCACCCTGCATAGCTGGACGCTCACCGGCCGCGACCGGATGGAGGGCGCCCCGGGTGTCATCCCGGCCGAGACGGCGGAAGAGGCCGTCGCCGCCGCCCTCGCCCAGCTGCCCTCCGCCGGGTGAGTTCGCACTTCTCCGCGCTATTCGCGGATTACTGCGAACGCGATAAGAGGCGACGGCCGTTTCCGACGATGAGCCGATGAGCGAGATCACCGATTCCCACAGCACGTCGATCCGCGATGAGTTCGCGCACCAGGCCGATGCCTTCGCGCGCAGCCCGACGATGAGCGCCGACGCGGAAGGAGCCGCGAACGTCAGCTTCGAGGTCGGCGACGCGACCGCGCTCGACCTCCCCGACGACTTCTTCGACGGCGCGATCACCCGCTTCAGCCTCCATCACATCCCGGCGCCGATCCGGGTGCTGGAGGAGATGCGGCGCGTGGTGAGGCCGGGCGGCTGGGTCGTCGTCCCCGACTTCGTGACCGACGACGACGGCGAGGCGAAGGCCTGGCAGGAAGGGATCGAGCGGCTGCGCGACCCGTCGCACTGGGCATTGCTGACTCCGTCGCGCATCGAGGCCCAGGCCGCGAGGGCGCGGAGCGGACGCTCAGCTACCGCAACTCGCTGCACCGCTGGCGCGTGCCGTAGCGGGCGCTCGCGTCAGGGCCAGAGTTCGCGCAGCGCGAGGACGGTGAAGGCGCTCGACCAGAGCAGCGGCGTGGTCGAGGTCGGGATGCCAGTGTGGACGCCGACCCGCTCGGGGAGAGCGCCGGCGGGGGTCGTGGCGCGGCGGAGGTCGCGGACGAGCGAGAGCGCGGCCCGGCGGGGGGGACCCTCTCCCTCACGAACAGCGGGGAGGTTCGTCCGGGGGTCCCTCACGCCGCTCCTGCGTGCTTCGGCGGCGAGTGCCGCGAGTGCCCAGGCGCTCCAGGCCGTGGGGGCGGTCCAGGGGTCGGATCCGCCTTCCCAGCCTTCGCCGGGGGTGATGCCGTACTTCGTGCCGTCGCCGATGAGCTGCAAGAGCGTCCGTTCGGCGGCTGGATAGAGCGCCGTGAGGCGGAAGGGCCGCACCGCCCACCCAGCGGCGGAATCGAGCCCCGACCCCGGCTCCCCCGCCTCCCTCACGAGACCTCCGTGTTGACGGGGCGGAAAAAAAAAAAAAGAGAGGGGTTTTTGGCCCGCAAAACAGCGGGGGCGGGTGGGGGGGGGGGGGGGCCGGGGGGGGGGGGCCGAGCCCCCCCCGGGGGGGGGGG